>JAJSZB010000138.1:0-15372 GCA_050613715.1 Streptomyces sp. IBSBF 3018
GCCCCTCAAGCCCTCCCCGGTCGTCACCGCGCAGACCCGGGAACAGTTCCCCGGCTGGGACGACGCGCGCATCCACCAGGCCGTCACCGTCGCGTATCAGCACGCGGTGGCGGGCGGCGCCGTCGAACCCGTCTCCCCCGACTCGTCCGTCCGCCGGTGGACCGGCCAGTACACGGTCGACGGCACCGTCATGACCATCGAAGGCCACCTCAGGGACGGCCTCCTCACCAACCTCCGCCCCGCCAGGCCCGGCGCACTCCCCCAACTCCCCGACACCTGGACCCCACGCCAGACCGACTACGCGACGAAGCAGGCGNCCCGCCAGGCCCGGCGCACTCCCCCAACTCCCCGACACCTGGACCCCACGCCAGACCGACTACGCGACGAAGCAGGCGCACCTGCACGCCCTGCGCCACAGGACCTGGACGCAGCACCCCGACACCGGCGCCCGGCACTGGACCGGCACGTACCACGGCGTCACCCTCCAGGGCGCCACGAGCGAGGACACCGGCATCGTGCCGGCGGGCGCCGCTCAGACCGCTCTCCCGGGGTCGCAGGCCCCGCAGCGCACCAACCTTGCCGAGCGCCACGCGATGTACGGGGACCGGCGCACCCGCACCGGCGCCTACATCCTGCTGCCCGACGACGTGCGCCGGNACCTTGCCGAGCGCCACGCGATGTACGGGGACCGGCGCACCCGCACCGGCGCCTACATCCTGCTGCCCGACGACGTGCGCCGGCACCACGGCCTGTTCTACGAGGTGGGCGAGCCGCTGGCCAACGGCACCCTGCCGGTGCGCACCTGGTTCCTGCGCACGCCGGTGCGGCCCTCAGAACCGCACGCGGACCTGTACGCGAACTGGCAGGACCATCAGGACGGCGCGTCCCACCTGATGTTCCCCCCGGACTGGTCCCTCAAGGAGGTCTTCGACCGGATCGGACAGGCCCATGAACGCGCGGTCGCCGTGTTCGAGGCGGAGGGGCGGAAACCCACCCCGACGGCGCCGGTCATACCGCTCCCCAACGGCGCCTACTACTGGCGTGGTGAGTCCCACAACGTGCCCATGGAGGGCATCGTCCGCGACGGACGCCACGTCGTCTTCCGCCCCGTGCAGATGGCGCACGACGACTGGTCGGACTCCCCCGCACCCGTCGTGGCCACCACCCCCTGGTCCACCCTCGACCTGGGCAGCGGCCGGCTCGTCGACGCGCGCGCCGTGCTGTTCGCCGACGGGCGGCAGCGCGCCGACCTGCGGTTGAACTTCCACCTCGTCAACCCCAACGGCCGGCTGTCCGCAAGCCAGATGGGCGACATCGAGCGGTGGCTGCGCCGACGCTTCGCCCAGACGGTGCAGCCCCAACTGTTGGGTGGCGGCGTCCACCTCACGCTGGACTTCGTCACACAGCCGGGGCCGCTGCCGCCGAACACCCGGACGATCGGACACGACGACATTCCCGCCTCCGACGACGCGGTCGACGGCGGCCTCGTCCTCGCGCTCGGCGACCACGGCATCGACCCCGCCACG
Source organism: Streptomyces sp. IBSBF 3018 (assembly GCA_050613715.1). Taxonomy (GTDB): domain Bacteria; phylum Actinomycetota; class Actinomycetes; order Streptomycetales; family Streptomycetaceae; genus Actinacidiphila. The sequence continues at coordinate 1,527 of JAJSZB010000138.1, forward strand.
ATCGGCGCCCGGCTGAGGGGCCGTATCCCGGTCGACAACTGGACCAAGAGCGCCACCGCCTCCGACGTCGCATACGCCCGGGCGAAGACGTCGGCTGCCTGGCGGGCCCGCCCGCCGATGCTCAGCGAACCGGGCATCGAGGAGATCGTTTCTGCCGGGTTCCACCCCGTCTCCCAGCCAGTCCCGGCTCCCCGGAACACCGTGCCCCGCGCCCCGGTGGTCGCCACCGGACCCGTCATCCCCTCGCGCCATGGCGACACGCCCTACCTCGCCCATCGCACCCTGCACGAGGACGGACGCCAGGCGGTACGGGTGGACGTGCTGCTCAACCTCGCCAACGGTTCGAGCACCCTCTCGCCGCCACAGTTCGACGCGACACGGAAACGCTTCGCCGAGCTCTTCGCCGAACTCGTCGGCACACCCGCGCGCACCCACCGCGTCGACATCCAGGTCACCACCGACAGCACCCACGCCGACGCCCGCACCGTCGTGGTCGACCACGCCATGACCGACCAGGAAATCCGGTCCTGGATCCGCCACACCTTCCTCCACAACCACGGCCTGGCCTCACTCGCCGACAGCGCGCACCACCAGACCGTCACACCCGACGACGCCCAGGGCTGGACACCCCTGCACGACCAGGCGGCGGTGACCACCGCGCTCGGCCGCGCCGCGGAACTCGGCCCCACGCCGCCGCCCCACGGCACCCGGCCGACGGCCATCCGCAGCAAGGGCCTCCAGGTGGTGGTGGCGCGTCATCTCGCCCCGACCGCCCCGCTCACCGAGCCGAAAGACCTGCCCGCCGGGATGACCCCCGACGAGCTCCGGGAGATCGCCCACCGGCTCCGCCTGGAGCACAGCCTGCCGCACGTGCCCGCCCCCACCCCCCGTACGGACGACCCGCACACCCTGGTCCACCACCAGACCTACCAGGGCCTCAAGGTCACCCTCGAAACCCTCGACGGGACCGTCACCGACTACTACCTCACGCCGGGTGAGGCCGTCCCCGGCCACTGGGCACGGGCGCAACTCCGCCCGCCGCAGCCCGCTCCCCGCCCCGCGCAACCCGGCACGCCCGCCGCGCCGACGGACGACGCGGCGCCCCCGCTGAACCTCGGGGTCGTGCCGTTGCCAGCCGCGCTCGCCCCCCGCACCAAGCTGGCGCTCAGCGCGGCGGAACTGGACGCCCGGGCGAACGCCGTCCACGACCGTGTCCTGCAAGCCAACGGCGGACAGCTCCCCGACAACCCCTGCCTGCCCCTGCTCGAAGCCCTCACCCACGACCTCTACCAACAAGGCATCGTCCCCGACCGCACCACCGACGACCAGATCATCACCAACACCACCCACACCGGCACCACCGCAGACGCACGCCGTCGCCTCGCACCCGGCCCCGGCTGGTCCACCCCCACCTCCTGGAACGCCGTCGAAGCCGCCCTCACCACCGCAGGCCCCGGCAGCACAGCCCTCATCCTCTGGGACCAGCCCAACAACACCGGCCACGCCTTCACCGCCCACCACACCACCAACGGCATCCGCTGGCGCGACCTCGGAAACTCCACCGCCACCACGAGCACCACACCACCCACCCGCGTCGCCCCAGCCCCCCACACCGCCCACGTCGCCATCATCGACGCCTACGGCCGCCACCTCTCCGACGCCCTCCGCCACCTCACCGAATCCCACTCCACCCCCCTCGCCCAACTCGACCACACCGCAGCACACCCCCACGGCGCCTTCGGCCCCGAAGGCGAGATCTGGGGCGTCGAGGTCGTCCTGCCTGCCGGCCACGGCGTGCCCCGGTTCATGCCCACGCTGGTGGAAACCGGCACCTACAAGATCGTCCTAGACACGGGAATGGCCGGCTACGTTCCGGAACTCGTCGCCAAGCCGGCCGCGATCGTGGCCGGCGACGAGGGCCGTCCCGACCCGGACGAGGTCCTCGACGACATGCTGGACGCACTGGAGCGGTTCGACTCGCTCCAAGCCGAAGGCGCGGGACTCGGCGACCTCTTCCCCGAGGCGCGCTTCAACGTGCCCGACCACCTCGCCACGACGCGGTTCAGGCCCAACCCCGCCGTCCTGGGGCCTGCCCGGGAGCGGGCCGCACGGATGGGCCTGCCGGAGCCGCGGACCCTCCGCGACCTGCTGAACACACACTGGACGTACGGCCTCCCGCTGTCCGCCCAGTACCGCATGCTCGGCTACGTCCTGCGCGGCCTGGAGAAGGAGTACCCGACGGCGCGGAACACCGAGCTCTATCTCACCGACGCCATGGACTTCGGCACGTACGTCGCCACCTCCTACTTCGCCGACCAGCAGGAGATCGACGACACACTGCCCGCTTACGTGGCGGACCTGCTGACGGCCGACCCCGACTTCAGGGAACTGCGCGGCGCCTTCGCCCTCGTCTACACCCAGGTCATGGCCATCGCGGCCCACGACGTCTACGGCGACTGGGCCAAGAACATGACCGCCGTGACCGTGCGCAACGACCTGGCGGCCATCCGCGAGGGGTTCCGCTCCGACGACGTCCGGGAGTTCATCACGGACATCGGGCCGCAGATCAGGGACACCCTGACGTACTACCTCCGCACCCGGCTCCCGAACATCGCGAACCCCCTCGGCCTCTCGCTGTGGAAGGACCAGGCGGAGAAAGCGAGGCTGTTCGCCGACGGACCCGACCTGACCATCGGCGACCTGCTGGACCAGGTCCTCAAGGACCCCGACGAGAACACGCACCGCATCAACCAGTACCAGGCGATGCATGTGCGCACCCACTTCCGCACGCTGGACACCAACCCGGACCGCGCCGGCAACCCCCGGCTGGACCCCGCCGCCGTGGTCGTGGAGACACGCGTCCACGGCAGGCAGCCGATGACCGATGCCCGGGGGTTCGCACGCAACTTCCGGGACATGGAGGCTGAGCTGCGCGACTCCCACCAGGAGTCCATCGACCTGCACCGGCTGGCCAGGACGTCGGAAGGACGCAGGACCCTCGCGGCGCAGCGGCGGCTGGTCGCCCAGCTCCTCGGTCACGCGCCGAGCGACGATCCCCTGCTGCCGCGGCTGGGCACGGCCCTGACGTTCGTCGAGTCGCTCGACACCGGCCGCCCCGCACGCAACAGACTGCTGCCCGACGGCGCGAAGGCCGTACGCCAGTTGCAGACGCTGCGCAGCGGCTCCGCGTCACCGGAGCGCCGGCAGCGCGCCGCCGCCTCGCTCGTCACGCTGCTGCACCCGGCGGTCGGCCGGCTCGCCGAACTCAGCGCCCAACAGGGGCTGGACCCGGACGAGTTCCGCAGCCGGGCCGACGCCCTGCTGACCCTGGAACGGGTCATCGACCGCGCCGCCGAGCACCTGCCCAGCACCGCCTCCGTCGACCTCGACGAGCCGGACCGGTGGCTGTCGGAGTTCGGCACCCACGTGCTGGACGCGGCCCGGCGCGGCCCGGTCACCGTACGCATCGACGGTGACACGGCAGTCGCCGACGCCCTGCTCGGCGTCCTCGACCCGCGCATGCGGCAACTGGACATCCCCGACGACCGGGTCCGCGTCGAGCTCATCGGCCCGGGGACGGGTTCCTCCGGCAGGCGCCGCCGGTCCGCCGACGTCCGGCGGCAGGGCCGCGCGGTCGTCGACATCTCCGAGATGTCCGCCACGGCACCCGACGGCGTCCGGCGGATCGCCGCCGACCTCGTCCGCATCTGGGACCACCACCCGATGGGATCGACCCCACGCGAGGTCCACGCCCGCGAGGACGCACGCGACGCCGACATCGAACAGGTCGCCGACGAACTGGTGGCGGGCGGCTACCGGGCGGGCCGGAACCTCGCACGCCGCCTCGGCGAACACCGCGGCGTGGCCGCGCCCTACGCGGAACCGGCCGGCGGCGCCCGGCCCGAGGCACCACACCCCACGCCTACCCCCGCGGACTCCGCAGACGACCCCTGGGAAGGCCCCAGCAACCAGCCACCCACGGCAACGGCGGACGCACCCGCACCCGCGGCGATCACACAGGCGGAGACCTGGTCCTTTCCGCCCGGGTCCGAGTCCGGTCCCCCGGCGACCGGCCGCGTCGACCAGGCCATCCGCGACCTGCTCGGCATGTCACCGTCGGAGCCGGTCAGGCCGCGCGACATCAGCATGCTCGGGCTGCCGAGGGGCGGGGTCGCGCCGCGGGACCTGATAGCCCTCGCGCTGCAGATGCCCGGCACCGGCAAGCTGACGGTCGAGCGCCTGAAGGACCTGCGGCACATGGTCAACCTCGCGCGCCGCACCCGTCCTCAGGACGCGGAGGAGAGCGACCTCGCGGGCCTCGAACGCGTCACGCGCGAGGTCTTCGGACGGTCCCCCGCCGCCGAGGGCGACGACCTGCCGCGCCTGATCGCCCTCGTACCGCTCGCCAAGCGCGTCACCAACGGGGTGCACGAGCGGGTCGCGGTGAGCGATCTGCGGCGCGCCCTGACGCAGCCCGAGCCGCGGTACCGACACACCCCGCGGCCGGTCGCCGCCGTCCGAACGCGCGAGCAGCTCGACCGGCTGCACGACTGGGACCGGTACGCCGGCCACCTGGCCGTCTCAGAAGCTCCCCCGCAGCAGGACCGGACCCCCGCGAACGGCCCGAACTCCCGCCGCCTCGTGCCCGCCCAGTGGCAGACCGCACGCGAGGCGACGCCGCCCACGGAGGTGAGGACGTCCGCGGGAACCCTCCTCCAGGTGCGCCGGATGCAGATCAGCTGGGGCAACTCGATCCACACGGTCACCGAGGTCACCCTGCCCATCCGCTCCCAGGCGTCGGCCGGCGCCTCCATGGCACGGCCCGACGCGCAGGCGATGGAGGAGACGCGGCAGCACGCCCTGAACGGGGTGGACCTGTACTTCAACCACCAGCACACGCTCACCGACGGCTCGCAGCTCCACGTCCGGCTGGACTTCGACGAACCCGACCGCGCGAACCCCGTCCGGGTCAGACACGGCAGCGGCGAGCGGATGATCGACGCGCACGGCATCTGGACGACCGGCGCGCACGAGGCACAGTACGCACGGTCGGTCGCGGAGATGCTGGGCATCCAGGTGGAGAAGCCCGGGGCGGAGTCCCGCGACAGCCTGATGGGGGACTTCCTCCGCACCTGGGCCGACGGCCGCCCTGTGCAGGCCGCGGACGGACGGCTGATTCCCCGTCAGGTCGCGCTGCACGACCTGCATCTGGGCCGGCTCGGCAAGCTGATCGGCACGGCCGGCTGGGACAGGGAGCCCGTCCGTCCGGCCGACCGGGTCGACCTGCGCTCCGAGCGCCCCGAGCAGGTCGGGCCCATCACCTACGAGCTTGACGACGCGCGGGTGCCCGCGGGACTGCTCGCGCAGATACGGGAGCGGCCGGCAGGGGACGCGAACCCGGTCGAGCACGCGCAGCGCCTGGACATGGCGGTGGCCCTGGCCCGCCACACCTCGGGCGCCCCCGTGTCCGGCCCGCTCACCGACGAACAACTGGAGCACGCCGACCGGATCGCCGGCCAGATCACCCGCGCGTTCCCCGACCGCCCCGCGATGCTCTCCGACCCCGGCATGTTCCGCGCGACGAGCGAACTCGTCGCGTACTTCGGGACGCAGACGCCGGTCAGCAGGCTGGTGCAGGACGCGTTCGGCACCGTCCATGTCGCCAGGGAGGACGTGTTCGCGCTGGCCGGTCTGGTCAGGACCGTGGACGCGGCGGGGATCGCGCCCGGCCCGCAGCCCCGTCTCGACGCGCTGCACGCCGCGGCGGCGAACCTGCTCCGCCGGTCTCCCGGGCCGGCCACCACCGCCGATCTGGCGGTGGGCGTCCTCACCGCGGCCGGCTCCGACATGCTCGGCGTCCCCCCGGAGCCGGCCGCCGCCGAGGCCGAGGACCCCGCCGGTCGCATCATGGGCACGCTGGCCGCGATCACCGCGCAGGCAAGCACGTCGGGCACGTCCTCGACGTTCCTGAAGAACGTCGGGGGCCTCGCCACGTCCCTGCCGGACGCCGAGCGCGTCCACGCCTCCCCGAGCATGCTCGCGCAGCGGCTCACCTCGCGTCGTGTCCAGGCGAACCAGGTGCTCCGCGAGGCACTCGCCGGCCACGGCCTCGCCCCCATCCCGACCGGAGTCCCCCGGACGGCGCTCACCGAGGTGCCGGCCGCACTCGTCCAGCGGCTCGCCCACACCTGGTATCCGGCCGAGTCCGACGCGCCCACCACGTACGAGGACGTCGTACGGATCCACGCGGAGACCGCCGCGAAGGTGGCCGCGGGCGTGCCGCACCTGGACTACCAGATCTCCGACGACGTCACCGGCGGCCTCGCCGATCCCGCGCGGGGCGGCCTCCGGTTCGGCATCGAGGTCGAGTACGCGTTCCCCCGCGACTGGGACCAGGAGCAGATCGACGCCGGCAACCAGGCGATCATCGAGGAGCTGCGCGACAAGGGCCTCACCACCCAGCAGGAGATCCTTGAGGCGCACGGGACCGAGGAAGAGGGCTACACCGACCGCCCCGACGGCTGGCGGGTGGAGAAGGACGGCACGGCGAGCGGCGAGGGCGTCTCCCCCACGCTCTCCGACGGCGCGCGGACCTGGCGCGACATCGGGACCTTCCTGGGAGTCGTCGAGAAGCACGGCGGCAGGGCCACGCCCGGGCAGGGCGGCCATATCCATATCAGCCTGGGCCAGTTCGGCACCGATGTCCGCGCCCACGAGTCACTGATCCATCTGTTCAGGACGTTCGAGGACGAGTTCTTCCGGCTGAACACCGACCCCCGGGCCGAGGCGCACCGCGGCACCCACTTCGCCGGGGAGGTGCCGCCCGTACCCGCAGACGGCTACCACAGGGTCACCGACATCTTCTCCCGGGCGCAGCAGGGGAAACGCTACTTCGCGTTGAACTTCAAGGAGGTCAAGGGCCGGAGCGGGGACCACCTGGAACTGCGCTTCCCCGACGCCGGCCTCGACCCGGCCACGTGGCAGCGCCGCATCGTGCTCGGCCTCGCCTTCGTCCACACCGCCCTGCGCATGGTGAACGCCGGCTGGCGGCTGCCCGACCCCGTACCGCGCGGCTCGCGCGCCGGGGTCGAACAGCCCGTGCTGCACCAGCCGGTCCAACCCGGCGACCTGACGGTCTTCGGCCCCGACAGTCCGCGGCACACCAGACCCGTGCTGCAGATGCTCAACATGTTCTACCGCAGGGCCGCGGACCGGGAGCGGGAGATCGCCCTGCGGGCGACCACTCCCTGGCCCGGCCGGGTCCGCCCGCCCACCGCCGGCCGGCCGGTGCCCGAGGGCGTGCCCGGCCTCGGCCTCGACCACGTCTACGTGACCCGGGCGCCCGGCGCCGTCGCGTTCGACAACCCCTTCGACAACCTGACCCCGGTCACCGCGCTCCGGCAGCAGGTGAGGACCCGGTACCCGTTCACCGACCCCTTCGTGATCAGGGTGACCCTCGACGCCCGGTCCGAGCCGGTGATCCACGGTCCGCAGGGCCGCGCGCCGCTGACCGCGGCCGCCCTGTCCGCGCTGCTGCCGCATCTCGGCTGGTCGCCGGGCGGGCAGACCGTGCTGGCCTTCATCAAGGACGAGGTGGCGGCGGAGGCGACGGAGGCGGAGGAGGCGGAGGACCGACAGGTCGATCTCCGCCCGCTGCTCGCGCTGGCCCGGGAGGCGGCACGCATCCTCGGACAGCCGTTCCACCTCGTTGCCGCGGACCGGATGCGGGAGCACTCCACCATGGCCGCGGCCGACCTCGCCGATGTCTCGCTGTACGGCCCGGCTGGCACCGAGTCCGTCGCGGACGACTCCATCACCGCGGCGACCGAGAACCTCGTCACCGTACCGGCGAAAGCGGTCGTGCGCGTCGATTCCGACGGGCCGCGCGCGGCGTCGCCCGCCGACGCATGGCCGGTGGGCACCGGCTTCGCCGCCCTCCCGTCGCCGGGCACGATATCGGCCCTGGACGGCTGGACCGTGCCGGGCGACGATCCCGACCTCGATGAACTCGTGCCCCTGGAGCGACTCTACGTCACCCCGCTGGCCGGCGGGCTGATGTTCGACACCCCGTCGGAGAGGTTCACGGAGCTGTTCCCCCCCGCATCCGCGCTGTCCGGGTTCGGCGGGCCGCGGGCCTTCCTCGCCGGACTCCTGGTCGACGAGCAGCCCCTGGCCTTCGGGCCCGAGGACCGGGCGGAGATCTCCCCGCGGGCGGTGGCGCGCCTGCTCCGCATCTTCGGGCTGCGCCCCGACCAGGAGGTAGCGATCAGCTACCGCAACGCCGACGAGTCCCCCACCGTCGGCGAGGAGTTCATGCGGTGGGCGCAGGAGCTGCGGGACGAGCTCGGGCAGGCGGTCCACCTCCCGGTCCTCGCGGCAGGGGCGGAACTCCCCGACGACGCGACCACCGTCACCGTGCCGCACAGCGTGCTGGAGCACGCCGAGCCCCTCGCACCCGGCGACGCCCGGCTGCGCCGCGAGGGCGACGGCGTGACACTGCCCAAGGGCACCTGGCTGCGCATCCCGGCCCGGTCGGGGGACGGCGCCGCAGCCGGGATCGGCGCCACGGCCGGGAGCGCCTGGCCCGCGGGCACGCCGTTCCAGCCGGTCAGGACCTGGCTGCCGATGCAGCCGGTGCTCGCGCCCGTCGACGTCGACATCACCGACGTGCTGGCGCCCGCGGACCTGGACCGGCTGAGCGCCGCCCTCGACGAGGGCTCGCCCGAGGCGCCGCGCCTCGTACGGGAACTCGGCGCGCCGCTGACCGCGGACATCACCCACAAGCGCGCTGCCGCCCGCCGCGACACCCGCATCACCGTGCACCTGACCGACCCGGGGTGGACCACCGCGGGTGCGAAGCTGGCCGGGGAGGTCGCCGAGCGCCTCGACCCGCCCCAGCGCGTCCTGGTGGCGGTCCCCGGCGCCCCCTACCCCATCGAGATCTGTCCGCCGGGCACCAGCTGACCAGCGGGCACAAGGCCCCGCGAGCACGGCCCCGAGAACCTGGAGAATCCACCCATGGCCAGCACGACCGTGAGATCGCGACCGGGAGCGGACCGGGTGACCGCGCCGACGAAGGACGACGGCACGGCCTACCGGTACGAAATGGTGCACGACGGCGACGCCTTGCGCAGCTACGCCGACGAGCCTGCCGAACTGATGGCGGCGCTCGTCCCCGGTTACGCGGACGACGACGACCCGGTGGTACGGGCCAGGGCCCGCATCGCGCACGCGATCCGTACGCAGGTCGGCGTGCAGGCCCATATCAACGTCCACCTGGGCACGGAGCACTGCACCGACGAGGAGCGGGCCGTGCTCGGCGGCGACCGCGCGAGCCGGCCGGCGCCGTCACGGTGGGCGGCGCCGGTGCCGCTGGTGCTGGTCGACTGCTTCTACGAGCCGGTCACCGACGTGCCGAAGCCGGCCGCGGTGGCGCCGGGCGAGATCCTGTGGCTGCGCACCGCCGACGACTGGGAGTACCTGTGCTCGCTGGCCGGTCTCGGCGTCGTCATGCTGGCCGAGCGCGCCTGACGCGCGCCCGGCCAGCCGGGCGCCGCCCTCACCCCGGTGTCAGTTGCACAGGGTGAGGGTGAGCGCCGGCATGTGGAAGTCGACCTTGCTCTGCAGGTCGTTGGCCAGGCCCTGGGCGATGACGATGCCGGGGACCTGGTACTTGGCGCTGCTCACGTCCACGGTCACGGTCGCCCCCTGGGCGTCCGCTCCGACCACAGCGCCCCGGTCCCTGAGGTCGGCGCCCAGCTGGCTGACGATGCTGGTGGCGTGCTCGTTGTGGCCGGCGCCGATCTCCTGACCCAACCGGTCCAGCAGGTGGTTCGGCAGCGTCACGGTGAAGGTTCCGTTCGCGCCCGGCTCGATCACCGGGGCCCGGGGTTCCGTAGCGGCCGGCGTCTGCGGTGTGGTGGCCTGCGGTGTGTTCGCCGGTGACGGATCGCCAGCGGGTGCGGCGGCGACCGGTTCCGCGGTGGGCGCGGACGCGCCCGCGATCGGCGCGGTGGGCTTTGTTGTCGGCATGGCGGCCGACTCGGCGCCTGCCGGTGCGGGCTGTTGCGGAGAGCTCTGCGGAGGCGCCGACGGCGCAGCAGTGGGGGCGGGGGCGGGTGTGGCGGGTTCCGTCGGCGCGGCAGGCGGTTCGCCCGAAGCCGGCCCGGCCGGTTGCGCCGCCGCGGGCGCGGGCTCGCCGGAGGCCGACGCGGCCGGTTGCGCCACGGTCGCGCCGTCCGGCTCGGGTGCCGGGGCCAGCGGTACGGGCCCGCCGCCCATCAGGCCTGCGCCGAACGCCCACGCCGGGCCGGTCGCGGCCTCCTGCGAGCTGAAGAGGGCGCGCTCGGTCCCCGCGAGTCGGTTGGACATCGCCTCGTAGTCCCGATACGCCACCCACAGATCCGCGCGCTGCGTAACCGCGTTGGTCTGCGGGGCCGGTCCGTCCGCGTCGGCCGTGGCCGGACCCGCCTCCTGGCGCGACCCGTGGGGCGCGGCCTCGGCGCCCTCGGCGGCCGGGTCGGTGCGTACCGGACTGCGTGGGGCAGAGTCCTCGCCGCCGACCTGCGGGTCCTCGCGGTGCGCTCCCGTAGACACGGGGTCCTGCTCGCCCGCGTGACCTGCCGGGCCTGCCTGGCCGTCCTGTGCCGACCGACTCGCGCTCGCCGGCTCTGCCTCGTCCGCCTCGTGGCCCGTGCCGCGCACCTCTGCCTCTGCCGCCGGGTGCGTGCTCTGGACGGGCACGGGGGCCTGGTCCGGCTGCGGGTGTGTCTGGTCTTGGGCCGCGTCGACGGGCCGACCCGTGTCGACCGCAGAGGCCGGCTCCTGGCTCGTCCGCACGGGGGCGTCCGCGTCGGTGCCCTTCCCCTTCGGCGCCTGCGCTCGCGGCTGGGCCGCCTCCGGCTTCGGCTGCGGCGACTCCGGCTTCGCCCCGGCCGGGTCCGGCGCGGTCTTCCGGGGCTCGGGACGGTCGGCCTGCGCTGCCGCGGCCGCATCCGCGTCGGCCGCGGCCGGCGTCCGGCGCGACGTGACCACCGGTCCGGCCTCGATCTTGGCCCGCAGATCGTCGATGCGGGCCCGCTCCTCGCGCGCCGCCGTGAGGTAGTCGGCCGCCAGCTTGAGCCTGCTCGCCGCGTCGTTCTGGGCCTGCTTGACGGCCTGATGGCTCTTCCACAGGTCGCGCACGGCGGCGTCGGCGCCACGCAGATCGAAGTCCGTGTCGACTTTGCCCCCCGCGCGCCGAAGCGCGATCTCGGCGGCCTTCCGGAATGCGACGGCGTCCGCCAGTTCCCGGGCAGCCGAGTCGAACGTGTGCTGCGCGGACTTCATCGCGTCCGCGTGGGGTTGCGGGCGGCCGACGGGACGCGGCCCCCACATCACGTCGGACAGCTTGGTCCTGGCAGCCCTGACCTGCTGGTCGGCCGCCTCGAACGCACGGGTCGCCTCCTGATCGGTCGCCGGGTTCCTGCTGAAGGGAAGGTCGCGGTCGCCGGCGAGCCACGGGTAGCGCTGCCTGACCTCCGCAAGGTGCCGCTCGGCGGCGGCGAGGTCGTTGCGGGCGTCCGCGACCGCCGGGCCGCTCCTGCGCTGGGCCGCGGCGAGGTCGGTCTGGGCCTGCCGGTACGTGGCGGCGAGCCGCCGCTGTTTGGCCGCCGCCCGGTCGTACGCGTCGGTGAGCGCGCGGACGTCGCCCGAGCCGGTGTGCGGGTCGTACCGATAGCGGACCGGGACGCCGGCCTCCCCGAGCGCCTGTTCCGCGCTGTCGCGGCGCGCCCCGGCCGCGGCGAGATCCCCCGTCGCCGCAGCCTCGGCAGTGCGCGCGTCGTCCAGGCCCCGCGCCGCCTGCGACACCTGGGGGCTGGCGTCCACGGCCTGCTGGTAGTCGCGTTCCGCGCCCTTGAGACGGGCACCGGCCGCGTCCGCGGCGGCGACGGCCGCCTGGTGCTCGCGCTGCGCGGCGGCCCTGAGGCGCGACGCGCTGGCGACGGCGGCGACGTGTTCCCGGCTCGTCGCGAGGGCGGCCTTCGCGGTGGCGTGAGCAGTTTTCGCCTCGGCCAGCCGCGCGGCCGCGGCCGCGACTGCAGGGTCGCCGGCGACGGCCTTGAGGGTGCCCTCCTGGGCGGCCACGGCTTCCTGCGTCTGCCGTACCCGTGCGAGCGCGCTGTCGTGTTCGGCTGCGGCACCGTCGTAGGCTCCGGCCAGGGCCTGCCGCTCGGCGGGCGTCGCCCGGCCGGGCTCCGCGTAGGCGAGCTGGTACCTCCGGTGGACGGGCACGCCCCCCGCTCTGAGGCCCTCCTCCGCGATCCGGCGTGCCATGACGGCGCCCTGCAGTGCTTGGGCCGCTTCTTCGTGGGCGTTGACGGCCTCGCCATAGCTCTTCGCCTTCGGCGCACCCGCCGGTGTGCCGTGCTCCGCGGCGGCACGCCGGGCGTTCGCCCTCGCTGCCGCAAGGTCCTTCGCGGCGGCCTGGTGTTCCGCCTGGGCCACGGCCTCACGCTCGACGGCGGCCCGGTGAGCGTCGATGAGCCTGCGTGCCGTCCGCACCGGGGCATCGTGCTGACGGGTCGGATGCGCGCCGCCTTCGTCGTACCGGGTGACGGTCGGGACGGTGTCGCCGTCCGGTCCGCGGACGCCCTCGTCCAGCCGCGTCCTGCTCGCGGCCGCGGCGGTAGCCGCGTCGCGGTACGCCCGTCCCTTGACGATCAGGTCCTGCTCGGCCCGTGTGACCCGGTCGGACCAGTACTCGTTGGCGGCCTTGGCGTGCGCGCTGTCGTAGCTGTTGTACGCGGCCTTGCCCTTGCCGGTTCCCTTCGCAGGCGACATCATCCCGCGCGTGACGCTGTCCTCGACTTCTGTGAGGCGCGTGTGGGCCCGGCTGGCGGCCGCGAGGTCGGCGAGGTGGTTCTGGTAGGCGACGTCGTGCCCGGCCAGCGCCTGCTGGTGGTCGACGAACGCCTCGTCGTACGCCGCCTGGTACGCGTCGCGTTCGGGTCCGTTCGCGGTGTCCAGGCCGCGCTCGGCGCCGGCCAGCGCGTCGGCCCGGGAGTCGAGCACGCGCCGCGACGCCGCCCATGCGGCCTTGGACCGAGCCGCCGCGGCGTCGAGCCGGTCGAGCGCCGCGTTGGCGTCATGCAGCGTCCGGGCCCGCTCCGCCTCGCCCTCCTGAGCGTCACGTACGCGCTGGGCGTCGAGGAACTTCCTCGTGGCGGTGGCGCGCCGGGCGATGTCGTCGGCTTCGGCGCGGGTCATGTCCGCGTGGGTCCTGGCGTTGGCGAGATACCTCCGCGCCGCGCCGTCCCGCGCCGCGAGCGCCGTCTGATGATCGACATTCGCCTCGTCGTACGCCGCCCGATACCCGTCCTCCCCCGGACTACGCGTGGCCGCCGCCTCGTCCAGCTTCGCCCTCACGGCATCACGCACCGCACCCGTGGCCTCGACCGCACGGCCCGCCGCATGCCACTGCGCCCTCGCCGCCCCCACATTCGCCTCAGCCTGCTCCACCGTGCCGGCAGCATCACCACGCCCCGCACCCACCGGCCGACCACCCAGAACAGAACGCACCTCCTCACCCACCCGCACCACACGCGCAGCGCTACTCCCCGCAACACTCTCCCCCCGCGGCAGGAGCCAGTTGGCACGCGCGTGCTCGAACCGGGACTGCGCCGTCAGGAAGTCCTTGTAGTCCCGGGGGAACTGGGCGGCGGCCTTGTCCGTGGCGGCGGCACGCTGCGCGCCGTCAACGCGGTACGCGGCTTCGAGCGCTTCGGCCTCGCGCTTGTTCAGCCTCGTGAGGGCGGTGGCGCGCCGGGCGATGTCGTCGGCTTCGGCGCGGGTCATGTCCGCGTGG
>JAJSZB010000138.1:15472-16963 GCA_050613715.1 Streptomyces sp. IBSBF 3018
CACCTCCTCACCCACCCGCACCACACGCGCAGCGCTACTCCCCGCAACACTCTCCGCCCGCGGCGTCTGTTCGCGGGTTCCCTCGTGCCCGGACCGGGAGCCCGCGGTCAGCTGGTCCCCGAGGAGGTCCAGGTGCCGGGAGAGTGCGTTGTCACGGACAGCGGAGGGCTGCGGGGCGAATCCCCGGTCCGCCACCTGCTGTGCGGGGTCGGAGCTGACGTCCCCGGGCGGCCGTGCGCCGGCCAGCAGATTGCGGCGTGCGGTGGCGATGCTGTTCAGCTCTTCGGTGATGTTGCCCTGGCTGTCCAGCGGCTTCGCCGGTTTGTCGCTGACGGCGGGTGGCCTGCCGTCGGTCAGGTACCAGGCGTTCCGGTGGACGAGCCCGGCCTCCTTGACGTCCAGGTCCGCGAGCTGCCGGTCGATCCGCTGCACGGCCCCGGCGTCGGGTTCCGGGCCGCTGCTGTCGCTGTCGCCCCGGGTGATGAAGTCGGAACGCTGCACCAGCAGGTTCCTGCGCTGTGTCGTGATCGCGTCGAGCTGGTTCCTGACGTCGGTGAGCGGGCCGCGGCCGTCGCCCTGTTTCAGCTCGGGCCTGTAGTAGCCGCGCCGCGGCCGCAGGCCCTCCGCGCCGGCCTCGCGCGACTGGATGTCCTTGGCGATCGCGCCGTGGGCGATCGCGCGGGCGTCGGCGGCCTCGCTGACGGCTGTGGGCGTCGGGAGTGCCGTGTCCGGTACGGCGTCCGAGTGCGCGGTCGGCGAGCCGTACGGACCGTCGGCCGGCCCGCCCGGGTGGCCCGAGGTCGCCCGCGCCGGCTCGTCGGCCCAGTGGGCCGGGTCGTTCCGGTTGTTGAGCTGTTCCCATGCCCTGTCGACGGCGTCCGGGAGGTTCCCCGGGCGGTTGGGGACGGCGAGGTCGAACGGCGTGACCTGGTCGGCCGTGAAGTCGACCTTGGGTCCGCCCGGGTGGGGCACCGGACCGGCCGGGTGCGGGCCGAAGGGCTCGTTGCCGAGCGGCGGCCGGGGCAGGCTGCCCAGCAGGTCGTCGACGAGTCGGCGCACCTCGGGCGGCAGCACGTTCGCGGGGGGCAGCGGCCGGCTGGTGACGCCGTGTACGGCCAGCGTCCCGTCGCCGCCGTCGACGGTGTGGGGGCCGTCGTCGAACGCGCCCTGATCGTGGGCCGGATCGCGGCCGGTGGTGACCCGGTCCGGGATGCCGTAGTCCCGCGGGCCGTTGCCGGCGGGGCCGCCCGTGGGGCCGCCGGCGGGGGCGGGCCGGCCCGGTGCCGGGCCGCCGAGCAGTTCCCGCGGCGCCGCGGCCGGATCGGCGCCGACGGTGGGGGCCGGTGCCGGGCCCCCGCGGTCCATGACGTTCGCGGGCGTGGGCGGCGCGTCCTGCACGCTCGACGGGGTGTGGTCCGCGGGCCCCGGCGTCGGGGTGGGCGTCCGGGCCGGAGGCGGGGTCGGCGCCGGGGCCGCCGTACGGGCCGGAGG
>JAJSZB010000139.1:0-16278 GCA_050613715.1 Streptomyces sp. IBSBF 3018
GCCGGCGGGCGGGCGCGTACGGACCGGGGGGTCGCGTGCGGCGCGGCGAGGCGTCCGGAGAGCAGCCACAGGACGGCGACGCCCGCGGCCGCGCCGACGAGGGAGGGGAGCACGTCCAGGCGGTGGCGTTCCGGGCGGCTCCACGCCGCGAGCACGCCGACGAGCCCGAACGCGAGGACGCCCGCGCATCCCGAGCGCCGGTACCGCAGCGCGGTCAGCCCGAGGGCCACCGCGAACAGCGCCAGGATCACCACGATGCCCAGCTGCAGGAACAGCTTGTCGTCGGTGCCGAAACGGCGGACCGCGTAGTCCTTCACCGACGGCGGGGTGCGGTCGATGACCGCGCCGCCCACCGCCACGACCGGGCTCGCCTCCGGCCGGACCGCCGCGGAGACCAGTTCGGCGACGGCCAGCGACGCGGCCCCGGCCAGCAGGCCGGACAGTCCGCCCAGCGCGAGGCGCAGCGCCCGGCGCCCGCGGTGGCCCCGCAGGGCCGCGCCGGGCGCCCGCCCGCGCGCCGTCCCGCCCTGCTCCTCTTCGCTCATGCCGGTCATTCGGAGCCCGGCGGCGGGCGGATGGGTCTGTCATCCGATCAGGTGACGGCCGGTGGGGCACGAACGTCCGCGGCGTGTGCGGAGCGCCGGTGCGGGCGTTCGTGCCCCGGTCGACCCGGTGGCCGGGTCAGTCGTCGCCGTCCTCGCCCGGATCGCCGGTGCCGAACAGCGCCTCGATGGCGTCGACCGCGCTGCCGTCGTGGTCGCTGCCCGCGTCGCCGTGACCGGTCTGGACGTTGGCCGTCCGGTCGACCTCGAGGATCGAGTCGGAGTTCGAGTTGTCCAGGACGGTGACCAGGCTCCCTTCGGCCGCGGCGGGCGCCGCCGCGCAGCCCAGCGCCGCGGCGGCCAGCAGCACGACGGCCCGGGCCCGCGCCCGGGTCCTCGCCCGTTTCCGCGCCCGGGTCCTGAGCCGCGCCCGCGAGGCGGCCGTGCTCACGCGTCGACGGTTTCGCGGGCGGGCGCGGAAGCGGCGGCGGGCACCCGGTGGCGCGCGATGTTCCGCTCCAGCAACCGGGTGGACGCCGCGACGCCGATCCCCTGCGTGTCGTCGACCGCGGGCAGCCGGCCGTCGGCGGTCTTGAGGTCGGCGAGCGCGGTGCCCACGGCCGCGTGCGCCGCGAACAGGCACGGCGTGCTGTAGATCGCGACGTCCATGCCCAGCTCGGTCAGCTCGGTCAGCGACAGCCGCGGCGACTTGCCGCCGGCGATCTGGTTGAACAGCAGCGGCTTGTCGCCCACCGCCGCGCGGATCCGCCGCATCCACTCCACGCTGCGCACGCCGTCCACCAGGACGACGTCCGCGTCGGTGGCGGCCAGCCGCTCGGCCCTGAGCAGGATGTCCTGCTCCTCCGTCGCGTCCGTGCGCGCCACCACCACCAGGTCCCTGCGGGTGGCGAGCACCATCTCCAGCTTCTCCAGATACTCCTCCAGCGGCAGCACCTGCTTGCCGTCGGCGTGGCCGCAGCGGCGCGGACGCTTCTGGTCCTCCAGGATCACCCCCGACGCGCCGATCCGCTCCAGCCCCTCCACCACGTGGCAGGCCACCTCGGGGTCGACGTAGCCGTCGTCGATGTCCACCAGCAGGTGGTGGTCGGGGAAGGCGCCGCGCAGCCGCTGCACGAACGCGACCATGTCGGGCCAGGCGATGAAGCCGATGTCGGGCAGCCCGTAGTACGACGCGGCGAACCCGAAGCCGGAGACGAACATCCCGTCGAAGTGCTCGGCCGCCAGCGACGCCGAGTACATGTCGTAGACGCCGATCAGGGGTGTCGTCCCGGGCGAGGCGATCGCCTCGCGCAGCGTGCGTCCGTAGTTCGTCTTCATGATGACTCCTTGAGAGGTGAACAGCACCCGGACCGGGCGCGGTTGCAGGTGGGGCCGTCGTGAGCCGAGGCCCATTGCCAAAGCAATACGCTTCCTGTGCTCTCTCTTGATTCATAGTTGGTGAAGCCGTTAGTCACCCGCGTGGCGTAGGCCGTTCACCGCAGAAACGTCACGCGGTTCCGCCGCCTGCGCGACCCCCTCCGCCGTCACGCCCGCGCAGTCGGCCCGGTGTGCGAAGTGCGCGGATTTTCCGGCCAAGTTCGCGGAACGCCCGCGCGAGGGCGCTCACTTCGGGCACAGTCGGTACATGAACGGCTACGAGGACGGCGTGCCCGGATACCTGACCATCAGAGTGACCCCGCAGGAAGGGCCGATCGCGGCCTTCGCCGACCAGGAGGCGTGGGCGGCGCGGCAGCGCTACCCGCGGCTGCACGGCGTGGGCGTCGCCGAGTACTTCTGGGCGCGCGAACGCGACCTGGGCGGCTGGGAGTTGTCCGAGCACAGCGGGAGCTGGCCGCAGCAGGCCAGGGACATGCTGGGCTCGCACTTCCGGCTGCGGGCCAAGGAGGCGCGCGAGGCCGGCGACGGGCCGGCCGCGGAGTCCTGGCAGCGCGCCGCCGAACGCATGGACCGCGCCGTCGTCGACGACATCGGCGTGTGCGGGGAGCGGTTCAAGGTCGTCCGCGTCTCGCACTTCATCCGCTCGGGCGACAGCGGCCCCGAGCCGCCGCGCCCGTCCGACCCCGACCCGGGCGAGGTCGGCGAGTCGCACCAAGTGCCCTCGCGCACCAAGGGGTTCGTGGTGGACCCCTACGTCGGCACCGGACTGTCCGACGGCATCCTCAAGCTGGACCTGGTGCGGTTCGTACCGGTGCTCGAGGGTGCGCCGGAGGAGATCAACGAGGACGCGCGGCGGGCGGTGCGGACATGTCCTGGCGGCGTCCTGCTCCCGGCGGCGTATCTCATCTCCGTCCGGCGGGACGGCAACTGGGAGTACCACCAGCCCGGCTCCACGCACGCCACACCGCAGGGCGCGCGGGACGCGCTGGCGGTGTGGCTGCGCGTGGCGGCGCCGGTGTCGCTGCAACTGTCCGAGGAGAAGACGGAGTTGTACGCGGCCGCGGCCGACCGGCTGGACGAGAAGCGCTCCAACACCCTGAGTGTGGACGGCCACCGGTTCCGGGTGACCCGGGTCGAACGTCTCGCCCGGATCGGCCCCGACGGCCCCGAGGGCCCGCGCCCCTCCGACTTCGACCCCGAGGAGCCGGTCGACGTCCAGAGCGAGCGGCTGCGCAGGGAGGGCGTCATCGACGAGGAGGGCAACGACCTGAGGCCGCCGCCGCGCCCCTCCGAGCAGCCCGCCCACGCCGGCCCGACCTTCCGCGACATGTGGGAGAAGGAGAAGGAGCGGGTGCGGCTGCTCCAGGAACGCCGCGCCCGCGAGGCCGGAACGCCGCCCGCGCCGGGGGCGCCCCGCGAGGCCGGAACGCCCGGCCCGGGGTCGCCGGACACCCCGTCCGAGTAGGTCCCGCCTCGCCGGGAAACCCTCTTTACAACGTTAGAGAAAACTTATCCCGGGTCTTGACGCGTCACATCGCGTGGTGCGGAAATGGGGTGCCCAGTCATTACATCGTTGTAGAGCCGCTCCGGGCCGACGTGCGCTCCCGCCCCGCGGGCGCGGCTCTCACGCGACCGGAGGACCCGCTGTGACGATGCGCAGAGCCGGCGGAGCGGTGGCGATCGTCGCCGCGCTCGCCGCCGTTGTCGGAACGACCGCCGCGGCCGGGGCGGCCACCGCCGGCGGCCAGGGCGCCGGCGCCGACCGGGGAAGCGGCGCACCGGCGGCCGCCGCCGACCCGTGGACGCTGACCAGCTCCGCCTACGCGGCGCAGGACATCACCCGCACCCCCTTCGTCGGCAACGGCTACCTCGCCGAGCGGCTGCCCGCGGTGGGCCAGGGGTACCAGGGCGAACTCGGGCCCATGGGCTACCAGTTGGACCAGCAGCCCAAGCAGCGGCTGACCACCTCCCTGGTCGCGGGCGTCTACGACAAGGGTCTGACGCCATCGGTGCCGGGCGTGGAGTACATGGCCTCGCTGCCGACCTGGAGCACGATGGCCCTCGGCGTGGCCGGCCACACCCTCGACGCGAGCGTGCCGCAGGCCGAACTCAGCGGTTACCAGCAGCGGTTGGACCTCGCGCACGGCGCCGTCACCACCTCCATGACCTGGACGCCCGAGGACGGCAGGGCCACCGGCGTACGCGTCGAGGTGCTCGCCAACCGCGCGCAGGAGCACCTCGCGCAGGTCCGGCTCACCGTCACCCCGCAGTGGACCGGCGACCTCTCGCTGTCCGCGCTGCTCGACGGGGCCGGCGCCCAGGGCGTCGACGCCACCTCCCGCGACGTCACCACCACGACGGACACCGCGACCGTCCGGCTCAGCACGCCGGGCAACGGCACCCGGGTGGTGGAGACGCAGGCCCTGGTGGCCGGGCCGGGCACCAGGGTCTCGGCGCGCACCGCCGCGGAGCCCGCCGCCGACGCCGCGACGGCGGGCGAGAACTGGACGATCCCCGTCACCGCGGGCGCCACGTACACCGTCACCAAGTACGTCGGCATCGCGACCTCGAACGACGCGACCGCGAACGCCCCCGGCAGCACGGCGGCAGCGGGGGACCTCCGCGACCCGGACCGCACCGCGGCACGCACCGTCCAGGACGCCGTCCGCCAGGGCTGGCCGAAGCTCACCGCGCGACACGACGCCGCCTGGGCGGCGTTGTGGAAGCCGAACATCATGGCCGGGGACGACGCCGACCTGCAGGCCGACGTCGACATGTCGTACTACACGCTCTACTCCAGCCTGCGCGCGGGCAGTTCGTGGAGCATCGCTCCGGCCGGTCTGACCAGCCTGGACTACAACGGCGAGATCTTCTGGGACGCCGACACCTGGATGTTCCCCTCGCTGCTCGCCTTCCACCCCGAACTGGCCGAGTCCGTCGTGATGTTCCGCTCGCGCACCCGCGCACAGGCCGAGGCCAACGCGAAGGCCAACGGCTACGACGGCGGGATCTGGGCCTGGGACAACGGCCCCGGCGGCGACTGCGGCGATCTCGGCCACCCCATGTGCGTCACCTTCGAGGACCACCTGGAGAGCGACATCGCGCTCGCGCAGTGGCAGTACTACCAGGCCACCGGCGACGTCACATGGCTGAAGGACTACGGCTACCCGGTGCTGAAGGACGTCGCCGCGTTCTGGGCGAGCCGCGTCACGCGGGGCACCGACGGCGCGTACCACATCGTGGGCGTCACCGGCCCCGACGAGTACCACGAGCACGTCACCGACAACGCCACCACCAACGCCGGCGCGGTCGTCGCGCTGAGGAACGCCGCCGCCGTGGCCGCCGTCGTGCACCAGGCGCCCGACCCCGCGTGGACGCGGATCGCCGACCGCATCGCGGTGCCCACCGACGCCGACGGCAGCCACCCCGAGTACGCCGGCTACACCGACCAGACCGCCAAGCAGGCCGACACGGTCATGCTCACCTACCCGCTGGGCTACGTCACCGACCCGGCCTCGGCCGCGGCCGACCTCGACCGCTACATGCCGGTCACCGACGTCAACGGTCCCGCGATGACGCACTCGGTGGAGTCGGTGATCGCCGCGCAGATCCGGCAGCCCGGCTGCCTCGACGACACCCTCTTCGAGAACGCCTACCGGCCCTATGTGAAGGGACCGTTCCGCCAGTTCGCCGAGACGCAGGGCGATGTGCCGCTGCAAGGCGGCGGCTACGGCCCGGCGTTCACCTTCGCGACCGGCGCCGGCGGTTTCCTGCAGACCTTCGTCCAGGGCTTCGGCGGCCTGCGGTGGGGCACCGACAGCCTGGCGCTGGACCCGACCCTGCCGCCGCAGCTCGCCTCGGGCATCACCCTGGCCGGGCTCGCCTACCACGGCAGCAGGCTGAGCGTGCACATCGGCGCGACGACCACCACGGTGACCCTCGACTCGGGCAGGCCGGTCGCGCTCAGCACGCCGGAAGGCGCCAGGACCGTCACCCACGGCCGCCCGGTGACGCTCAGGACCGCGCGGCCCGACCTGGACCCGACCGACGACCTCGCCCGCTGCGGCGCCGCGTCCGCCGACTCCGCGCTGCCGGCCCAGTACGCCGCGGGCGCCGTGGACGGCAACGACACCACCACGTGGACCGCGGCCGGGACCACCTCGTCCCTCCAGGTCGCGCTGACCGGCCGCGCCGCGGTCGACCACCTCCACGTCCGGTGGGGAGCCACCCGCCCCGACACGTACACCGTCGAGGTCCAGGACGGCCCGGGCTCGGCCTGGCGCCCGGCGGACCAGGGCGGCGTGCCGTCCGTGGGCGACCTCCTGGCGCGCTGGAGCCGTACGGAGGCCACCGCGGTGCGGGTGTCGTTCGACGGCGCGGTCCCGGCGTCGGTCGCCTCGCTCGGCGTGCCCCGCGCACAGGCCGCCGACCTCACCGGAGCGCTGACCGCCGAGGGCGCCTCGCCCGGCAAGGCCACCACCGTGCGGCTGGCCCTCGCCTCCGTCGGCGGCGCCGACGCCCGGCACGTGGTCAGCAGCCTGCGGGTGCCGGCCGGCTGGCAGGTCAGCGCCGACCCCGCGCCGGTCACCGTCGCCCAGGGCGGCCACGCCGACCAGCAGTGGACGGTCACGCCGCCGGCCGGACAGGCCACCACGGCCGCCCGCATCACCGCCACCACCGCCTGGGACGGCACCGCGGGACGGGACACGACGACCGCCGCCGCGGTCCTGCCGGTCGTGACGCCCTCGCCGCTCGGCGCGACGATCGAGGCGGAGGCCGGCGCGCTCAGCGGCGGCGCCCAGCTCGCGGGCGACCACGGCGGCTACACCGGCAGCGGTTTCGTGGCCGGCTGGTACGCCGGCGCCGCCGACACCGTCGCCGTGCACGTCCCGGCCGCCGGCCCCCGTACCGTCACCCTCCGCTACGCCAACTCCCTGGGCGGACAGCGGCCGCCGCTGCAGAACGTCACCCGCACCATCACCCTGGACGCCGGCGGCTCCCGGCAGCAGGTGCAGCTACCGGTCACCGGGAGCTGGGACACCTGGTCGACCGTCACCGTGCCCGTCGACCTCCCCGCCGGGGACGTGCCGATCACCCTCACCGTCGGCCCGGCCGACTCCGGCAGCGTCAACATCGACAGCCTCACCGTGAACTGACCGCCGGTCCGCGGCTGGTGACGCTGTGCACTGCGGAGTGCGGTCACGCCGAGGCCCGGGCGGCGCGGGTCAGTTGACGTCGAGGGCGTCCAGCATCGCGTCCTCGACGTGGTACGCGGCGTTGCGGTGGCCGAGGGCGTTGGGGTGCACCAGGGACAGCTGGGGGTCGCCGCCCGAGGGGAGGCTGATGACGCCCTCCACCCACTTGGCCTCGTCGCAGACGCTGTGCTCACGGGAGGAGTCGTAGAGGTCGACGAAGCTCGCGGCCTGCTGCGTGCCGGTCGCGTCGTCGATGGCCTTGTTGAGGGGCTCCAGGACGTCCTGCCGCAGCCAGGCCAGGTCGCCCTGGGTGATCGTGGCGAACTTCGTCGGGTCGCCGTAGCCGCACTTGGCCGTGGACTCGGGAATGACCGTGGGATAGCCGACGGCCAGGATCTTCGCCTTCGGGGCGCGCTCGTGGAGGACGGCGAGCATCCGGTCGTACTGCCGCCGCACCGTCTGCAGCCGGGCCGGGATCTCGCCGCCCAGCGCGTCCTTGCACGGCGCCCCCGCGCCCTCGGCCTCGCCGCCCAGCGTCATGCACCTGCTCAACAGGTCGGCGAAGCCGAGGGTGTTGCCGCCCACGCCGACGGTGATCACGTTGGTGTCCGGCCCCACGGCCTCGGACTGCGGGGGCACCGCGGGGAAGGGGTAGTCCGGGTCCTCGGAGAACGGCGGCAGGTGGTGGCCGATCGGCTCCTGGGGCCGGTCGGTGACGTTCTCGATGGTGGCGGCGCCGCAGCTGACGTTCTTCAGGTCGAAGAGGCCGTAGAGGTCGCGGTCGATGACCTGGGGGTAGGACCGGTCGGTGCGCTCGCAGCCGTCGCGCGGGTAGTCGATGGGGTCGCCCGCGGCCCGGATGACGCCGGCGGTGTAGGAGTCGCCCAGGGCGACCCACTGGTACTCCGCCGCCGCGGCGGCGGGACGCGCCCCGGCGACCTGCGCCGGGACGAGGGCGCCGGCGGCGAGAGCCGCGGCCGAGCCGAGCAGGGCCAGGCGGGTACGGAAGCGTGCCACGAGTCCTCCAGAGTGGGGGAACGCTGGCGGCCGACCATAGACCGACGGCTACTGTACGTGTCATATTCGCTACGGAAAGTGATCGCCGTCAAGATCTCTCCGCGGGAGAACCCCCGGTCGGGGCGCTTCTTCACCCTCCGGTGTGGCCGGTCACGGTCTTGGTGATCGACCACACGTTGGTGACGGTGTCGCGCCGCCGGGGCAGGGTGCGGGCGGCGTCGCGGTGGGGCGTCACGCCCGCGACGGTGAGCGCGCTGGAGCACGAGCGCGACCGGCTGACCGCGCGCATAGCCGTCACGACCCGCAACCGCGACGCGATCGCCGACTATCTCACCGAGCTGCGCACCCGGTCGGCTTGACGGACGTGACGGTCTCTGTCCACTCTGACGGGAGAGTGGAGAGGACAGCACCGTGACCACGGACCAGGGCGGCCTCGCGCCGCAGGCCCGCGTCCCGCGCGAGGCGAACGGGACCCGCAGGGTCGAGGACATCCTGTCCGCGGCCGAGGGGGTGTTCCTGCGGTTCGGCTACCGCAAGACGTCGATGGACGAGGTCGCCCGGGCGGCCGGGCTCTCCCGTCAGGGCCTCTACCTGCACTTCGCCGCCAAGCAGGACCTGTTCCAGGCGGTCGTCGCGCGCATGGTCGACACGGTCCGCACCGACGCCCTCGCGGCCCTGGAACGCCCGGACCTGAGCGTCGCCGAGCGGCTCCTGCGCGCGCTGACCGCCCTGTCGGGCGAGGCCGGGGGGCTGAGCGGCGGCACCACGGGCGAACTCCTCCAGGCGGCGAACGCCCAGGCCGGGCCGCTGCTCGACCAGGCGCACGGCGAGATCGTCGCCGCCATGGCCGCGCTCCTGGAACGCAGCGGGGTCGCCGCCCGGTGGCAGGACGCCCGGCTCACCGCGACCGACCTGGCCGAGCACCTCTACCTGCTGCACCCCGCCGTCGTCCGGTCCGGCGACGACCCCGCGCGGCGGCGCCAGCAGCTCGCCGTCGCCGTCCGCATCGTCACCCGCGGCCACACCGGCTGACCGCCGCGTGGCCGCGGGCCGGACCCGCCCTAGACGAGCGTGACCACGATCTTTCCGTGGACGCGGCGGCCGGCCTGGAGCCGTACGGCCTCCTGGATCCGTTCGAAGGGGAAGGTCTCGGCGATCGGGACGGTGAGCTCGCCGGCCGCGATGGCGGCGGTGATCCGCGCCAGGTCCTCCGGCTGGGCGCTGAAGCCGCCGGTCGCGTGCACGCCCTCGGGCGGGTTGGGGGCCGCGATCGTGGAGATCCGCTCCGCGGGGACGCCGAGCGCGAGCGCCGCCTCGGCCGTCTCCGTGCCGAACAGGTCGGTCGCCGCGCTGACGCCCCCGGGGACCAGCGCGCGCACGCGGTCCTCCAGGCCGGGGCCGTAGGCGACGGGTTCGGCGCCGAGCCGCCGCAGGAAGTCGAAGGTGCCCTCGGACGAGGTGCCGATCACCCGGGCGCCGGCGAGCCGGGCGAGCTGGACGGCGAACACGCCGACGCCGCCGGCGGCCCCTCCGACCAGGACCGTGTCCCCGGCCTTCACCCCGGCCGCGGTCAACGCCGCCGCCGCGGTCAGCCCGGCCACCGCGAGGGTGCTCGCCACCTCGTCGCCGATCTCCGCCGGCGTGTGCCGGAGGGTCTCCGTCGGGTGGGACGGGTCGATCACGACGAAGTCGGCGGCCGCCCGGGCCGTCGCGGCGCCGTAGACGCGGTCGCCCACGGCGAAGTCGGAGACCCCCGCGCCGACCTCGTCCACGGTGCCCGCGAAGTCCGTGGCGAACCCCGACGGCAGGGTGATGGCGAACCGCTGCGCCGCCTCCGGCACGGAGGAGAGGACCCAGTCCATCGGGTTGAGACCGACCGCGGTCACCCGGACGCGGACCTCGCCCGCTCCCGCGTGCGGCTCGGGAACCTCGCGCAGTTCCAGGACCTCGGGGCCTCCGAAGGTGTCGTACACGACGGCTCGGCTCATGATGCGCTCCAGACGAGTGAGAGGGGTGGCAAAGACCGCTACGGGAGTTTGTCCCATCACCGTAGCACGTGACGGGACTTTCTCCCGTGACCTAGAGTGCGGTCATGGCGAGATGGCAACCCAACGCACCGGAGCGGCTGGCGCTGGCGGCGCTCACCCTGTTCGCGGAGCGCGGCTACGACGCGACCACGGTCAACGACATCGCCGAGCGGGCGGGGCTGACGAAGAGCACCTTCTTCCGGCACTGCAACGACAAGCGCGAGGCCCTCTTCCTCGGCCAGGACGTCATGGCCGCCCGGCTGGAGGAGGCCGTCCGCGCGACCTCGGCCGCGACGCCCCCGGCCGGCGTCCTCGCGGCCGTGCTCGACGCGGTCGCCGCCTTCTTCCCGCCGGAGCGCCGCGCCACCGCGGCCACCCGCGCGGCGGTCGTCGCCGCGCACGCCGAGCTGCGCGAACGCGAGCTGCTCAAGGGCGCGGAGCTGGCGGGCGTCATCGAGAGCGCGGCGCGGGAGCAGGGCCGCGGCGAGATCGCCGCCCGGTTCCTGGCCACGGTCGGGCTCTTCGCGTTCGACACCACCTACCGCCGCTGGATCGCGGACCCCGCCGAGCGCGACTACCGCGACCACGCGGCCGAGACCCTGGACGAGCTCGTCGCGCAGGCGAACGCGCTGCTGCCGGGGCCGGACGGCGGTCGGATGCCTGGGCCGGACGGCGGTCGGACGGGCGGCAGTCCGCGCTGAGCGCCGCGCGCCGGGGACGCGCGGGGACGCGGGATCCCGTCGGGGAGCGCTTGGAAGGCGCGGGGAGCCCGGGAACGCGCCCGGGAACGCGCCGGATCAGGCCGACGACCGTCCCGCGCGCGCCTCCGCTTCCGCCTCCGCGGCGCGGGCGAGGCGCTCGCCCCAGTCCTGGTGGTAGCGGTAGAGCGCGCCCGGACGCCTGTGCCCGATCTCCTCGACGAAGAAGGCGCCCTGCTGCGTCTCCTCGGTCAGCACGTGGCAACCGTCGTCCGTGGGCGTGATGACCCAGCCGTGGTACGCGCTCGTCCCCGTCCCGTCGTCGACGGGTTCTCTCCGGGGCCGCGGCGCCGAGCGCTTCAGGCGCGGGCGGCGGTCGCCGCGGCGCGGACGGCCTCCAGGCCGGCGGTGTGGTCGACGACGGGCCGGTAGCCGAGGTCGGTGACGGCCTTGTCCGTGCGCAGGGTGCACTGCTGGCCGAGGAACCACCGGGCGGGGACGGGGATCTCGGCTGCGGCGGTCCGCGCGTCCACGTCGGGGATCGCGACGTCGACGCCGTAGATCTCGAAGTGGGCCTCCAGGAACGCGCGGAGGGTGACGCGGTGCCGGTCGGTGACGAAGTAGGCCTGGCCCGGCCGGCCGCGCCGCCACCCGAGCACCAGTCCCTCGACCGCGTTCTCGACGTACGTGACGTCGGTGGTGTGCCGGCCTCCGTCGATCCAGGCGAACCGGCCCGCCCTCGCCGCCGCGACCAGGCCCTCGACCAGGATGCTGTCCGGGCCCCAGACGAACCGGGGGCGGATCGACACCGTGGCGAAGCCCGGGGCGGTCGCGTCGAGCACGATCCGCTCGGCCGCCGCCTTCGTCGCGCTGTAGGCGGCCTGCGAGTCGGGCCGCAGCGGCGCGGTCTCGTCGACGTCCACGAGCGGGTCGCCGGCGAGGAGCGCGGCTTCGCTCCCGCAGTGGACGAAACGCGGCACCCCCGCATGGCGAGCCGCCTCGACGGCCGCCCGGGTGCCGCGAACCGTCACCAGCTCATGGCGTTCACGCCCGGCGGTGACATCCGTCTCGGCGGCGAGGTGGAACACCACCTCGCGGCCCGTCAGCGCGTCCCGCCACGTGAGCGGGTCGGTCAACTCGCCCCGCACCGGCTCCGCGCCCAGCGCCGCGACCTTCGCGGCCGACTCCTCGCTGCGCACCAGCACACCCACCGAGTGCCCCGCGCCGAGGAGCCGGCGTACCAGCACCCGCCCGATGAACCCGGAACCGCCGGTGACGAACACGCGTGCCATGGACCTCTCCCTGCCTCCGTGTGGATGAGGCCCGGCTCCGTACGAACCCCTACGAACCCTTCGCCGACCCGGCGAAACGGCCTCGTGGGGTAGAGCAACGGGCGATCCCCGCGGCTTCCCTCGACAACACTCATGCTTCGAAGGTCTCCGATAAGATTTCTGGATGGCTTCTCTGCGGGCACTGGAGTGCCTCGTCGCCGTCGCGGACTGCGGATCGATCACCCAGGCCGCGCTGCTGCTGCACTCGTCGCAGCCCGCCGTCTCCCATCAGCTCGCCTCGCTGGAACGCGAGACCCGGACGGTCCTGCTGCGCCGCGAACCCCGGGGGGTCAAGCTCACCGCCGCGGGACGCGCCGCCGTCGCCGACGCCAGGCGGGCGATCGAGGCGGCCGCGTCCGCGGTACGGTCGGCGCGCGCCGCGGGTCAGGCGGCCGGGGGAGTGCTGCGGCTGGTCTGCGCGCAGAGCCTCACGGTGCCGCTGCTCGCCGGCGTCGTCCGGGAGTGGCACCGCCGCCACCCGGAGGTCGCGATCACGCTGCGCGAGTCCACGTCGATGGACGAGGCGCTCGGCCTCGTCGACTCCGACGAGGTCGACGCGGCGGTGCTGACCGCCCCCTCGGCCGGCCGCTTCACGGTCACCGCGCTCGCCGAGGAGGAGATCGTCCTGGCCGCGCCCGCCGACCACCCGCTGGCCGGGCGGCCGGCCGTACGCCTGGAGGATCTCGACGGCGCGCCGCTCGTCCACTTCGCCCCCGACAACGGGCTCGGCGCCTGGCTCGACCAGGCCCTGGCGCGGGCGGGCGTCCACCCGCAGACGGTGATGAGGACCTCGGTGACCGCGACGGCGCCGCAGCTCGCGGCCGCCGGGCTGGGCGTCGCCGTGTGTCCCGTCAGCGCGGTCAGCCACGGCTTCCCGGGGGCGGTGCGGTCGTTCTCCCCGCGCTGGGTCAGGCAACTTGTCGCGGTGACGTCCACGGAACCCGAGCCGCTCGTCGCGCGCTTCCTCGGCGACCTGCGCGCGCAGGGCATGAGCGTGCCCCGCGACGTACGGGATCAGCTCGCGGCGCGCTGACCACGCGGCTCCCGATCAGACCGGTCGTCCGCGAGGTCTGGCATGAGGGAAATCGATCGCAAGCCGTCCATCTATCGATGTTCGGACGGGAAGCGGGGGTCTCTCCCCGGCTGTTGGACTGGCCGACGGGGACGGGCGGCCAGCCTGTCCCGCGGGACATCCGTGGAGCGTTCGATGCCGTATTCACTGAAGGACAAGCACGTTCTGATCGTCGGGGGCGGCTCCGAGATCGCCGCGGTCCTGGCCGCCGATCTCCTCCAGGACGGCGCGCGGGTCACGCTCGCGGGACGGAACGCGGAGCGGACGGCCGCCGCGGCGCGGGCCGTCGGGGATGCGGTGCGGACCGTCGCGCTCGACCTCGCGGACGAGGAGTCGATCCGGGCGGCCGCGGATCGGGTCCGGGCCGCCGGCGGGCTGGACCATCTGGTCAGCGTCGCCACGGAGCGCTCCGGCGGACCGGTCGCCTCCCTCGAACGCGGCGCGCTGCTGGCCGCCTTCGACGCCAAGGTCGTGGGCCCGATCCTGCTGGCCAAGCACTTCGCCCGGCTGATCGCCGAGGAGGGGTCGCTGCTGTTCTTCTCGGGCGTGGCCGCGTGGCGGCCGTCGCCGGGGCTCGTGGCGATGGCGGCCACCAACGGGAGCGTGAGCACGCTCGCCTCCGCCCTCGCGGTCGAGCTGGCGCCCACGCGCGTCAACGCCCTCTCGCCCGGCGTGATCGGCACGAGCAACTGGGACGCCGTCGTGCCCGACAAGCAGGAGCTGTTCCGGCAGGTCGCGGCGACCGCGCCGGCGCGACGCGTCGGGGACCCCTCCGACGTCTCGGCCGCGGCCCGGGCGTTGCTGGTCAACCCGTACATCACCGGCGAGACGCTCCACGTCGACGGAGGAGCGCGCTGGTCCTGATCCCGCGGGGCGACGTGAGCGGAAACGGCGGCCCCGGTGGGCGCGGCACCGGCCGGCGACATCGTCGTTCTCGCCGTGCCCGCGGGCAGCGCCGTGCCGGTGGTACGCGGGTACGGGGACGCGCTGGCCGGCAAGGTCGTCGTCGACATCACGAACCCCTTCGACGCCGAGGCCACCGGGGTCACCACGCCCGACGGCACCTCCGTCGCCCAGCAGATCGCCGAGGCCGTGCCGGCGAGCACCCACGTCGTGAAGGCGTTCAACACCGTCTTCGGCCACGTCCTGGCCCAGGGGCGCCCGCTCGACGTGTTCATCGCCGGCGACGACGCCCGGGCCAAGGCGACCACGTCGCAGTTCATCGCCGGCCTCGGACTGCGCCCGCTGGACACCGGCGACCTGACGATGGCGCGATGGCTGGAGGGAGCGGGCGTCCTGATGATGGGCCTGGCCCGCCACGGCGTGGGCACCTTCGACTTCACCCTCGGCGTCACGACATCCGACTGACCCCGCCCCCACCGGCCCGGAGCACGGACGCCACCCCGCCCGGGGCCGGGGCCCGGGGGTCAGCATTCGATGACGTTCACCGCGAGGCCGCCGCGTGCGGTCTCCTTGTACTTGATCTTCATGTCCGCGCCCGTCTCCTTCATGGTCTTGATGACCTTGTCGAGGGACACGTGGTGGCGGCCGTCGCCGCGCATCGCCATGCGCGCCGCGGTGACGGCCTTCACCGCGGCCATGCCGTTGCGCTCGATGCAGGGGATCTGGACCAGGCCGCCGACGGGGTCGCAGGTGAGGCCGAGGTTGTGCTCCATGCCGATCTCCGCGGCGTTCTCGACCTGCTCGGGGGCGCCGCCCAGGATCTCCGCGAGACCGCCGGCCGCCATCGAGCAGGCCGAGCCGACCTCGCCCTGGCAGCCGACCTCCGCGCCGGAGATCGACGCGTTCTCCTTGAAGAGCATGCCGATCGCGCCCGCCGCCAGCAGGTAGCGGACCACCGCCTCGTCGCGGTCCGCGGCCGGCACCTGGGGATCGGCGACGAAGTCGAGGTAGTAGTGCAGCACCGCCGGGATGATGCCGGCCGCGCCGTTGGTGGGCGCGGTCACCACCCGGCCGCCCGCGGCGTTCTCCTCGTTCACCGCCATCGCGTAGAGCGTCACCCACTCCATCGCGCGCTGCGCCGGGTCGCCCTCCGCGCGCAGCTGCCGCGCCGACTGCGCCGCGCGCCGCCGCACCTTCAGGCCGCCGGGCAGGAAGCCCTCGCGCGACATCCCGCGCCGCACGCACGCCTCCATCACCCGCCAGATCTCCAGCAGCCCGGCCCGGATGTCGGCCTCGCTGCGCCACGCCTTCTCGTTCTCCATCATCAGCGCGGAGATCGAGAGACCGGTCTCCCGGGACAGCCGCAGCAGCTCGTCGCCGGTGCGGAACGGGTGCCGCAGCACCGTGTCGTCCAGCTTGATCCGGTCCTCGCCGACCGCGTCCTCGTCCACCACGAAGCCGCCGCCGACCGAGTAGTACGTCTTCGCCAGCAGCTCCGCGCCGGACGCGTCGTGGGCCGCGAGCGTCATGCCGTTCGCGTGGTACGGCAGCGAGCGCCGCCGGTGCAGCACCAGGTCCCGGTCGGCGTCGAAGGCGATCTCGTGCGTACCGAGCAGGCTCAGCCGCTTGTCCGCGACGATCCGCGCGGCCTCCTCGTCCGCGGTGTCCACGTCCACGGTCCGCGGGGAGTGCCCGGACAGCCCCAGCAGGACCGCCTTCGGGGTGCCGTGGCCGTGGCCCGTCGCGCCCAGCGACCCGAACAGCTCGGCGCGCACCGAGGCGGTGTCGGCGAGCAGCGCGTCCTTCTTCAGCCGGTGCACGAAGATCGAGGCCGCGCGCATCGGCCCCACGGTGTGCGAGCTGGACGGGCCGATGCCCACGGAGAAGAGGTCGAAGACCGAGATTGCCATGGTCCCTCCGGGACGCGGGTGACGGATGCGGGTCGCGCGGGCTGCGCGGTCGTGCGGGCTGCGCGGTCGGGCGTGGAGGTCGCGCCCTGGGGCGCGCCCAGGAAGCGCGCCCCCCGAGGCGTGCGCCCGGCCGCGGTGGGGGGGGGGGGGGGGGGGGGGGGGGGGGGGGGGGGGGGGGGGGGGGG
>JAJSZB010000013.1:0-18131 GCA_050613715.1 Streptomyces sp. IBSBF 3018
GACCCGCCCCCATCCGCCCCGACCCTGGACGGCACATGACCGACTGCTGGCTCGACCTGCCCGACGACACGCTCTTCGGCGTGCACAACCTGCCGTACGGGGTGTTCACCACCCCGGAGGAACCGTCCCGGCGCCGGATCGGCGTCGCCGTCGGGGACTACGTGCTGGACGCGGGCGCCGCCGCGCGCGAGACGCACGCGGCGCGGGAGGTGGCCGTGCCGCTGGCCGCGCCGGCGCTGAACCCGCTGCTGGCCGGCGGGCGCCCGCTGTGGACGCGGGTGCGGGCCGCGCTGATCGCCTGGCTCACCGACACCGCGCACCGCCCGGCGGTCGAGCCCTTCCTGCTGCCGCGCGAGGACGTCGTCCTGCACCTGCCGTTCGAGGTGGGGGACTATGTGGACTTCTACTCCTCCCAGCACCACGCGGCCAATCTCGGCCGGCTGTTCCGGCCGGACGCCGCGGAGCCGCTGACGCCCAACTGGAAGCACCTGCCGATCGGTTACCACGGCCGCTCGGGCACCGTGGTGGTCTCCGGCACGCCCGTCGTGCGCCCGCAGGGCCAGCGCAAGCGGCCCGACCAGCAGGTTCCTGACTTCGGGCCGAGCCGCCGGCTGGACATCGAGGCCGAGGTCGGCTTCGTCGTCGGCGCCGGCTCCGCGCTGGGCACGCCGGTGCCGCTGGACGCCTTCGCCGAGCACGTGTTCGGGGTGTGCCTGGTCAACGACTGGTCGGCGCGCGACCTCCAGGCGTGGGAGTACGTCCCGCTCGGCCCGTTCCTCGGCAAGTCCTTCGCCACGTCGCTCTCGCCCTGGGTGGTGCCGCTCGACGCGCTCGACCACGCCCGCACCGCCCCGCCGGCCCGCGACGTCGCGCCGCTGCCGTACCTCGACGACCGCGACGCGGCCGAGCCGTGGGCGCTCGACCTCGGCCTGGAGGTGCGGCTGAACGGCGCGGTGGTCTCCCGGCCGCCGTTCTCCGGGCTGTACTGGACGGCCGCCCAGCAGCTCGCCCACATGACCGTCAACGGGGCGAGCCTGCGCCCCGGCGACCTGTACGCCTCCGGCACCGTCAGCGGCCCCCGGCCCGGCACCGAGGGCTCGCTGATCGAACTGTCCTGGAACGGCGAACGCCCGCTGACCCTGCCGGACGGGTCGGTCAGGAGCTTCCTGGAGGACGGCGACGAGGTGACGATCACCGCGAGCGCGCCCGGGCCGCACGGCACTCGCATCGGCTTCGGCGAGGTCACCGGCCGCGTCGAGCCGGCCCGTACCGGGCCCGGCGGCACTCCTGGCGAACGGTCGGGCGCGACGCCCGGCGGGGGCCCGGCCGCCGGCTGACGCGCCGCGGCGCCGCGCGGTCGGCGGGCCGGGGCCCGTAACCGCACGGCGCCGCGCCTCGACCCCCGGCCCCGCGCCGGGAGTTCAGCGCTCGGCCGGCTGCGCGACCTCCCACCGCGCGTGCAGCCGGCGGGTGTGGTCCAGCTGCCGCACCTCGCCGGTGAGGGTGCACGCCACCGTCAGCCGCTGGTCCGCGGACGACGCGCCCAGCCGCAGCTCCAGCTCGCCCGGCTCGACGATCCGCCGCCCGTCGCGCCCGGTGAAGGCCACCAGGTCCGCGGGCACGCTCAGCCGCACCCGGGCCGACGCGCCGGGCGCCAGCTCCAGCCGCCGGTAGGCGATCAGCCGCTGCACCGGCTGCACCACCGAGGCCACCGGGTCGTGCGCGTACACCTGCACCACCTCGGCGCCCTCGCGGTCGCCGGTGTTGCGCACGGTGAACGCCAGCCGGACCTCGCCCGCGGTGTCGCACCGCAGGCTCTCCACCTCCAGCTCCGTCCAGTGGAACGAGGTGTACGACAGCCCGTGCCCGAAGGCGAACGCCGGGGTCGGGTCGATGCTGGAGACCTCGCTGCGCCGCCCCAGCCGCGCGGCCAGATACGTCGACGGCTGCACGCCGGGCCGGCGCGGCACGCTGACCGGCAGCCGCCCGGAGGGGTTGACCCGCCCGCTGAGCACGCCGGCGACCGCGCCGGTGCCCTCCTCGCCGGCGAAGAACGTCTGGACCACCGCGGCCGCCTCGTCCACCGCCCGGCCGAGCGCGTACGGCCGCCCGGCCAGCAGGGTCAGCACCAGCGGGGTGCCGGTGTCCAGCAGCTCGTCCAGCAACCGCCGCTGCACGCCCGGCAGTTCGAGCGACTCCACGTCGCAGCCCTCGCCGCTGGTGCCGCGTCCGAAGAGCCCGGCCCGGTCGCCCAGCGCCAGCACCACCACGTCCGCCCCGGCGGCCAGCCGCACCGCCTCGGCGATGCCGCCGGTGTCCGGCCCGTCCACGCTCGTCCCGGCCGCCCAGGTGATCTCGCTGTCCGGGAACTCCGCCGCCAACGCCTCGCGCAGCGTGGGCAGTTCGATGCCCAGCGGCAGCTCTGGGTGCTGCGAGCCGACGTGCACGGGGAAGGAGTAGCAGCCCAGCACCGCGGTCGGCACGTCGGCGTTGGGGCCGATCAGCGCGATGCGCGCCGGGCGGGCCAGCGGCAGGATGCCGTCGTTGCGCAGCAGCACCACGCTCTGCTCGGCGACCTTGCGGGCGGTCGCGCGGTTGTCGGCGGTGTCCAGGTCCACCGAGCCGCGCAGCGCGCCCGGGTGCTCCAGGTCGGCGCCCGCCAGCGCGGCCGGCACCGGGTCGAAGTCCGGATCGAGCAGGCCGAGCTGGGCCTTCTGCGCCAGCACCCTGCGCAGCGCCCGGTCGACGGTCGCCTCCTCCACCGCCCCGTCGGCGATCGCTTTGAGCAGCGGCTCGGCGAACGCCTTCACCGTCGGCAGCTCGACGTCCACGCCCGCCGCGAGCGCGGCGCCCGCGGCCTCGCCGAGGGTGCCGGCCACGCCGTGCAGCGTCTTGAGGAACGCGATGCCGA
Source organism: Streptomyces sp. IBSBF 3018 (assembly GCA_050613715.1). Lineage (GTDB taxonomy): Bacteria > Actinomycetota > Actinomycetes > Streptomycetales > Streptomycetaceae > Actinacidiphila. The sequence goes on from JAJSZB010000013.1 coordinate 2,912, forward strand.
AGTAGTCGGCGACGACCGTGCCGGAGAAGCCCCAGGTGTCCCGGAGCAGCCCGGTCAGCAGTCCGGCGTCGGCGGCCGAGGGCAGACCGTCGATGTCGGTGTAGGCGCTCATCACCGACCGCACGCCGCTCTCGCGCACCGCCATCTCGAACGGCGGCAGGATCACGTCGGCGAACTCGCGCGGCCCCATCCCGACCGGCGCCAGATTCCGTCCGGCCCGGGAGGCGGAGTATCCGGCGAAGTGCTTGAGGGTGGCGACGATCCCGGCCGACTCCAGGCCCTTCACATAGGCGGTGGCCACCGTGCCCACCAGGTACGGGTCCTCGCCGATGGTCTCCTCGACCCGGCCCCAGCGGGCGTCGCGCACCACGTCGAGCACCGGGGCCAGGCCCTGGTGCACGCCGACCGCGCGCATGTCGCGGCCGATCCGGCCGGCCATCTCCCCGACCAGCTCCGGGTCGAAGGTGGCGCCCCACGCCAGCGGCACCGGATACGCGGTGGCGCCCCAGGCGGCGAAGCCGGCCAGGCACTCCTCATGGGCGAGCGCGGGTATCCCGAAACGGTTCGCCGCGATGATCGCGCGTTGCGTGCGCAGCAGCGACAGCGCGCCCAGCGCGGGGTCGACGGGCGCGGTGCCGAACGGCCGGGTGAGCTGTCCGAGTCCCTGCGGCAGCAGCGACCCGAGGTCCACCGGTTCCTCCATCTCGTGCTGGAAGGGGGCGACCTCGCCGCCCTCGTCGGACGCGCCCACCCACACGCCGAACAGTTGCGCGACCTTCTCCTGGAGGGTCATCGCGGCGATCAGCGCGTCCGCCCGGGTCTCGGGCGCGAGCGAGGGGTCCCGCCAGGCGGGAGCAGCGGAATCTGTCTCTTCGACCACGGTGCCGGTCACTTTCCTCCGACGCCCATCAGCCCCTGGACCAGGGCACGGCGGGCGAACAGGTAGACGATGAAGATGGGCAGCATCGACAGCACGACCGCGGCCAGCACGCCGGGGATGTCGATGCCGTGCTCGGTCTGGAAGTTGTAGAGGCCGAGGGTGATGACCTTCGAGGAGTCCGACTGCGTCAGCACCAGCGGGAACAGGAAGCCGTTCCACGCCTGGAGCGCGGAGAAGACCACGATGGTGGACAGCCCGCCCTTGGACAGCGGCAGCACCAGCTGGAAGAACACCCGCCACGGCGGCGCGCCGTCCATGGCCATCGCCTCGTACAGGTCCGGGGTGATGTCCCGCATCACCCCGGTGAGGATCAGCGCGCACACCGGCAGCGAGAACGCCGCGGTCGGCAGGATCACGCCGATCAGGTTGTCGTACAGCCCGGCCTTGCTGATCACGTAGAACATCGGCACGATCACCGCCTGCGCGGGGATCGCCAGGCCCAGCAGGAACAGCCGGAAGACCCCGGTGGTCAGCCGGCCGCGGCTGCGCACGATCGCGTACGCCAGCGGCGGCACCAGCAGCAGCACGATCGCCACCACCGCGAGGGTGACCCAGACGGTGTTCAGGAAGAACTTCCCGAAGCCGTTGGAGAAGTCCTGCGTGTAGTTGTGCAGCGTCCAGTGGCGCGGGAAGGACAGCGGGCCGTTGTCCGCGTAGTCGCTGCGGGTGCGCAGCGTCGCGGCGAGCATCACGTACAGCGGCAGCCCGATCAGGAACAGCCAGACCAGCGACGCGAAGCCGGCGAGGTAGTTGGGGCGTTGCTTCATCACAGGCCCTCCGCGGAGCTGCGCATCTTGTCGTAGCCGGAGAAGCGCACGACGACCAGCGAGACGACCGTGGCGATGACCACCAGGACCAGGGCGATGGCCGAGCCGCCGCCGAAGTCGAAGCCCTTGAACGCCTTCTGGTACATGTAGTAGGCGCTGATGGTGGTGTCGGTGCCCGGTCCGCCCTGGGTGAGGATCAGCACGGTGTCGAACGTGGTGAGGCCGCCGACGACCATCAGGATCATCGAGGTGATCATCGTGTTCCGCAGCTGCGGCAGCGTGATGTGCCAGAACTGCCGTACGGTGCCGGCCCCGTCGATGGCCGCGGCCTGGTAGAGCACCGGCGGGATGGCCCGTGCCGCGCCCTGGTAGATCAGCGTGTGGAACGGCGTGTACTGCCAGGCGCCGACGAACACCAGCACCCCGATCGCGCCGGACTGCATGCCCAGCAGGTTGCCGTCGCCGAACAGCCACTTGGCCTGGGCCGGCACCCCGAAGTTCGGGTCGAGCAGCGCCCGCCACAGCACCGAGATCGCGGTCGCCGACAGCAGCAGCGGGATGAAGTAGACCGCCGAGAGCACCGCGCGGTTGCGCTGCCGCCCGGCCGCCCACACGCCCAGCAGCAGGCTCAGCGGTGTCTGCACCACCACGCCGAGGACGGTGATCAGCACGCTGAGCCACAGGCTCTGGATCATCGTGTGGTCGTGGATCAGGGCCTTCCAGTTGTCCACGCCGGTCCACTGCGGCGACCCCAGGCCGTTCCAGGAGGTGAAGGAGAGCACCGCGACCAGCACCAGCGGGAGCACGGCGAACAGGACGAAGAACAAGGTGGCGGGGACCGCCCAGGCGAAGCCCGGGCGGATCACCGCGGCGCCGGACCGGCCGGTGGACCGGCGGGCGGTCCGGCCGGTCCGGCGCCTGGCCACCGGTGAGGTGGTGGTGGTCATGTCTGCGCTTCCGGTCAGGACGTCGGCAGGGCCTGCATGGCCTTGATGAAGCCGTCGGCGTCGAGCTTGCCGTCGAAGAACTCCTGGACGGCCTGGTGCATCGGCGTCATCGCCGACGGCGGGTACGCCTGGTCCCACGACAGCTGGAACGACGGCGCCTTCTTGACCAGGTCGTACTGGTACTGCGAGTACGCGGGGTTGGCCGAGGCGCTCAGGAACTGCGGGGTGTTGGTGGTGGTCGGCAGGTTCCCGATGGACAGCTGGGCCTTCACGAACTCGTCGCTGTACATCAGCTTCAGGAACTGCGCTATCGCGTCCTGGTTCTTCGCCTTCTTCATCACCGAGTAGTAGTTGTTGGTGTTGCCGGCGATGTCGTTCGGGTCGCCCTTGCCGCCGGGGACGGTCGGGAAGGAGCTGTAGCCCAGGCCGCTCTTGGCGAAGTCCGGGTGGTCGGTCTGCTGCTGGGAGTAGTACCAGGAGCCCATCAGCTCGAAGCCGGCCTTGCCGGTGGCGACCAGGGCCACCGAGCCGCCGTCGGTGTACTTGACGGAGTCGAAGTTCTTGCCGAACGCCCCGGCGTCCACGAGCTGCTTGAGCATGCTCAGCGCCTTGCGGCTGTCCGCGCTGTCCCAGGCGCTCTTGTCGCCGCCCATCGCCTTCTCGAACAGCCCCGGGCCGGCGATCCGGTCGTAGAGGTACTCGAACCACATCAGCGTCGGCCACTGGTCGCCGCCGCCGAGCGCGATCGGCGTCTTGCCCTTGGACTTCAGCACGCTGACCGCGTTGAGCAGGTCGTCCCAGGTCTTGGGCGCGCTCAGTCCGGCGTCGGAGAGCACCTTCTGGTTGTTGAACAGCAGCACCGGCTGGGTGCCGCGCATCGGGATGCCGTAGGACTTCCCGTCCACCACAGCGGTGTTGAACACCGAGGGCAGGAAGTTGCTCTTGAGTCCCGGGTCCTTGGCGATCATGCCGTCGAGCGGCTGGAGGAGGCCGGCCTTGACGAAGGGCTGGATGCTGCCGGCGCCCCAGTCGAAGAAGACGTCGGGGGCCTGCTTGGTGTTGATGATCGTCTGCAGCTTCTGCTGGTAGTCCGCGCCGGGAATGGTGTCCAGGACGGCCTTGACCTTCGAGGTCTTGTTGAACGTGTCGACGAGCTGCTTCTCGACCTTGTTGTTCGCGTCGCCGTAGACGAGCACGTGGAACGAACCGGAGCCGCCACCCGAACCGCTGCCGCCGCCACCGCAGGCGGCGAGGGTCAGGCCGAGCACGAGAGCGGTGCCGCCTGCGGCGGCGCGTGGGAGCCAAGCGCGCTTCTTCATCGTCCAGCCTTTCGAAAAGTTTCGGCACCTTCGCCGAAATTTGCTGCGCGCTGCGACGCTAAGGTGCGGCCTGGAGGGGGTCAACCCTCGGGTTCCTGGTTATCAAAGCGTTACCGTGGAGTGTCGAGAGAAGTGCCGTACGCTGCGGTGCATGGATGTTGCAGGGGAGACGGGCCGGGTGACCCTGGCTCAAGTCGCCGAAACTGCCGGGGTGTCGATCTCGACAGTTTCGAAGGTGCTCAACGGACGACAGGACGTCTCCGCGCCGACGCGGCTGAAAATCGAGCGCCTGCTGGAGCAGCACGGCTACCGCAGGAGCACCCGCGCCGCCCCCGAGGCGCCGCTGATCGAGATCGTCTTCCACGAACTCGACGCGATCTGGGCGATGGAGCTGATCCTCGGCGTCGAGGCGGTCGCCAAGGACAACGGCGCCAGTGTGGTGCTGACCGAGAGCGGCACCCGGCACTCGCCGGGCCCGGAGTGGATCGAGGGCGTGCTGCGCCGCCGCCCGGTGGGCGTCATCCTGGTCTTCTCCTCGCTGCCGCAGGGGTTCAAGCAGCAGCTCAGATCGCGGTCGATCCCCTTCGTCATCATCGACCCGGCCGGCGACCCCGAGCCCGACGTGCCCTCGGTCGGCTCGGCCAACTGGTCCGGCGGGCTGGCCGCGACCCGGCACCTGATCGAGTACGGGCACCGCCGGATCGGCATCATCACCGGGCCCGAGGACATGATGTGCTCGCTGGCCCGGCTGGACGGCTACCGCTCCGCGATGACCACCGCGGGCCTGGAGATCGACCCGGAGCTGATCGCCTACGGCGACTTCCACGTCGAGGGCGGCTACGCCCACGCGCTGGACATGCTGGGGCGGCCCGACCGGCCCACCGCCGTCTTCGCCGGCAGCGACCTGCAGGCCATCGGCGTGCTGGAGGCCGCCGCGGCATGCGGACTGCGCACCCCCGAGGACCTGTCGGTGGTCGGCTATGACGACGTCGCGGTGGCCCGCTGGTCCCGCCCGGCGCTGACCACGGTCCGCCAGCCGCTGCGCAAGATGGCCGAGGCCGGCGCGCGGATGCTGCTGCGGCCCGGCGGTCCGGAGAGCGCCGCGACCCGGATGGAACTGGCCACCAGCCTGGTGGTCAGGAAGAGCACCGCGCCGCTCGCCGGCGCCCCCGCTCTGATCCAGACCTATTGACCGGCTGCTCCGGCCACTCCTACGAGGCGGGCGCCGACGCCCGGCCCTCCGCCGCGCGGCCGTCCTGCGCCGCCGCCTGCGCCGGGGCCGCGTCGCGCTCCTCCGCCTCCGCTGCTTCCGCCGCCTCCTCCGCCGCCGCACGGGCGGGCCGGGGGCCGAGGCCGCCGCGGGTGACCGCGGCGGTGAGGGCCCCGGCGAGCAGGCCCCAGAAGGCAGAGCCGATGCCGAGCAGCGTCACGCCGGACGCGGTCGCCGCGAAGGTCACCACCGCTGCCTCGCGCATGCTCTCGTCGGCGAGCGCGCTGTGCAGTGAGCCGCCGATGGTGCCGAGCAGGCCGATCCCGGCTATGCCCAGCACCAGCGCAGGCGGCATGGCGGTCAGCAGCGCGCCGATCGTCCCGGCGAGCAGCGCCACGCACAGGTAGAACACGCCCGCCCAGACCGCGGCCAGATAGCGTCGGGCGCGGTCCGGGTGGGCCTGTTCGCCGCAGCAGATCGCGGCGGTGATCGCCGCGAGGTTGAGGCCGAAGGCGCCGAACGGCGCGAGCACCGCGTTCACCGCGCCGGTCCAGCCGAGCAGCGGCGAGACCGGCACGCCGTAACCGGCGCCGCGCAGCACCGCCACGCCCGGCAGGTTCTGCCCCGCCATGGTCACCACGTACAGCGGCACGCCCACGCCCAGCAGGGTGTGCCAGTCCAGGTGCGGCGCGGTGAACACCGGCGCGGCGAGGGACAGCCGCACCCCGCCGGCGTGCCAGCCGCCGGTCGCGGTGGTGGCCGCGACGCCCGCGGCGAGCGCCAGCAGCACCGCGTAGCGCGGCAGGAGGCGGCGCGCGGCCAGATAGGCCGCGAACATCGGGAAGGCGATCCGGAAGCCGCCGTGCATCGAGCCGAACAGCCCGGTGCCGAACTGCAGCAGCACGCCCGCGAGCAGCGCCGCCGTCAGCGGCACCGGCACCGCGTCCATCACCCGCGCGAACCAGCCGGTCACCCCGCTGAGCAGGATCAGCACGGCGGACAGCAGGAACGCGCCGACCGCGTCGGCCATCGGCACGCCGACCAGCCCGGTCGCCAGCAGCGCCGCACCCGGCGTCGACCACGCGGTGACCACGGGCACCCGGTGGCGCAGCGACAGCCCGATGCTCGTGGCGCCGAGGCCGACGCCGAGCGCCAGCATCCAGGAGGCCACCTCGGCGGAGTCCGCGCCCGCGGCCCGCGCGGCGGTGAAGACCACGGCCGCCGAACTGGTCACGCCCACGAGGACGGTGACCAGACCGGCGGTGACGGCGGAGGGCGGTGCGGCGGCGCGCACGGCACGCAGGGCACGTGCGGTGCGCGGGGCGGTGCGGACGGTGTGCGGAGCCATGGAGATCCCCCGGGGCGGATGTGCGGCTGTGCGGGCAGGCGACTGTGCGGGCGGGTGTGGCGGCGGGCGGGTGTGCCGGCGTGCGGAGGTGCGCCGGGGCGCGGCGGCGGTGGGGCGCACGGCAGGGCACGGCGGCGGGTGCGTTCCACATACGGAACGTTCCGTATGTGGAACACTAGGGTCGTCCCCGGCGGCACGTCAATCGATCTGCGGCGCCGCGGGCGCGGCGAGGAGGGCCGGAGCGGGCGATGGAGCTGAACGAGCAGGTCGGCAGGCGGCTGCGGGAGCTGCGCGAGGAGCGGGGCCTGTCGCTCTCGGCGCTGGCCCGCCGCTCGGGCACCGGCAAGGCCACGCTGTCCGAGCTGGAGGCGGGCCGCCGCAACCCCACGCTGGAGACGCTCTACGCGCTGACCACCGCGCTCGGCGTCTCGCTCAGCGCGGCGCTCACCGATCCGCGCGGGCCGGCGGGGGCGACCGGGGACGGCGACGGCACCGGGGCCGCCGGCGGTCCGGACCGCCCCGGCGTACCGGGCTCCGGGGGTCCGGGTCCCGGCGGTCCGAACGGCGCGGGCGGGCACGTCGGGATCTCCGGCGCCGCGGTCACCGCGGTCCTCACCGAACGGCACGAGGACGGCGCCGCGGTCACCGACGTCTTCCGGATACGGATCAGGTCGGGCGCCCGGCAGGAGTCCGCCGCGCACATCCCCGGCACGCACGAACACCTCGTGGTGCTCGCCGGGACCGCCGTGGTCGGCGACCCCGCGCACCCGCTGACCGCGGGCCCCGGCGAGCACGCGCACTGGGCCGCGGACGCGCCGCACCTCTACAGCGCGCCGCACGGCGACGTCGAGGCGGTGCTCTTCGTACGATCCCCGCAGGAGCCGGGTCCGGACGCCCACGCCTGAGCGGTCCCGCGGGCCGGGTCCGCCGGGGAGCCGGCGATCTCCCGCCACGGTCCCTTCTGCCCGCGTGCCGCGTGCGGCGCGGGGCGCGCTCCTCCTTCGCCATCGCGCCGACATGGAGCGATGCTGGAGGAGAAGGCACACGCGGGGGCGGGGCGGGAGGAGGCCGCGCCATGGCGAGCATGGGAATCGCCGTCGTCCGGCAGTACGAGCGCGGAGTCGTGTTCCGGCTGGGCCGGCTGCGCGGGGTGCGCAAGCCCGGCTTCCGCTTCATGATCCCGATCGCCGACCGGATGATGAAGGTCAGCCTGCGCACGGTCACCATGCCGGTCCCCGGCCAGCAGGTGATCACGCAGGACAACGTCTCGATCGGCGTCGCGGCCGTCGCCTACTTCCGCCGGGTCGACGCGGTGAAGTCGATCGTGGAGATCGAGGACGTCGCCTCCGCGGTACGGCAGATCGCCCAGACCACGGTCCGCAACATCGTCGGGCGCTCGCTCCTCGACCAGGTCCTCACCGACACCCAGACCCTCAACCTCGCGATCAGGGAGATCCTCGACCGGATCACGCAGCAGTGGGGCGTCCAGGTGTTCCTGGTGGAGCTCAAGGACATCGAACTGCCGCCCAGTATGCAGCGGGCCATGGCGCGCCAGGCCGAGGCGGAACGCGAGAAGCGGGCGAAGATCATCGCGGCGGACGGCGAGGCACGCAGCGCCGGCAGGCTGGCCGAGGCCGCCGACGTCATCGGCGAGCACCCGATCGCGCTGCAACTGCGCAACCTGCAGATCCTCTCCGAGATCGCCGCGGAGAAGAACAGCACGATCGTCTTCCCCGCGCAGTTCCTCGACAGCGCCCGCGCCATCGCCGAGTTCGTCGCGGGCGAGGCGACCGCGATCCCGTCCCCGGGCGCGTCCGCCGCGGGCCCGTCCGGCGACGCGGGCGCGCCGGCGGAGCAGGGGCAGCTGCGCCGCGCCGACCCCGAGGCCCTCGGCGCCGCCGACGCCCTGCAGCTCACCCCCGGCGCCCCGGCGGGGGCGGCCGGCGCGGACCCCGCGGCAGACGCAGCCTCAGCCGCGAACGCCGGCGTGGCCCCGGCCGAGGGCATCGGCGCGGACCCCGCCGCGGACGCGAGCGTCGGGCCCGTGGCCGACCCCGGTCCCGCCGGCCCCGCAGGTCCCGCAGGCGGGCCGCCGACCGACCCCGGGCCCGAGGGCACCGCGCCCGGCCCCGACGGCCCCGCGACCGGCCCCGGCGCCTGAACCCCCGCGCCCCCCGGCGGCTGTCCGCGGGTGTGCGCGATCCGGACGCGTGACCCACTCGCAGGGGGCGACGCCCACCCTGGACGGAGCGGGGGCGGGCCGATGCCGGCCCACGCGGCCACCTCGCCGGGGCGACGCCGTCCCCGCACGCGCGGCCGCGTGCCGGCAGCGCCCGTGCGCGGGACGGCCGCGCGTCGGCGCATACCCCCACGGCTGACGGTTCCCGCAGCGCGCGCCCGTGCGCCGGGACCGCCCGCCTGCCGCCGCCGGCCCCGCCACGGCACGCGTCACGGCACCGGCGCCGGCACGTCGTACGTCCGTGCGGGACGTACGGGCCCCGCGGTCGGATAATGCGTGCGTGACGACGAGTTGGGTGCCGTATGCGGACGTGCGGGCGCGGCCGTGGCTGGCCGCGGACGCGGGCCGGTGGGCCCGTGTGCGGCTGGCGCGGTGGGCGCTGCCCATCGGCCCGGCGATCGCGCTGGTGGTGGCGGTCGCCGTGGCGGTCGCGTACGGACCGCCGCCGGAGTGCACCGCCGCGGCGCCGTGCCGCGAGCAGTGGACGGACACGGCCGGCACGATGCTGTTCCTGCCGCATCTGGTGTGGCTGTTCGTGCTGCCCGAACTCGCCCTGGTCTCGGCGCCGTTGCTGCTGGTGTGGCTGGCCGAGCCCGGCGCGTGGGAGGGCGGCACGGGGGTGCGGGTGACGGACGCGCTGGTGGTCGCGGCCCTGCTGTGGGGCTGGGCCGCGGTGGTGGCCAGGCTGCGGACGCGCCGCCGCCAGCGGCGGCTGGTCCTCGACGCCGCCGGCGGGCTCACCGCGGTCGCGCCGCGCCCACGCGGCTTCCTGCCCTGGCGCCGAGGGCTGCTGCGTGCCGCGATCGGCCTGGTGCTGTGCGGCGCGGCCGTCTCCGTGCTGACCGCGATCGTCGAGGACGGGCGCGCCGACGACCGTTCCGCCCGCACCGCCACCTCGCTCACCGCGGTCGTCGTCGGCTACGACGAGAACGCCTCGGTGACCACGCTCAGGCTGCCCGACGGCACCCGGCGCAGCATCGGCACACTGGGCCGCTACCGCGCGGGCGCCGCGGAACGCGTGCTGGTCGACGGCTCCCGGCTGCGGCTGGCCGCCGAGCCGCACGGCGACCGCTCGGGCCGCGAGCTGTTCGGCCTGCTGCTGGCCGGGTGCGGCGTCACGTTCCTCGGGCTGTCCGCGACGGCCAGGCGCCGCACCCGCGCGCTGGTCCGCGGCGAGGTCCCGGTGCTGCGGGTGCTGGCGCACCGGGAACACGTGCGCACCGAGATCCTCCCGACGGACGACCGCGAGGGTCTGCGGCCGGCCCTGCACTACCTGCCGCGCGGCATGGGCGGCCCGCTGACGCTGCGCCAGGCGCTGCTGTTCGGCGTGCCGCGCGAGGGCGGCGACGTGATCGTGGCGACGGCGACGGAGGCGGGGGAGTGGGTGGCGGAGATCAGCGCGACGGCGGTGCGGCGCGGCCGCTCCTGGCCGGTGCCGCCGGTCGCCTTCGGCGTGCCCTACTCCGGTCCGCGGCCGGCGGGCGGCGCGGCGTTCCGGCCCGACGGTCCGGGCCGCCGCGGAGGACGCCCCCGCGGAGGACTGCGCCGCGGTGTCCGCGGTGTTCGCCGCGGTCGGCGTGAGGAGCCGCGCGTCGACGGACCGCAGGAGCGCGCCCTCGGCGGCTCCCTCGACGGCCCGGGTGCGGAACTCCCGCGCGACGAGCGGCTGTTCGGGGGCGGCCGGCTCGGAGGCGACGGCCTCGGGGGCGCGCTCGGGAGCGACGGCCCCGGCAGCGGCTTCGGCGACGGCTTCGGCGGCGACTTCCGCGGCGACGGGCCCGGAGCCGGCGAACCCGGGGGCGACACGTTCGGCAGCGGCGAACTCGGCGACGAGCGGCCGCAACCCCGGCTGCGCGCCCACCGCGCCGCCGCCGAGGCCCAGGTGCTGGCGGCCCTCGCGGCGCTCGCCGCACGGCCCGCGGCGCCCGGTCCGGTGCGCTGGCACGCGGGTCCACTGGCCAGGACCACCGCCCTGCTGATGGTGCTGTGCGGCGCGGCGGTGACCGCGCAGGCGCTGTCCGAGCCGTACCGCTGGAGCCTGCTCGGACCGCTCTGTCTGGGCTGGTGGTTCCTGCTGGAGGTGTGCCGCAGGCTCGCGGGATGGCGGCTGGCGGCGTACCCGGAGGGGCTGCGCTTCAGCGCGGTGTGGTGGCACCACGAGGTCGCTTGGGCCGACGTGACCGGCATCGAGTACACCGTGCACGGCGAACTCGTCGTGACCCGCCGCGCGGGCCTGCCCGACCTGCGGCTCGCCGGTGTCGGCCTGCCCCGGCTGGAACGCGGCCTGCCCCGCCCCAGCCGGCCGGCCCGGGCCGCCGCCGAGGCCACCGCGATGCTCCGCACCCCGCCGCGCCGCCCCACCGACGACGGGTGAGACGCACCCGGCCCCGGCCCGCGGACGACCTCGGGCCCCGCATGCCCCCGGCCGCGGACGACGTCGGCCACCCGCACATCCCCGGCCGCGGCGGTCGTCAACCGCTCACGCCGGCCTCGCCGTTCTCCAGCCGGCCGGTGAACCGCTGCGACCAGCCGGCCTCCCCGCTCGCGGTGATCGTGAAGTCGTACCAACCGCCGCTGTACGCCACCGCGTTGAAGTAGTCCGAAACCCTGCCGCCGGGCTGCACGGTGTACGTCCAGGGGCCGTCGGTGCGGTACGCGTTCGCGGTGACGGTGAAAGTGACCGCGGCGGAGCCCGCGTTGGCGAACGCGAACCACAGCGCGAGCTTCCCGGTGTTCGGCGCGGTCGCGTAGGACGCGGTGACCGTCCAGTCCTTGCCGGCCTTCGTCGCGTCGCCGGTGAAGCGCCGCAGGAAGCGGTTGGGGCCGATCACCGACAGGTCGTACGGCCCGCCGCCGTACCCCGTGCCGCAGTTGAAGAAGTCCCTCGCCGTGCTGCCCGCGTCCAGCGTGTACTGCCACGGGCCGCCGCCGCGGTGGGCGTTGGCGTACGCGGCCAGGTGCGTGGCCGAGGCGCCCGGCGCGCCCTGGTCGGCCATGTCGATCCACGCCAGGATCTGACCCCCGGAACCGAACGTGAACGGCGCGAGGTTGGCGCTCGGCCGGTAGGGCAGCGCGCGGGCCGGGCGGGTGCCGGACTCCTGCTGCGGCAGCCTGTTGTCCACGGGCGCCGGATTGGGCAGCGGCGCGCAGGCCGCCTCGCCGATCACCGCGCTGGTGTCGGGCAGCGACGGCAGCCCGTAGACGGGGTGCGCGAAGTCGAACATGCCGGTCAGGTCGCCGCACACCTTCCGCCGCCACGCCGAGATGTTCCGGCACGTCGCGGGCGTGCCGAGGGCCGTGGTCCAGCGCTCCAGGAAACGCAGCACCGACGTGTGGTCGCTGACCTCGGAGCTGACCCAGCCGCCGCGCGACCAGGGCGAGACGGCGATCAGCGGCACCCGCACGCCCAGCCCGATGTTGGTCCCGCCGTAGAACTCGTCCGCGGTGCCGGCCGGTGCGACGGGCGGCGGCACATGGTCGAAGAAGCCGTCGTTCTCGTCGTAATTGAGGAACAGCACGGTGGAGTCGAACACCTCGGGCGACGCGGCGAGCGCGTCGATCACCATGTGCACGAAGTGCGCGCCGTCCTGCGGTGTGGCGTAGGGGTGTTCGGAGGAGCCCTCGTCGGAGACCACCCACGACACCTGCGGCAGGGTGCCCGCGAGCGCGTCGGCGCGGATCGCCGCGGCGATGTCGTCCGGGGTGCGGCCGGTCGCCCTCGGCACCGACCCCATGCCCTTGACCGCCAGCGCGCTGCCCGCGGGCGCCGAGCTGAACCGGGAGAAGTACGCGAGGCCGTTGTCGCCGAAGTTGTCCGCGGCGTTCTGGTAGACCTTCCAGCTGACCCCGGCCGCCTCCAGCGCCTCGGCGTACGTCTGCCAGCCCAGCCCCGACTCGTCGCCGCCGTCGCTCGCCGGGCCGCCGGCGGAGCCCGCCGGATCGATCATGCCGCTCCACAGATAGGTGCGGTTGGGCCCGGTGGCGCTGAGGATCGAGCAGAAGTAGGCGTCGCAGATCGTCCAGTTGTCCGCGAGCGCGTAGTGGAACGGGATGTCGTCGCGGGTGAGGTGGCCGAGGGTGCGCACATTGCCCTTGGCCGCGACCCAGCCGTCCATCTTCCCGCCGTTCCACGCGGCGTGCTGGTCGCCCCAGCCGTGCGCGAGGTCGCCGTTGCACTGCGCCAGCCGTTCCGGGTCCGCCCCGCCGGCCGGCTTCGTGGCGCTGAACTGCCACGGGTACTGCCGCCCCGAGCCGTTCGGCTGCTCGAACACAGTGTGCCCGCCCGCCAGCAGGATGCCGCTGCGGTCGGCGAAGCCGCGCACGCCGCGCAGCATCCCGAAGTAGTGGTCGAAGCTGCGGTTCTCCTGCATCAGCACCACCACGTGCTGCACATCGGCGATCGTGCCGGTGGCGGCGGCATGCGCGGCGCCGGCCGACCCCGGCAGTGCCTCCAGCCCGAGCGCGGCACCCGCCGCGACGGCGGAGCCCAGGAACGTACGGCGGGTCACAGGTGCCATGGGGGAACTCCCGGAGTGCGGCGGGGCGGACGGGGGTGTTCGGCGAGGGTGCGCTCGCACCGTATCGGTGCGCCCCGCGCCCGCGCCCGAAGCGCCCGCGGCAGATCTCCGCCATGGCGGAGAACCGTCAGGGCGCCGTCGCCGGCAGACCGGGGGCGTTGATCCGCGACACCGGCACCGCCTCGGCCTGGAGGTGCCAGGCGGCCAGCCAGCGCCCGTATGCGCCGTCGCGGATCAGCTCGTCGATGGCGTCGGCGAGCGGCTCGACCAGCCCGTCGTCCTTCCTGGTGGTCGCGCAGATCAGCCCCTGCAGGTCCGGCCCGGCGCCGGAGAAGACCCCGGCGACGCGCGTGGCCTGCGGGGTGCCGGCCGTCTTCGCCACGTGGTAGGCGACGGCCGGATCGGACTCCAGGTAGGCGTCGACGCGGCCCGAGGAGAGCGCCAGATAGGTGCTGTTGGGGTCCTGGTAGTACTTGACGGAGAGCTTGCGCCCCTCGGCCTTCAGCTTCTGCTGCCAGTCCAGCACGATCCGCTGCAGATCGGTGCCCGGGCGTACGGCGACGGTCCGGCCGGCCAGCTCGTGGTAGTCGCCGTCGAAGGCCAGCGGATCGTCCTTACGGACCTCGACGGCGAGGTTGTCCTCCCGGTAGGAGGCGAAGTCGTACTTCCGCTGCCGCTCCTCGGTGTCGGTGACGTTGGAGAAGGCGACGTCGGTACGGCCGCTGTCGAGGCCGACGAACAGGTTCTGGAACGTGACGCCCCGCAGCACCGGGCGCAGGCCGAGGACGGCGGCGACGAGGCGGCCGAGGTCGGGCTCGGCGCCGGTGAGGGTCTTCTGGTCGTCGCCGAGGAAGGAGATGGGCGCGGCGCCGCCGGGCAGGTAGCCGACGCCGATGGTGAGCTCTCCGCTGTCGCGGACCCGGGCGGGCAGTTCGGCCCTGATGCGGTCCACCGTCGGGACGGTCAGCGTGTCCTGCCGGGCGGCGCCTCCCGAGGCCGCGCCGACCACGACCGTGCCGGACGCCGTCGCGCCGGGCCTGCCCGAGCCGGACGTGCCGTCGTCGCCGCAGGCGGCCAGGCCCGCGGCCAGGGCGGCGAGCGCCGCCAGCGTCACCGCGGCCCGCAGCCGGGCGCGCCCGCGGGCCCCCACGCCGAGCTGTGAGCGCCGGACCGGACCGCCGGGGCGGTCGCCGCGCCCGCGGGGCCGTGGCCGCGGACGGCCGCCGGACGGAGGGGAAGGAACGGGGGCGCGCTCGCCGGGTCGCGTCATGCGAGGGATCGTCGTGGCGGCCGGACCGCTCGCGCAATCGCCATATTGCCCTGACCGTCCGTCACCGCGGCCGCGGGTCCGGCACGGCCGCCGTGACCGTTCGTCACCACGAGCGCGACCGCTCCGCCGGGAGACGCGGGCCCCGGCCGCGCCCCGCCCCGGCGGCTGGCGCACCCCCCTCACCCCGTGGGACCCTCGGGTCCCATGCGGCGGACGAGCCGGTTCGGCGCACTCACTTGACGTGAACGCGACTTACGTCGACACTCCATCTGCCGGTGAGAGCGCTCTCATGTGCGGATTCGAGAGGCCCACCGCCCGGACCCGGCATCCCTTTGGCCCCCACCGAAGAAGGGACACCGCAACCGATGCGCAACTCCCCCCATGCGCGCGCCCGCCACGCCCCGGTCCCGGTCCCCGCGGACCGCCGCCGTCGCCCCAGGTCCGCGACGGCCGCCCGCAGCAGGTCGCGCTGATTCTCGGCCCGTTCACCTGATCACGCGCTCCCCGCGCCCGGGGTCCCGGCCCGTGCGGCCGAACGGCCCGCCAGGACACGGGGATCGCCCGCGGTCCAGACAACGTTGTCGCATCCTCGGAGGTAACCCCCCATGCATCTGCGCCCCCCACGCGGCACACCGCAGCGCCCCGCCGGCACACCAGGAACCC
>JAJSZB010000013.1:18141-44458 GCA_050613715.1 Streptomyces sp. IBSBF 3018
AACCCCCGGCCCGACCGCCGCGACGACCGCCGCGGCGCCGGGCGGCGGCGTCCCGCCCGCCCCCGTCCCGAGCCGCCGCGCGGCCCGCCGGCTGCTGCGCCGCGCCGCGGTCGCGACCGGCGGCACCCTCGCGCTGCTCGGCGGCCTCGTCGTCTCCGGCGTGGCCGGCGCGCCCGCGGCGCACGCCGCGAACGGCGCGGCGGTCACCGACGGCAGCGCCCGCTTCGAAGTGCTCACGCCCACCCTGATCCGGCTGGAGTACGCCGGCGACGGCGCGTTCCAGGACGCCGCCACCTTCAACGCGGTCAACCGCTCCTTCGCCCCGCCGTCGTACACCACGGACGTGACCTCCGACGGCTACCGCGAGATCAAGACCAGCGCGCTGACCCTGCGCTGGAAGGAGGGCAGCGGGCCCTTCACCGCCTCCAACACCACCGTGACGATGGCCTCGACGGGCGTGCAGGCCAAGCCGGCGTTCCCGTCGTACTGCGCGGTCGGCACCGCCTGCGAGGGCGAGGACGCGCTGTTCGGCGGGCGGGCCGCAGTGGCGTACGACCACACCGGCTACACCGGCACCGGCTTCGTGGCCGGCTACGAGGCCACCGGCAGCGGCATCACCCAGGACGTCTCGCAGGTCCCCTCGACCGGCAGTTACCGGCTCCAGGTCCGCTACTCCAACGCCGCGGGCGGCACCGGCACCCTGTCCACCAAGGTCAACGGCGCGGCCGGCCCGCAGCTGAGCCTGCCCGCGACCTCCTCCTGGGAGACCTGGTCCACCGCCTCGGTGACGGTCCAGCTGACCGCCGGCACCGACACGCTGAACCTGGTGCAGAACGCGGGCGACACCGGCAAGGTGAACATCGACAGCATCGCCGTCACCCCGACCTCCACCACCTCCTACCCGGCCGCGCAGACCGCCCTGACCACCACCGGCTACGGCGCCGGTCCCACCGACACCCTCGGCGGCTGGTCGCGCACCCTGGACAACCCCAGGACGCTGCCGGTGCCCGAGCACCCCGGCATCCTCGACCGGCACGGCTGGTACCTGCTGGACGACTCCCGCACCGCGCTGCTCGGCGCGAACCACACCGTCACCGACCGGCCCTCGCACGGCGGACAGCCGTACCAGGACGGCTACTTCTTCGGCTACGGCCAGGACTACAAGCAGGGCCTGAGCGACCTCAACGCCCTCACCGGCCCCGCCGACCTGCTGCCGCAGTCCGCGTACGGCGTCTGGTACTCGCGCTACTACGCCTACAGCACCGCCGACTACGAGAACACCCTGCTGCCGACCTTCCGCAGCACCCGCACCCCCGTCGACTGGCTGGTGGTCGACACCGACTGGAAGTCGCCCAGCCAGTGGAACGGCTGGAACTGGAACTCCTCGCTCTTCGCCGACCCGCAGTCCTTCCTCGACTGGACCAAGCAGCAGGGCCTGTCGGTCGCGATGAACATCCACCCGAGCATCAACGGCGACGACCCGAGGTTCGCCACCGCCAACAGCCAGGCCGGCGGCCTCACCGTCGACAGCGGCAACACCTACCGCTTCGACTGGTCCAACCCCGCCCAGCTCGCCGCCTACCTCAACCTGCACCAGTCCTTCGAGCAGCAGGGCGTACGGGAGTGGTGGCTTGACTACTGCGGCGGCTGCGGCGGTTCGACCGCCTCCGACAGCCATGTGGCGCCCGACAACCTGATCAACCAGGCGTACGCCGACGACGCCACCTCCAAGGGCCTGCGCGGCTTCTCCTTCGCCCGGCTCGGCGGCTCGGAACAGGGCGGCGACGACAGCAACTACGCCCTCGGCCCCTGGTCGGAACGGCGCAACACCATGCAGTTCACCGGTGACACCCCGGCGACCTGGGACATGCTGAACTTCGAGGTGCGCTTCACCGCCGACGAGGCCGCGGCCGGCCTGTCCAACGTCAGCCACGACATCGGCAGCTTCCACGGCAACCACCTGGCCGACGACCTGTACGTGCGCTGGATGCAGTTCGGCGCCTTCCAGCCGATCGACCGGATGCACTCCGACCACGGCGACCGGCTGCCCTGGAACTACACCGGCACCGCGCAGACCGCCGCGGAACAGGCGCTGCGGCTGCGCGAGTCGCTGGTGCCGTACACCTACACCCTGGCCCGGCAGGCCAACACCACCGGCGTGCCGATCGTGCGGCCGCTGTACCTGGACTACCCGGCGCAGGACGCCGCGTACACCGCGAAGAACGAGTACCTGTACGGCGACGACGTGCTGGTGGCGCCGATCACCACGCCCGACGACTCCTCCGGCAACGGCTCCACGTCCGTGTGGGTGCCGCCGGGCACCTGGACCGACTACTACACCGGGACCAGCTACACCGGCCCCTCGACCGTGACCGTCACCGACCCGCTCACCCAGATGCCGGTGCTCATCAGGTCCGGCGGCATCCTCACCACCCGCAGCGACTACACCGACAACGCGAGCAAGCCGCTGACCGCGCTCACCGTCGATGTCGCGGCCGGCGGCAACGGTTCCTTCTCGCTGTACTCCGACGCGGGCGAGGGCGCCGGCTACACCTCAGGCCAGTCCGCCACCGAGCCGCTGTCCTGGAACGACTCCTCGCACACCCTCACCATCGGCGCGCAGAGCGGCAGTTGGTCCGGCGCGCCGACCAGCAGGGCGTACACCCTGCGGCTGTCGAACTCCGCCGCGCCCACCGCCGTCTCGGTCGACGGCGTGCAGGTCCCGGAGACCGACTGGTCGTGGAACGCCAACCGGCGCACCGTCACCGTCACCACCGCGTCCCTGCCGCTGAACGCCGCGCACACGGTGACCCTCAGCGGCAGCGCCACCGCCAACCCCTCCTCGGGGGAGGTGATCGGCGTCGGCGGCAACTGCCTGGACGTCGCGAACGGCGCCACCGCCGACGGCACCGCGCTGCAGCTGTGGGGCTGCAACCACACCACCGCCCAGCAGTTCGCGCTGCAGAGCGACAACACCCTGCGCACGCTGGGCAAGTGCGTCACCGCGAACGGCGGCGGCACCGCCAACGGCACCTCCGTGGTGCTCTCCACCTGCACCGGCGCCGGATCACAGGGCTGGACCCACCGCGCCGACGGCAGCCTGCTCAACCCGGCCTCCGGCCGCTGCCTCGACGTGCCGAACGGCACCACCACGCCCGGCGCGGTCCAGCTCCAGCTGCACGACTGCAACTCCACCGCCGCGCAGGGCTGGAAGCTGCCGCCCGGCCCGCTCGGCGGACCCGGCGGGCTGTGCGTGGACGTCGCCAACGCCGACCCCGCCACGCCCGGAACGCTCCAGCTGTGGTCGTGCAACGGCAGCGACGCACAGCGCTGGTCGGCTCCCGGCGACGGCTCGCTGCACACCTTCGGCAAGTGCCTGGACGTGTCCGGCGGGGCCACCGCCAACAGCACCCCGGTGCAGCTGTGGGACTGCAACGGCACCGCCGCGCAGGTCTGGAACAGCCGCTCCGACGGCACCCTGTACAACCCGCAGTCCGGGCGCTGCCTGGACGACAGCGGCAACCACCAGCAGCAGGGCGACGCCCTCCAGATCTACGACTGCAACGGCACCACCGCCCAGATCTTCCGTCTGGGCTGAGAGGAGACCCGCGTGAACGTCCTGCACCGTCTGACAGCCACGAGGCCGCTGAAATCCGTGACCTCGGTGGTCGCCGTACTGGCCGCCGTGGCCTCGGTCGCGGTGTCCGTCGAGCTGGGCACGGGCTCGCCGGCCGCCGCGGCGACCAGCATCTGCAACAAGTACTGCGACGCGCACGACCCGTCGACCAGTCCCGGTGATCGGGTGCCGGTGACCAGCACCCTGTTCGGCCGGACCTTCAAGCTGCATCTGGACGACTCCGACGCCATGGGCTGGGCGTCGGTGGAGGGTGGCAGCGCGGGGGACGAGGTGTGGATGGACCGGTCGTTCGACGGCGGGAAGACGTGGTCGGACGGCAGCAAGCTGGGCGACACCACGATCCCGTCCGGCTCCACCGGCTGGCGCACCCTGATGTACAACAACGACGACTGGAACAACCTGGGCGTGGGCGCGCTGCGCGCGTGCGGGAAGGCCGGTGACCGGACGGACATCACCTGCACCGCGTGGGCCCGCACGACGTGGAACGCCGCCGACCGGCGCAGGGCCGCGGCGACCGCGCTGATGATGTCCTACGACCGGGGCAGCAAGCTGTTCGGCGGCAACGGCTGGTGGACCTCGGCGAACGCGCTGACCGCGATCATCGACAACGCCCGCGACACCGGGATGCCCAGCTACGAGTACGCGATCAGCCAGACCTACAACGCGCAGATCAATGCGCAGGAGGGGAACTTCACCAACGACTACCTGGACGACACGGGGTGGTGGGGTCTGGCGTGGGTGGACGCCTACGATCTGACCGGTGACAGCCGGTACCTCAACACCGCGCGCGCGGACGCCGACCACATGCAGGCGTACTGGGACGGCACCTGCGGCGGCGGCGTGTGGTGGAGCCAGGCCCGCGGTTACAAGAACGCCATCACCAACGAGCTGTTCCTGCAGCTGAACGCGGCGCTGCACAACCGCATCGGCGGGGACTCGGTGTACCTGGGCCGGGCCACCGCGGAGTGGAACTGGTTCCGCGGCAGCGGCATGATCAACGGCAGCAGCATGATCAACGACGGGCTGACCAGCTCCTGCGCCAACAACGGCCAGCAGACCTGGACCTACAACCAGGGCGTGGTCCTGGGCGGCCTGACCGAGCTGTACAAGGCCACCGGCGACAGCTCCCTGCTGTCCACCGCGCGCACCCTGGCCAACGCCTCCAGCGTGAACCTGACCTCCGGCGGGGTGCTGCGCGAGCCCGGCGAGGGCGACAGCTGCACCGGCGACGGCCCCAGCTTCAAAGGCGCGTACGTGCGCGGGCTGGGCAAGCTCAACACCCAGCTGTCCGACCACCCCTACACCGGCGCCCTGACCACCTGGGCCAACTCCGCGTACGCGCACGACCGCAACGCCCTCGACCAGTACGGCCCCCACTGGGCCGGCGGCACCGGCACCACCGACTACGGCTGCCAGCAGAGCGTCGTCGACCTCCTCACCGCCGCCGACTAGACGCGGGCGTACCACCGCACGGCCTCCGTACCAGCCCCCCACACGGAAGGTTGAGACCTCGGATGAGAAGACACCTCGCGGCGGCGGCCGTCACCGCCGCCGCGGCCCTCGCGGCGGTCGGCGCCCTCGCGCCGACCGCCTCGGCGGCCGCCCCGAGCCCGTCACCCAGCTCCTCACCGGCCGCGGCGCGGCCGGTGGCGCCCTCGGCCGCGGCGGCGGCCGGCACGCTGCGGGTCATGCCGCTCGGCGACTCGATCACCTGGGGCGTCGGCAGCAGCACCGGCAACAGCTACCGCTCCGCCCTCGGCAGCGAACTCGCCGGCGAGGGCCACGCCGTGGACTTCGTCGGCAGCGGACGCAACGGCACCATGGCCGACCCCGACAACGAGGGCCACTCCGGCTGGCGCATCGACCAGATCGCCGGCATCGCCGACTCGGTGCTGGACACGTACAAGCCCAACGTGATCACCCTGATGATCGGCACCAACGACCTCAACCAGAACTACCAGGTGCCGACCGCCACCGACCGGCTGCACGCCCTCGTCGACCAGATCACCGCCGACGACCCCGGCGTCACCGTGCTGCTCGCCTCGCTGATCGTGTCGACCAACACGGTGGAGGAGCCCAACCGGCCGGCCTTCAACCAGCAGGTGCCGGTGATCGCCCAGTCCGAGCAGGCCGCGGGCAAGCACGTCCGCTACGTCGACATGGGCGCGCTCACCACGGCCGACCTCTCCGACGCCCTGCACCCCAACGACGGCGGCTACCAGAAGATGGCCGACGCCTTCGACGCCGGCATCCGGGCCGCCGACGCGGCCGGCTGGATCGGCGCGCCCTCCCCCGGGGCGGGCGTGGTGTACTCCGGCATCGCCGGCAAGTGCCTGGACGACGACCACGGCGGCACCGACGACGGCACCCACGTCCAGCTGTGGAGCTGCAACGGCACCGGCGCGCAGTGGTGGACCGCCACGTCCGCGAGCACCCTGAAGATCTTCGGCAAGTGCCTGGACGTGTCCGGCGGGGGCACCGCCGACGCCACGCCGGTGCAGCTGTGGACCTGCAACGGCACCGGCGCGCAGGTGTGGCAGCCGTACAACGGCGGCTACCGCAACCCGCAGTCGGGCCGCTGCCTGGACGACCCGAACTCCTCCACCGCCGACGGCACCCAGTTGCAGTTGTGGGACTGCAACGGCACCGGCGCCCAGCAGTGGACGGGCCTGCACACGCCCTGAGCTGAGCCGACCGGAACCGACACGACCCGACCGATCGGCCTCGACCGGATCGGCCTCGACCGGACCCGAGCCCGCCGTCCCGCCGGGCCGCGCGACCCCCGCCTTCGGGTCGCGCGGCCCCGCGGCACACGGCGGGGCCGGTGGGAAGACGCCTGGGCGCAGCCTGCTGCTCGGTGATTCGCCATGCGCCCGTCACCGCGGAGAGGGACGGTGGAATCATGGACCGACGCGACGTACTGAAGTTCTCCGCCCTCGCGGGCGCCACCGGCGTGCTCACGCTCGCCCCCGTCGACTTCGCCTCCGCGCGCGAGCCCGGTGACGCCGCGTCCGGCGCCGCCGCGGGCTCCGCCTCAGGGGACGGCGACGTGCGCACCCGGGTGGTCACCGGCCATCTGCCGCAGGGAGTCGCCGACTTCGTGTACCTGCCGGTGCAGGTGCCGCGCGGGGTACAGCAGATCGCGGTGTCGTACAGCTACGACCGGCCCGCGGTGCCCGCCGGGACCCTCGGCAACGCCTGCGACATCGGCATCTTCGACCAGCGCGGCACGGACCTGGCGACCCACGGCTTCCGCGGCTGGTCCGGCGGCGCCCGCACCGACTTCACGATCAGCGCGCAGGACGCCACCCCCGGCTACCTGCCAGGGCCGGTCGAGGCCGGCACCTGGCACGTCGTCCTCGGCCCGTACACCGTCGCCCCGCAGGGCCTGGACTACTCGGTCACCGTCACGCTCACCATGGGCGAGCGCGGTCCGGCCTTCACCCCGCAGTACCCGCCGGTGCGCGCGCCCGGCCGCGGCCGCGCCTGGTACCGCGGCGACTGCCACCTGCACACCGTGCACTCCGACGGCAAGCGCACCGTCGAACAGCTCGCCGCCCTCGCCAGGGCGGCCGGCCTGGACTTCATCAACTCCAGCGACCACAACACCGACTCCGCGCACGCCCACCTCGGACCGCTGGCCGGCGACGACCTGCTGATCCTCACCGGCGAGGAGATCACCACCCGCAACGGCCACTACCTGGCCATCGGCCTGGACGCCGGACAGTGGATCGACTGGCGCTACCGCGAGCGCGACGACGTGTTCAGCCGCTTCACCCGGCAGATCCGGCGCGCCGGCGGCATCGTCGTGCCCGCCCACCCCTACGGCACCAGCCTCGCCAGCCAGTGGAAGTTCGGCTACGACGACGTGGACGCCGTCGAGGTGTGGAACGGCCCCTGGACCGCCGACGACGAGACGTCCCTGCTGACCTGGGACAACCTCCTCACCGGCGCCGCCCGGCGCGGCGACGGCCACTGGACACCTGCGATGGGCAACTCCGACGCCCACCGCGACCCCGACGTGGTCGGGCTGCCGCAGACCGTCGTGCTGGCCGACGGCCTGGACCGCGCGTCGCTCCAGGCCGGCATCAGGGCCGGCACCTCCTGGATCGCGGAGTCCTCCGCCGTCCAGCTGTCGCTGACCGCCACCGGACCGCGTGGCGAGCACGCCGGCATCGGCGAGCGGCTCGCCACCGCGCCCGACGCGCTCGTGACCGTACGGCTGGAGGTCGGCGGCGTGCCCGCCGACGCGGTCGTGCGGCTGCTCACCGACGAGGGCCAGACGGTCGGCGTGCCCCTGCCCGCGTCCGGTGTGCTGGAGTGGACCACCTCGGCGCAGGTCTCCGCCTACGTACGCGCCGAGGTCCGCCACCCGGCGCCCGCGGGCTCCGCGCCCGGCCTGCCCGGTCCCGCCGCGGCGATCACCAACCCGATCTGGCTGGGCCGCGCCTGAGGTCGCCCGCGGACGCCGCCCGACGTCGCTCGCGGACGCCGCCCGATGTCGCTCGCCCGCGGACGCCGCCGGGCGGGCCCGGCGGGTCAGGGCGTCACGGCGTCAGCTCCGCGACGCGGGAGAACGCGCCGTTCTGCGCCTGGGACGCCGTCACGACCACGCGCACCCGGTCGGTCGTCACCGGATCGGCGAACGGTATCCAGCGGGCGGTCGCGGCGTTGCCGGTGACCTGGGCCTGGGTGGTCCAGGCCGTGCCGTCCCAGGTCTGCACGGAGAAGTCGGTGGGCACGCCGTCCACCATCGACGCGAAGCCGACGCCGTGCAGCGTCACCGGCGACGGCGCGGCGACCTCCAGGGTGTCCGGGTACACCCCGGAGGTGTCGTCGTTCCAGAAGGTGCCGAGGTCGCCGTCGACCGCGTTCGCCGCGCCGTAGGTGCGGGTCCGGCCGTTGTAGACGTTGGGCGCGTGGGCGCTGGACGCGGACGCCGTCGTGCCCTGCGGCCAGGCGCCGAAGACCATCACGGACGCGTCCGTGTGCGCGCTCGCCCGGCCGGCCGTCGCGGTCAGGCCCAGCGTCAGCGGGCCGCCGGCGGCGTCCGCCGGCGCGTGCACCGTCACCGGGACCACGGTCCTGACCGGACCGCCGCGCGTGTCCAGGGTGAACGCGGCCGGGTCGGCGGTCCACCCCGCGGGCACCCGGGCGCCGACGCTGCCGTGCACGACGCCGTCGCCGGACGCGCTGACCGTCACCGGCACGGTGACCGCCTGCCCGGGCCTGACCGGCGTGCCGGCCGCGGAGGTCACGGCCGCGCCGAGCGTGGTCGCCACCCGGCCCAGCGCCCGTGAGGAGACGACCGCCCGGGCCGGCAGCCCGGTCAGGACCACATAGCCGTCCTCGACGTGCGCGCCGTAGCCGCGCGGCCCGCCCACGGCGCTGCGGCCGTTCCACACCTCGTGGCCGTTCACGCCGACCGCGGTGTCGGCGCCGAAGGTCGGCACGTCCACCTCTGCGACCGCCCGGGCCGGCGCGTCGACCTGCTCGGTGAAGGTGCGGCGGTCCGCGTCGTGCCGCCAGGAGACCTTGACGTCGCCCAGCGGCGTCTTCAACGAGCCCTGTGCGAAGGCGAGATCACCGGTCTGCGGCCTGATCGCGTAGCGGCCGGTCACGGTGGTCGGGCTGATGCCGAGGACGTGGAAGGTCAGTGCCGAGGTCGGCCCGGTGGCCCAGCCGTGGGCCGCGCTCATGTACGCGCCGCCGTAGCCGAACTGCCCGTCGGCGAGATAGCCCTCCCAGAAGGTGCTCCCGGTGCCGAGCGGTGAGTCGAGCATGTACCCCCACTCGCGGCGCATCAGGTCGAGCGCCTGCTCGGTGTCGCCCGCCGCCAGGTGCGCCTGCAGCTCCATGGACCCGGGGAACGTGGCGATCTCGGAGTTCTTCTCCGGCGTGGTGGCGCCGTAGGCGTTCCAGTCGGTGGTGAGCGCGGCGCTGACGCGGGCGGCGCGGTCGGTCGGCGCGAGGCCGAACCACACGGCGGCCGAGTTGCCGTCCTGCGGGTGCAGGCCGCTGGACGGGTTGTCGCGGTACTGCCCGGCCGCGTCGTCCCACAGCAGCGCGTTCACGCCGGACCTGACCGCCGCGGCCGCGCTCCGCCAGGCGCTCGCCGACGCCGGGTCGTGCTCGACGCCGGCCAGTTCGGCGCCGGTGGTCAGCGCCTGGTAGAGCAGCGCGTTGGCTTCGAGGTTCTCCCCGCCCTGGCCGCCGCGGGCCCAGTCGGCGGTGCCGGTGACGTTCATCAGCCCGTCCTGCCCGACCTTGGCCAGGCTGAAGTCCAACGCCTGCTTGTAGTGGGCCCATTCACCGGTCAGCCATGTCGTGTCGTGCGCGTACTGGTAGTAGTTGGCGGTCCCGATCAGGGTCCACAGGTGGTACGTGTCCGAGCCGTAGAAGTTCACCTGCGGTCCGGCGAAGGGGAGTTCGCCACTGGCCGCCTGGTGCTGGTAGAGCGTGGTGAGCGCGTTGCGGGTGGGCGTGAGGTCGCCGAGCGACGCGTACTCGGTGGGCACCGACACCCCGAGGTCGCCCGGCCAGACCGTGCGGTCGCGCTTGGCGCCGTCCACCAGCACACTGTCGCCCACCCCGACCGTCGCGGAGTTGTCCCACCCCTGGTCCGGCGGCCCCCACACCCGGCCCGAGGCCGGGGCGATGGTGTTGGTCTGCACGGTGTACGCGCCCGCGTACCAGATCCGGTTGAGCAACTGGTCGCTGGAGTAGAAGTAGTTGTCGTAGTCGCGCAGGTCGGCCATGGTCGGCGCGAAGGTGACCGCGAGCGACACCGCGTCCAGCGTGACCGGGGTGTCGGAGTCCGCGAAGAGGGTCAGATAGCGGAAGCCGCCGCGCAGTCGGGCCGCGGGGGCGGTCCAGGTCGCGCCGGGCGTCAGGTCGGCGAGGACGGCGCCGTCGCTCCCCCCGCCGCCGTTGCTGGCGTCGCTGGTCGTGCCGATGTACTGCGAGGACTCGCTGAACGCCAGGCCCACCCGGGCCGATCGGGCGGCGGCCGGCATGTGCAGGCTCACCAGGCCGCCGACCTCCTTGCCGAAGTCCAGCGTGACCGACGACCCGTTGCCGCGCAGCGTGGCGGACCCGCCCTTCAGCAGAGCGGCGGCGCCGTCCACGGTTCCGGTGGTCCGGGTGACCCGGACCGGCGTCGCGGTGCGGGAGGACGGCGCCAGGTTGTACGCGTCCCAGGGGCGGGCCGCGCCGTGGCCGGCGGTCGGCGCAGCCCCGGCCCCGGGCCCGGCGGCCTGGGCGCCCGCGGCGGGGAGCACCGCTGCGGCCAGCCCTGTGGTGATCACGCAGACGGCGAGGCCCCGCAGTCTGCGGAGGGGTCGGGTCGGGCGCCGGGTGCGGCGCGGGTGCGGGGCAGCGGCCATCGGAACTCCCTGGATGAATCGTTTCATTCCTGAAGGGCGTGCGCACTATACGAGCGGCTTTCCACATGAGTCAACGGCGAGGACACGTCGGCGAGGACGTTTCAATCGCTGTCCGCCGCTTCCTCCGTCGCTGCGGCCGTCACCGTGTCGGTCGCTGCGGGTCGCCGCTTGCGTCATCGCTTCCGTCGTCGCGCCTGTGATCGCGTGTGTCATCGGCGCCCGTCACCGACCGCGGTGCGGATGGGTGCCTGCACGGGCGTGGAGGGACGGCGGGCGCGCGGCGCATGATGGTGGATGTCGGCCGTCCTGTCGTTCCGTCAGAACCGAGGTGCTGTGCCGCGATGAAACGCCGAACGAGATTCCTGATGGCGGGCCTGGCGTCCGCGGGCGGCGCCGTCGCCGGGGCCCGGCTGCTGCGCGGCGGCCGGGCGGGGCGCGCCGAACGCCTCTACGTCACGGTCTTCAGCGAACCCGGCTACCTGGGCGCCAACCGGACGCTGACCTGCGCCGGCGACGCACGCAGCATCGTCCCGCTCAGCCGGATGCGGCTGCCGCGGATCGGGTCGCTGCGGCTGGAGCGGGAGGTCTACCGCTTCCGGCCGAGCATCGCCGTCCCGAGCGTCCGCCTGCTGTGGCAGGCCGTCACCGAACGCCCCGACCCGACCGAGGCGGAGGGCGATCTGATCCGCATGATCGCCATGCACCAGGTGCTCGGCATGGTCTCGCTGGGAGGCTGGGAGCCCGCCGACGCGGCTGCGGAGGACGGTGGCGACGGGACCGGGGCCGGGGCCGCCGTGCGAACCGCAGGAGGCAGGGCCCGGGGCGTCGGGAGGCTGGGGGTACGGCTCTGGGCCGAGCGCCCGACCGGCTCGCGGGGGTCGCGCGGGGACGGCAGCGGGGGTGCCCGCGGCGTCGGCCTGAAGGACGCTGGTGCGGGCGGCGATCGCGCCGGCGCGGACGGCGGCGCCGACGGCGGGCCGTGGCGCGAGGTGCTGGCCAGCACGCCCGATGTCGGTGCGTGGAGCACCCGGACGCGCTACCTCGAACTCGGTTACCGGAGCGCGGGCGCGCGCGAGTGACGGCGCGCGGTGCACGGTTGGCGGCGCGCGGCCGCGGCTGCGCCGGGTGCGCCGCCTCGCTGACCGTGCCGGGTGCGCCGAGCGGCTGTTCCCGTCGGGCGCCGAGCGGCTGGCCGTGCCGGGTGCGCCGCATCGGTCGGCTGCGCGCCGCGCGCCGCGTCGCCGACGCGCCGGGCGTGCCGAACGGCTGGGCGCGCTCCGAACGCGGCCGGGACGCGTCCTTGAGCCCCTCCCGAGCCCGTCCGGAGCCCCTCCCGAGCCCGTCCGGAGCCCGTCCGCCGCGCAACCGGGACGTGCCGGCGTGCGAGGGACTGGGCGGCCGCCGAGTCTCAGACGCGGGGGCGGTCGCGGCGGCTGGCGCCGTGCGGCCAGATGACCTCCACCGGGGTGCCGCGTCCGCGGGCGAACGCCACCAGGTGGGCCGTGGCGTCCCGGCTGTCGGAGGGGGAGCCGTCCCAGACCGCGACCACCTGGCGGCAGGAGGCGATCAGCCGCTCGTCGGCGGTGATGCACGCGTGCCGGTCCGCCGGGTCGTACGGCAGCAGCTTCACCTGCTCGGCCAGCAGCAGGAGTTCGCCCGCCGCGGCACGGTCGGACCGGGGGAGGGGCACCGGGACCGCGTCCTGCCCCGGCAGCAGCAGGGTCAGCCGCCGGCCGGCCTGCCGCAGGGCCCGGCCGAACGCCAGCGGCAGCCCCGCGCCGACGCGCACCACCCCGGCCGCGCCCTGCGCCAGGCGGTCCATCCTGGCCCGCAGTTCGGCCTCCAGCAGTTCCAGCGTCGCCGGGGTCAGGTCCGCGGGCCCCACGACAGCGATCATGCTCTGCTCCGTTCTGCGCCGTCCGTATCCGTCGACGTCCGCCCGGGCGCGCCCGCGTCGGCACCGGCCGGTGGGGGTCGACTCGCGCCGGTCCACGCCGATCCGTGCCCACCCGCGCCGGTTCGTGTCGGCCCGCGGGGCGTTCGCGTCCGAACGTACGCCCCCTTCCCTCCCCACGCGGGCGGCGTGTCAATCAGGGAGACGGGTGGAAATGAGGGTAGCCATACCTTCCTTTGGCGGGAGCGACGGTCGAGGGCCCGCCGGCGGATCGGCGAGCATGCTCGCGGGGCCCGGAATCGGCGGATTGCCAGGCCCCGCGAGGGCGCCGGACGCCAGGCTCAGCGCCCCCGCTCGGCCGCCGCGCGCAGCCGACGGCCGGCCCGCGCGCGCCCGCGGCCGCCGTCCGGGGAATCGTCCGGGGACTCGTTCGGCGCGGAGGCGCCGTCCGTGCCGGACGAGCCGTCCGCGGGCGCCAGGGCCCTCGCCAGTGCGGGCAGCGTGGGCCGGCGGAAGAGGTCGGCCATCGCCAGCCGGCGGCCCAGTCGCGCCTGCAGCAGCCCGTGCACGCGGGTGACCTCCAGCGACCCGCCGCCGAGGTCGAAGAAGCTCGCGTCCCGGGTGACATCGGCGACGCCCAGCACCTCCGCCCAGACCTCGGCGATCACGCTCTCCAGCCCCGGCCGCGGCAGGTCCCCGCCGGCGCCGGCGTCCTGAGCGGACGCGCCGGACGTCCCCGCGGCCAGCGCGCTCCTGTCCACACCCCCGCCGATCGCGTCCACCGGCAGCGCGTCGACCACGACATGCCGTACGACGTGCGGCACGCCGAACCGGTCGGCGCCCTCCGCGCCGTCCGCCGCCGAGGCCTCCTCCGCGTAGACCGTCAACCGCGGTGCGGAGAGCGGGGCGTCGGCGCTCTGCGAGGCGATCCACGGCCGCGCGGGGTCGAGCCCGACGAGCTGGTGCGGCGCGTCCCGGCCCAGGGCCACGGCGAGCGAGGCGAGCGCCTGCCGCGGCGGCAGCACCCGGTAACCGCGGTCCTGCGTCAGGCGCTTGAGCGGGTAGCCGGTGCTCATGCCGGTCTCGTCCCACATGCTCCACGCCAGGCTGTACGCGCGCAGGCCGCACTCCAGCCGCTGGTGGACGGCGAGTTCGTCCAGGTACGCATTGGCCGCCGCGTAACCGCCCACCGACGCGCCGCCGAACAGGCCGTTGACCGAGGAGAACGAGACGAAGAGCAACCCCGGCCGGTCGCGCAGCAGTTCGTGCAGCACCCGCGCGCCGCCCGCCTTGGCCGCCAGATCCTCGTCCAGATCCCGCGCGGAGCAGGCGTCCAGCGAGCCCTCGCGGTAACCGCCCGCCAGATGCAGCACTCCGTCCAGCGGTGCGCCCCAGCGCTCCTCCGCGGCGTGCACCACGCCGCGCATCGCCTCCACGTCGCCGACATCGGCGGCCACGTACGTGACCGGGCGGTCGAACCGGCCGCCGCCGTCCGGTGGTTCGGCGGCGCCCCGGGAGACGCACACCACGTCGGCGCCGTACCCGCCGGCCAACTCCGCGGCCACCAGCCGTCCCACGCCGCCCGAACCGCCGGTCACGAGATACCGTCCGCCGCGCCGGAACCCGCCGCCGGCGCCGGACGGACCCGCGCTCGTACCCGCTGCGGCGACCGCGCCCGGGAGGTCGGGCGCGTCGGCCGGAGCCAGCGCGCGGACCAGCCGCCGCCCGGCGCGGTGGGCGACCGCGCGGTCCCGCGGCAGCCGCGCGACCTCCGCCGCCAGCAGCGCCGCGTCCGACACGAGGTCCCCGGGCGGCAGATCGACGTGAGCCACCCGCGTCCCGGGCCGCTCATGACCGAGGGACAGCGCCAGCGCGCCCAGCGGCGCCCGCTCCTGCGCGGGCGGATCCCCGGCGGACACACGCCGGGCGTGGCTGGTCACGACGTACACCGCCGCCGCGCCGTGCACCGCGCGGGCGAGCCCGAGCAGGCCGTGCCGCTCCGCCCGCGCCTCCTGCGGCCCCGGGCCCGCCGGCCCTCCGTACGCCCGCAGGTCCACGACGACGCGTCCGGCCGTCCCCGCGCCCGCTCCCGGTGCGCCGCCTGCCGGGGCGTCGCCCGCGTCCGCACCGCCTTCCGCCCCACGCGGGTCCTGCCCGGCCGGGATCGCGCCCCCGGGGCCTGACCCGGGCGTACGTCCCCCTGGCCGCGGCCCGGGCGCCGCGTACGTCTCCGGATCGGCCGTCTCGACGCGGTGGCCGGCCTCCGCCAGCGTGCGGGCCAGCGCGGCGGCCAGGCCGTGCCGGTCGGGGATCAGCAGGACCTCCCCGGCGGCCGCGGCCGCCGGCTCGGGCAGCGCGCGGGGCAGCCAGACCGGACGGTGGAAGTGGTCGGGGACCGTCGTCACGCGCTCGTGGCCGCCCGACACGCGGCCCGCGAAGCCGCCCGCCTCGAAGCGGGTGCGCAGCGCCGCGCGGCGGATCTTGCCGATCTCCGTCTTCGGGATCTCGTCCCGGTCCACCGCGACGACGTGCCGGGCGTTGACGCCGACGCCCTCGCGCACCGCCGCCCGCACCCTGCGTGCCGCCTCCGCGGGTCCCGCGGCGCCGCGCGGGCAGAAGAACACGGCCAGCTCGTCACCGGCCGCGCCGGCCGGGCGCACCGCGACCGCCGCGGTGAACGACGGTTCCACGCAGTCCAGTTGCTCGACCACAGACTCGATCTCATGGCTGTGGTGGTTGACGCCGCCCAGGATCACCACGTCCTTGGCGCGGCCGGTGAGGGTCAGTCGGCCGCCGCTGATCCGGCCGAGGTCGCCGGTGTCGAACCAGCCGTCCGCGGTGAACGCCGCGGCGTTCTGCTCCGGCGCGGCGTCGTAGCCGGTGGTGACGGTGGTGCCGCGCACCTGGAGACGGCCCGTCTCGCCCTCGGCCAGCACCCGCGGCCCGGCCGCCGGCTCCCGGGGGTCCTGCTCCGACGTGTCCTGGCCCGGCGTGCCCTGGTCCGATGTGTCCTGGTCCGCCGCGACGATGCGGATCGCCGTTCCCGGCAGCGGCGCGCCGACCTCCACGAACGCGTCGCCGTCCGAGGTGGAGTCCAGCCGGAACCGGTCCGAGTACGTCATCGCCGACGACGTCTCCGACATGCCCCAGGCCGGGCGCATCGCGTCGGCGGGCAGCCCGTACGGCGCGAGGACCTCCAGCCAGCGCCGCGCGACGCGGGGGACGATCGCCTCGCCCGCGTTCATCACGAACCGCAGCCGCGACAGGTCCCAGCCGCGAGCGCGCGCGGGCAGTTCGGCGGCGCGGTCGGCGACCAGGCCGAACGCGAAGTTGGGCGCCCAGGTGGTGGTGGCGCGCATCTCGTGTGCCAACTGCGGCCAGCGCAACGGGTCCTGGAGCACCCAGCGGGTCGGCGCGTGCACCTGGCGGCAGCCGAGGAAGACATCGCGCAGGTGGAACATCACCACCCCGCCCACGTGGTCCAGCGGGAGCCAGTTGACCGAGACGTCGGCGGCGCGCAGGCCGTTGGCGGCGGCCGTCGCCGCGGACCGCGCCAGGACGTTGCGGTGGCGCAGCACCACGGCCTTCGGGCGGCCGGTGCTGCCCGAGGTGAGCATCAGCAGCACGGGATCGTCCGGCCGGGCGGGGTGCGGCTGGGCGAGATCCGCCGCCGCGGCCAACTCGTCGGCGCCGAACGCCCGCAGAGCGCTGAGGCCGCGGGCGGCGGCCGACGTGCGAAGGCCCTCCACGCGCGCCGCGTCCGCCACGACCACCGGCTCGCCGAGCATCCGCCATGCCCCGTACAGCCGCTCGGTCTGCGCGTCCTCGACGCGGTGGTCGGCCGGCACGGCGAGCGGCGCGGCGACCAGGCCGCCGAGCAGGCACGCCCACAGTACGGTCAGGAAGCCCGCGTGCTCGTCGAGTTGCAGCAGCACCCGGTCGCCCGCCCGCAGCCCGAGCCCGTGCAGCCCGGCGAGCGTGCGCAGCGCCCGCTCCCTCAACTCGCCGTAGCCGAGCGTGTTCCGCGCCCCGGTGTCGTCCACCAGCACGATGTCGCCGTGCCCGGACCGCGCGGCCCGCAGCAGCGCGTCGCCGAGCGTACGGGCGCCGGGCGGCGTCGCGGGACCGCCGTCCGCCAGCGCGGCGGGCCGCCCCCGACCGCTGCCGGAAGACCCGGGCGCGCCGTCCGGGTCCTCGCGCCCGGTGCGCGCGGCCGCCTCGGGCGTGTCGTCCACGGCGGGGGGCGGCGCCGGCACCGCGACGAGGGCCGGCGGGGACGGCGCCGGCGCGGTCGGCAGGACGGCGAGGCGGCGCCCGGGCGCCGCTCGGCGCAGGCGCTCCTCCAGCCGCGCCGCCTCGGCCGCGTCCGCGACGGGCAGGCGCAGCAGCGCGGGGACGTCGACCTCCCCGCGCGCGGTGAGCGGCAGCCGGCTGACCGGGACGACCGTCCCGCGCACCGGCAGCAGGCGCCCGAGCGCGGCCAGGTCGAGCGGACCGTCCGGCACGGCGTACGCGACCAGCTCGACGCCGCCGGCGCGCTGTCCGCCCCCGGTCGGCGTGTCGCCCGCGGGATCGGCCGTGGGCCTGGACGCGGGCTCGTCCACCGGCCCGGACGCGGGCCCGACCGCGGGGTCCGGCGCAGGCTCGCCCACCGGCTCGGGCGCGGGGCCGACCACAGAGTCCGGCGCCGGTTCGGATGCTGGCTCGTCCGCGAGCCCGGACGCGAGGCCGTGCGGGGCAGACGCGGCACCGTTCACCGGCTCGGGCGCGGGGCCGGCCACAGGGTCCGGCGCCGGTTCGGATGCGGGCTCGCCCGCAGGCCCGGACGCGAGGCCGGGTGGTGCAGACGCGGCACCGTTCACCGACCCGGAGGCGGGCTCGTCCACCGGCTCGGGCGCGGGGCCGACTGCGGGGTCCGGCGCAGGTCTGGACGTCGGGCCGGGTGATGGGTTCTGCGTCGGCCCGGGCGCGGGCCCGGACGCGCGTCCTGTGGTGTCGCGCGCCGGCTCGTCCGGGCCGGGGGAACCGGCGGCCTCCGCGCGGGGACCGGGGGCCGTGCGGCGGGGGACCACCACCACGTCCGCCAGCGCGGGCGCGGCCCGCAGCAGCGCCTCCTCGACTTCGGCCGGGCGGACGTCCGTGCCGTCGACCGTGACCAGGGCGGGGACCCGGCCGTCCGGACCCACCGCGTCCAGGAGCCGGACCGTTCCGTCGGGCGCGAGGACGCCGCGGCGGCCCGTCGCGGCGCCGTCCGCGGTGAGGACGTCGGCGGGGACGCCCTCGGGCGGCACGCCCCCACCCGCGTCACGCAGCGTCCAGCCCGAGACCGAGCCGGCTCGCATCGTGTCGCGCAGACGCCGCTCCTCGTGCCCCGGCCGCAGCGGCAGCGCGTCGACGCGGCGCGCGGGATCGGCGACGACGGCGTCCAGCAGGGCGGCGTAGTGCGCGGCGAGGCGCTCCGCGGTGGCGCGGTCGAAGAGGTCGGTGTCGAAGACCAGCGAGCCGTGCAGGCGGTCCGGGTGCTCCCAGACGTGGAGTTCGAGGTCGAAGCGGGTGGACTCCTCCTCGTCGTCGACGCGCCGGACGTCGAGCCCGCCGAGTTCGAGCCGCTGGCCGGCGAAGTTCTGCAGCGCGAACAGGACGTGGAACAGCGGGTTGCCGCCGTCGTCGCCCGAGGCGCCCAGCGCGCGCACGATGCCGTCCACCGGCGTGTCCTGGTGCGCCTGGACGTCGAGCGCCGCGGCCCGCACGTCCGCGAGCAGCGCGGTGAAGGGCGCGTCGCCCGCCACGTCGAAGGCGACCGGCAGGGTGTTGACGAACAGGCCCATCAGCGGCGCGAGTTGGGGATTGTCGCGGTTGGCGAGCAACGTGCCCACCACGATCCGCCGGCCGGCGCCGTAGCGGTGCAGCAGCGCCCCCCACGCGGCCAGCAGCGTCATGTGCGGCGACGCGCCGTGCCGCCTGGCAAGCTCCCGCAGCGCACGCGCGGTCGGCCCGGGCAGGTCGAAGTCGACCCGTGCGCCCCGGAACGAGGGGGTGGCGGGGCGCGGTCGGTCGAAGGGAAGCGTCAGCGGAGCGGGCCGCCCGCCGAGCACCTGCCGCCAGTGCGCGAAACGCCCGGCGAGCACCTCCGGTGTGAGCGTCGAGCGCTGCCACTCCGCGTAGTCGGCGTACTGGATCTCCAGTGCCGCGAGCCCGGCCGGCCGGGCGACCACGCCGGGCGCGCCCGGACCGCCGGGGGCCGTCGGCCGGTCCGTCGAACTCCCGCCGTCCGCACGGTAGTACGCGTCGAGTTCGGCGACGAGCAGTCCCAGCGACCAGCCGTCGGTGGCGATGTGGTGCAGGCACAGCACCAACAGGTGGTCGTCGGGGCCCAGTCGGACCAGCCGGGCGCGCAGCGGCGGGCCGGCCGCGAGGTCGAACGGCGCGCGGACCGTCGCGCGCACCGCCGCGCGGACCCGCGGGTCGGCCATGACCGGCTCGGCCGGCGGCGTGTCGAGCACGTCCGTGTCCCAGGCGGGCGGGAGCGTGTCGTGGACGAACTGCCGCAGCGCGCCGTCCGGCCCGTCGCCGTACGTGGTGCGCAGGATCTCCTGACGCACCGTCACATCGTGGAGAGCGCGGGCGAGTCGGGCCGCGTCGAGGCCCCCGCGCAGCCGGAGCACCAGCGGCACGTTGTACGTCGGGTTGCCGGGGTCCATGCGGTGGAAGAACCACATGCGCTCCTGGTCGAAGGAGGCCGGGAACTCCAGGGGTCCGCGGGTCGTGTCGGCCATGGCTCAGCCCTCCACGGAGGTGCGGGCGGCGGCGCGCCGCGGGCTCGGTGCGATCACGCCGGCGGCGGCCGCGTCCGCCGCGTCGCCGTCTCCGGCCTGCGTGCGGCCCTGCTCGATCAGTCCCGCCAGCACGGCGACGGTCGGCGTACCCGAGTCGAAGAACGCACGCACCGACAGCGCCACCCCGAGCTCGTCCCGCAGCCGGGTGACCAGCTGCATGGCCAGCAGCGACTCGCCGCCGAGGTCGAAGAAGTCGTCCTCGGCGCCGACCCGGTCGATGCCGAGCACCGCCGCCCAGGTCCTGGCGACCGTACGCTCCAGGTCCGAGCGCGGCTCGACGTACGCGGTCGCCAGGTCGGGGCGCCGGTTGAACGCGGACCCGCCGCCGAAGAGCCCGCCGCCCGTACCGCCGTCCGCGCCGGCGGAACCGCGTTCTTCGCCGCCTCGCACGTCCCCGGGTGCGCCGTCGCGCGGGCGCCGCGGTGCGGGCGGGGCGTCGAGAAGCTTCAGCACGACCGGTTGCGCGACCCGGGCGGCGGCCCCTGCGTCCTGCCGGTCGACGTCCCCCTCGGCATCGGGCGGGGACAGGGCCGCGACCAGCGCCGCTGCCGCCTCCTCGGGCAGCACCTCGACCACCGCCCCCGCCTGCTCCAACTGCCGGATGCGCTCCGCCTGTTCGCCGACCGACTCCCGCTCGGCCCGTTCGCCGGGCGACTCCCGCTCGGGCGGTCCGTCCGCCCCTCCCGGCTCCGCCGAGGCGACGGGTTCGTGCCGCCGTGCCCCGTCCGCGCCGCCGGTCCCACCGCTGTGTCCGTCACCGTGCCCGTCGCCGGCCCGGCGGGCGACGAGCAGCGCGTGGTCCGCCGCGCGCAGCAGCTCCGCGTCGCCGGGCAGCACCCGCACCTCGTCGTAGCCCGCACCGGACAGCAGCGCGCTCCAGCCGGCCGGCGGCAGCAGCGGGGAGTGCTCGCGCAGGTCGTCGCGGAAGTACCACCAGCCCGCGAAGAGTCCCGCGGTGAGCATCGAAGGGCGCCGCTGCGAGGTCGCCTCCAGCAGGAACAGGCTCCCGCCCTCGCCCAGCAGCGAGCGCACGTGCGCGCAGGTGCGGTGCAGGTCGGGCGTGGCGTGCAGCACGTTGAAGGCGAGCACCACGTCGTACGAACCCGGCGCGTAACCCTGCGGGCCCGGGTCCTCGGAGATGTCGAGCACCCCGAAGTCCATGAAGCCGACGCCCTTGTCCTCGGCCGTGCGCTGACCGGCCAGCACGAACGAGCGGCCGAGGTCGGTGAACGTGTACTCCACGCCCGGGACGTCCCGCAGCGCCTCCACCACCTCCCAGGTGAGGTAGCCGCGGCCGGCGCCGACCTCCAGGACGCGCAGCCTGCCGCCCTCGGCCTGCCGGGCGAGCCGCGCGACGGCCCGCGCCACGAGCCGGGTGTGCACGGCCACGTCGCTGGCGCCGGCGCGCTGGTCCACCACACCCTGCGAGATGTCGGACGAGCCGTCCGGCAGCAGCACCTGATGGCCCTCGACTGCGCCGGAGAACACCTCGGGGTAGCGCGCGGCGCAGCGCTCCAGCAGCTCCAACTCCTGGGCCCGGTCCGGGTGGTGCGCCAGAACGGCCGCGCGCAGCTGCTCGATCCCCGGCTCCGCGCCGAGATCGCGCGGCAGGCCGGGCGGCGTGCGGAACGTCACCGTGCCGCCGGGCCCCCTGGTCAGCAGTCCGTCCTCGGCGAGCATCGCCAGCATGGCGTCCAGGAACGGCCGGTAGCCGGGCACCACGCCCACCGCCTCGGCGATCGCGTCCGGCCCGGAGGTCGCGCCGTCCTCGGTCCGCACACCCGCGCCGTGCAGGAACCGCAGCACGTAGCGGGCGCACAACCGGTCGAGATCGCGCCGGAGCCCGGCCGGCGGATGCTCGACCGCGACGGTCCGGCGCAGCGACTCGTCGTCGGCGCGCAGCAGTTC
Organism: Streptomyces sp. IBSBF 3018; assembly: GCA_050613715.1. Lineage (GTDB taxonomy): Bacteria > Actinomycetota > Actinomycetes > Streptomycetales > Streptomycetaceae > Actinacidiphila. The sequence goes on from JAJSZB010000013.1 coordinate 39,802, forward strand.
GGCCTCGCGAGCGGGGTCGGTGCCCGCCGTCGCGGCGCGTCGCACAGGAGCTGAGGGTCGGGTCCCGGCCGCCGGCCGCCGGCGTTCGGGGGCGTCGGCACGCGGCGACGTCACCAGTATCCGGCTGCCTGCGGCCAGTTCGAGCGCCCGCGCGAAGGCCGGCTCGCGCAGGCCGTCCGGGATCAGGTACGTGCCCGGCGCCGCGGCGGGGCGCGGCGGGTCGATCCAGTAGCGCCGCCGCTGGAACGCGTAGCCGGGCAGCGGCACCCGGCGGCTCGTCCGCGGTCCGTACGGCGCGTGCCGGCCGACGACGGCGCCGGCCGCCCACACCGTGCCGAGGGCGGTCAGCAGCGCGTGGCCGTCGCCGTGGGCGTCGCGCGGGTGGCGCATGGCGGACACGGTGGTGGCGTCGGGCCCGAGCTGGAGCGCGGCGAGCCGGCTCAGGCCGCGGCCGGGTCCCGTCTCGACCAGGACGGGGCCGCCCTCCGCGTGCAGCGCGGCCAGCCCCTCGGAGAAGCGCACCGTCTCGCGGGTGTGCCGCAGCCAGTAGCCGGGATCGGTGGCCTGCCCCGCGGTCAGCGGCCGCCCCGTCAGGTTCGAGACGACCGTCGTCCGCGGCGGGCGCAGGGTGACGCGGCGCAGCGCCTCGGCGTAAGGGTCCAGCATCTGCTCCAGCACCGACGAGTGCACGGCGGTCGCCAGCCGCAGCCGCGTGTGGTCCACGCCGCGCGCGGTCAGCCGCCGCTCGAACTCCTCGACCTCCTCCACCGGTCCGGAGACCGAGCAGTGCAGCGGACCGTTGACCGCCGCCACGCCCAGCCGGCCGGTCAGCAGCGGACGCACGTCGGCCTCGGCGAGCAGCACGCTCACCGTGGCGCCGCCGGCCGCCAGCATCAGCCGCTCCCGCTCGGCCACCAGCGGCAGCACGTCCTCCAGCGAGATCACCCCGGCCAGGCAGGCCGCGGTGTACTCGCCCAGGCTGTGGCCGAGCAGCGCGGCCGGCCGCACCCCGTACGCCTGGAGCTGGCGGGCGATCGCGTGACCGGTGGCGACGACGCCGGGGAACCCGCCCCCGTCCGCGGCGAGTTCGACGTGCAGGTCCCGGCCGAGGCCCGCGAGCACCTCGGCGGCGCGGTCGAGTTCGGCGCGGAAGACGGGGTGGTCGCGGTACAGCCCGGCGCCCATCGCCGCGAACTGGGTGCCGCCGCCCGGCAGCAGCAGCGCCACCGGCCGGGGTCCACCGCCGGCGTCGCCGGTGCTGCCGGAGCAGTCGCGCAAGGCGCGGACCGCGGCCGGCAGATCGGGGGCGACCACGGCGAGGCGGTGCGTGAACTCCTCGCGGCCGCTGCGCAGTGTGTGCGCGACCTCGCCGAGGTCCAGGTGCGGCCGCGCGGCGAGGTGGCCGGCGAGCGCGGCGGCCGTGTCGGCCAGCGCCTGCGGGGACTTGGCGGAGACGGTCAGCAGGTGCGGGCGCGGTTCGCGGGAAGGGTCCGGGCCGCTGTGCGGGGCGTCGGCGGATGCGGTGCCGAGCGGTGCGGCGGTCACCGAGGCATCCGCCGAAGGAGCGTCGTCCAGGGGCGCTCCGGCCGGGTGCGGTGTGTCCGCAGGGCGCAACGCCGCGACGGCCGGAGCCTCTTGGAGGATCGCGTGCGCGTTGGTGCCGCCGATGCCGAAGGAGCTGACGCCCGCCCGGCGCGGCACGCCGGGCACGCGCGGCCACGGCGTGAGCGCGGTGGCCACCCTGAACGGGCCGCCCGCCAGAGGGAGCAGCGGATTCTCCCGCTCGTAGTGCAGGCTCGGCGGTATCGCCTGGTGCTCCAGCGCGAGCACCGTCTTGATCACCCCCGCGACGCCCGCCGCGGCGTCCAGGTGGCCGATGTTGCTCTTCACCGAGCCGAGCGCGCAGAAGCCCGCGGGCTGCCCGGCCGTCGCCGGATCGGCGGCGAACGCGTCGGCCAGGGCGCGCAGTTCGATCGGATCGCCCACCGGGGTGCCGGTGCCGTGGGCCTCCACGTACGACACCGAGGCCGCCTCGATCCCGGCCGCCGCCTGGGCCGCGAGGATCACCTCGGCCTGCCCGGCGGCGCTCGGCGCGGAGAAACCCGCCTTCCGGTCGCCGTCGTTGTTCACCGCGGAGCCCTTGACCACCGCGCGGACGGTGTCGCCGTCGGCGAGCGCGTCCGCGAGCCGCTTGAGCACCACGACGCCCACGCCGTCACCGGGGAACATGCCGTTCGCCCCGGCGTCGAAGGAGCGGCAGCGCCCGTCGGGGGAGAGCGGGCCGTCCGGCAGGTGGTGGTAGCCCCGCTTCGGCGCGGGGTTGAGCGACGCACCGCCGGCCAGCGCCACGTCGCACTGGTGGTCCTGCAGGTCCCGGCAGGCCAGGTGGAGCGCCACCAGCGAGGTCGAGCACGCCGTGGCGACGCTGATCCCCGGCCCGGTCAGGCCGAGTTCGTAGCAGACCCGGGTGGCGAGGGAACTCGCGGAGTTGGCGGAGATCGCCGGGAGCAGCGCCATCGAGTGCGGCGCGCCCGCGATGTGCGGGTGGACGCGCTCCAGGAAGTACCGGCCCTGGCCGGCGCCCGCGTAGACGCCGATCGGCCCCCGGTGGTCGCGCGGCGCGCAACCCGCCTGCTGGAGTGCGTGGTAGGCGCACTCCAGGAACAACCGCTGCTGGGGATCGAGCAGTTCGGCCTCGGTCGGGCGGTAGCCGAAGAACTCCGCGTCGAACAGGTCGATGCCCTCCACCGCGGCCTCGACCCTGACCAGCCCCGGGTCCTCCAGCTCGCGGGGGTCGTGCCCGGCGGCGAGGAACTCCTCCTCGGTGAACGCGGTGGTGCCCTCACGGCCCTCGGCCAGCAGCTCCCAGAACTCCTCCACCGTCCGCGCACCGGGGAACCGGCCGGACATCCCGACGATGGCGATGTCGAGGTCCGGGTCGTAGCCGGGCCCGGGATCGGGCGCGGGTCCGGACGTACGGGCGGTGGAGTCGGACATCACGGGTGTCCCTTCCTGGAACGGCTGTTCGCGTGCGGCGACGGCGGGCTGGAAAATCTCGGGAGCCTGCGGGGACGGCCCGCCTGCGGGAGAGCGTGCGGCGCCGGAACGCGCGGCGGGCGGGGACGGCTGTGGCGTCGGCGCGAACGGCTCGGCCCCGGCAGCCAGTTCGGCGATCAGGGCGGCGAACCGGTCGGCGAGGCGCTGTGTGGTCGAGGCGGTGAACATGTCGGCGCGCGCGGTGACGCTCACCGTCATGCCGCCACCCCCGTCGGCGTCGTCGGCCACGTCGAGCACCAGGTCGAAGCGCGAGGTGCCCGGGTCCACCGGGTACTCCGCGCATGCCACACCGGGCAGGTCCAGCCCGCGCAGCAGGCTGGAGCGGTGCGAGAACATCACGTCGAACAGCCGCGGCGCACCCGAGCCGCGGTCCGGCCGCGCGTCCTCCACCACCGTCTCGTACGGCACATGCTGGTGCGTGTACGCCTCCGCACACATCTCCCGTACGCCCGCGACGAGTTCGGCGAAGGGCGGTTCCTCGCCCGGCGGTCCGACGTCGACCGGCAGCACGATCACGTTGCCGAAGTTGCCGACCAGCTGCTCGTACTCCGGACGCGGCCGGCGGACCACCGGGGTGCCGAAAGGGATCCGCCCGGTCGAGCCGTACCGCCGCAGCAGCAGACCCGCGGCGCCGAGCAGCACCATGAACGGCGACGCCTGCCGCAGCCGGGCCAACGCCCTTACGCCCGCGGCGGCTTCGGGCGACACCGCGGACCTGCGCCGTATCCCGCGGCCCGGCGGCCGGGCGGGGCGCGGCTGATCGGACGGGAGCCGCACGCCCGCACCCGTGCCCGCACCGCCCAGCAGCCGACGCCACGCGTCACGCGACTCCTCGAAGGCGGCGCCGGTCAGCTCCTCGGCCTCGCGCCGGGCGAAGTCGGCGTAGCGCGCGGCGGATCGGGCGAGTGCCGGCCGGTCCCGGTAGGCGGCGGAGACCTCGCCGAGCAGGATCTCCCACGACAGGTCGTCGCACGCGATGTGATGGATCGTCAGGAAGAGCAGGTGTGCGCGCGGCCCGCGCCGTAGCAGCAGGAGCCGCAGCGGCAGGTCGCGCCCCAGGTCGAACGGCCGGCCCGACCACTCCCGCACCAGCGCGTCGACGGCGTCCGTGCCTGCGGGGGAGCCGGCCGGGGCCGGCACGCCCGCCCGGTCGGTGGGGAGCGCGCGGACCTCGAAGGGGACGGCGGCGTCGTCCGGGGCGAGGGTCTGGACCGCCTCGTCCGGGCGGTCGCCGAGGTACACGGTGCGCAGCACGTCGTGGCGGCGCGAGGCCGTCTCGAACGCGGCGCGCAGCCGCCCGGCGTCCAGCGGGCCGTCCAGGCGCACCCCGATCGTCAGGTGGTACGCGGGATCGGCGGGGTTCATCCGGTGCAGGAACCACATGCGGCGCTGCGCGGAGGACAGCGGCGCGGGCAGTCCGCGGCCGAGGGCGGAGCCCTGGTCGGGGTGTGCGGCGTGCGCCGGGTGCGTGGTGCGCGTGGTGCACGCCGCGTCCGCCGGGCCGGCCGGGTCCGGTCCGGGCCCCGAGCCAGGACCGGACGCCGGGGGCCGCGCGGCCGGGCGCGCGCCCCGCCCCCCCCCGCCCCCCCCCCCCCCCCCC
>JAJSZB010000140.1:0-16266 GCA_050613715.1 Streptomyces sp. IBSBF 3018
CCACTCATCCCCACCCATCCCCCCACCGTCCGCGAAGGGACATCATGGACATCCTCGCGCACGCATTCAGAACCACCAGGACGGCCGTCGTGGCGGTCCTGTCCGTCCTCGGCCTGGCCGTCGCCGGCGTCGTCATGCTGGGCACCGCCCCCTCGGCGCACGCCGACACACAGATCTGCGAGCAGTACGGCTCGACGACGATCGAGGGCCGCTACGTCGTGCAGAACAACCGCTGGGGCACCAGCGACACGCAGTGCATCAACGTGACCAGCACCGGCTTCCAGATCACCCAGGCCGACGGCTCGGTCTCCACCAGCGGCGCGCCCAAGGCGTACCCGTCGATCTTCAACGGCTGCCACTACACCAACTGCTCGCCCGGCACCAACCTGCCGGCCCAGCTCAGCGCCATCGGCAGCGCGCCGACGAGCATCTCGTACAACTACGTCAGCAACGCGGTCTATGACGCCGCCTACGACATCTGGCTGGACCCGACCCCGAAGAAGGACGGGGTGAACCAGACGGAGATCATGGTCTGGTTCAACCACGTGGGCTCGATCCAGCCGGTCGGCTCCAAGGTCGGCACGGCCTCGGTGGCCGGGCGCAGCTGGGACGTGTGGACCGGCAACAACGGCTCCAACAACGTCATCTCGTTCGTCGCGCCCTCGGCGATCGGCAGCTGGAACTTCGACGTCAAGGCGTTCGCCAACGAGGCGATCAACCGCGGTCTGGCGCAGAACTCGTGGTATCTGACGAGCGTCCAGGCCGGCTTCGAGCCGTGGCAGAACGGCGCGGGCCTCGCGGTCACCAACTTCTCGTCCACGGTGAACCTCGGCGGCGGCTCCACCGGCGGGTCCACGACCGGCGGTTCGACCACCGGCGGCTCCACGACGGGCGGTTCGACCACCGGCGGGTCGACCGGCGGCACGGGCGGTCCGGCCGCGTGCAAGGTGACCTACGCGGCCCAGTCGTGGTCGAACGGCTTCACCGCCAACGTGACCGTCGCCAACACCGGTTCCGCCGCCGTCGACAACTGGCGGCTGGCGTTCACCCTGCCGTCCGGCCAGTCGGTGACCAGCGCCTGGAACGCCACGGTGAGCCCGTCCTCGGGCGCGGTGACGGCCTCCGGCCAGTCCTACAACGCGCAGATCCCGGCGGGCGGCAGCCAGTCCTTCGGCTTCCAGGGCAGCTACAGCGGCAGCTTCGCCCAGCCCTCGGCGTTCTCGCTCAACGGCACCGCCTGCTCGGTCGGCTGACCTCTTCGGGCCCGTGGTCCGGCCCGTCGTCCGGCCCGCCGTCCGGCCCCGTGGCCGGGCGGCGGGCCGTCCCCATGTCCGGGCCGGGCGGGCGCGCCGCCGGGGCGCTACGGTGCCGTGCAAGACTGTCCGGCCCGAAGCGAGGACGGGAACGACCATGGACGCCGCCGCAACGACCGTGAACGCCCTGACGGCCCGGCTGCGTTCGCTGACCCGCTGGTGGGCGGCGCGGCCCGCGGACACCCGGGACCGCGAGGTCGCGGTCGTCCTCACCCTGCTGGCGTTCGCGGCGCCGCTGTCCCGGCTCGGCGCCCAGTTCGGGGACATGCCCCGGCACGACGCGTCCCTGGCGAGCGTGCTGCTGACGCTCGGTCAGACGCTGCCGACGGCCGTGCGCACCCGGTGGCCGGCGGTCTGCCTGGCCGTGGCGGGCGTCTCCTTCGCGGTCCACGAGGCGCTCGGCTGCCCGCCGACCTTCGGCAGCGTCGGGCTCTACGTCGGCCTGTACTCGGTGGGCGCGCACCAGGAACGGCTGCGCAGGACCGTCCCCGTGGCGGCGAGCGCCGGCTACGTCGTCTTCTGCGTCGTCCTGCACGCGCTGGACTCGCCCGCCGCGCTCACCGACTACGTGATCTACTACCTGGCCTGGGCGGCGCTGTGGGGCGTGGGCGTGCTGGTCCGCAGCCGGCGGGCGCAGGAGGACGAACGCAGACGGCTGGCCGAGCAGTCCGCGATCACCGCGGAACGCGGGCGGCTGGCACGGGAGTTGCACGACGTGGTGACGCACCACGTCACCGCGATGGTGGTGCAGGCGGGCGCCGCGCGGTATCTCACCGGATCGCCGGACCGCCTCGACGAGGCGCTGGACGCGATCAACGGCACCGGTCGCCGCGCGCTTGCCGAACTACGCTTCCTGCTCGGCGTGTTGGAGGCCACCGGGGAGAACTCCGGTGTGCCGGCGGGGGAGCGGACGCCGCTGCCGGGCCGGGTGCCCGACCTGGTGGAGCAGACCCGCGCGGGCGGCCAGCCGATCGAGCTGGTCGAGGACGGTGAACAGGCGGCGATGGCGATCAGCGCCCGACTGGCGGCGTACCGCGTGGTCCAGGAGTCCCTCACCAACGCGGTGAAGTACGCGGCGGGCCGGCCGACGCTGGTCCGCCTCGCGCACACCGCGGACTGGACGGACGTCGAGGTGACCACCGCGGCGGCCGACCGGGCAGGCCCGGGCTCCGCGGCGCCGCGCGACGGCGGCCCGCACGTCTCGGGCGGCCGCGGGCTGACCGGCCTGCGCGAACGGGTGGAGATGCTCGGCGGCGAGTTCGCCGCGGGTCCCGGCCCCGAGGGCGGCTTCCGCGTGCACGCCCGCATCCCGGCGGGAGGCGCCGCATGACCCACCAGGACGCGGGTGTCGCGCCGATCCGCGTGCTGGTCTGCGAGGACCAGGGCCTGGTACGCGCCGGGTTCGTGACGATCCTGTCCGCGCAGCCCGACATGGAGGTGGTCGGGGAGGCCGCGGACGGCCGGGCCGGGGTGCGGGCCGCGCGCGAACTGCGGCCGGACGTCGTGGTGATGGACATCCGGATGCCGCTGCTCGACGGCATCGAGGCGACCCGGCTGCTGGCCGGCCCGGACGCGCCCAGCCCCGCCCGGGTCCTCGTCGTGACCACGTTCAACGTCGACGCGTACGTGTACGAGGCGCTGCGCGCCGGGGCCAGCGGCTTCCTGCTCAAGGACGCGCCGCCGCCCGAACTCGTCCACGCCGTCCGCACGGTGGCCCGCGGCGAGTCGCTGCTCGCGCCGGCCGTCACCCGTACCCTCATCGGCCGGCACGCCGAGCGGCTGCGCCCCTCCGCGGCGGCCGCGTCCCCCGAGCGGGCCCGTCTCGACCTGCTCGCGCCGCGCGAGCGCGAGGTCCTGCTGCTCATCAGCGACGGCCTGTCCAACGCCGAGATCGCCGCCGAACTGGTCATCAGCCACGAGACGGTGAAGACCTACGTCTCGCGCATCCTCACCAAGCTGGACTGCCGCGACCGCGTGCAGGCGGTCGTCCTGGCCTACCGCGCGGGGCTCGCCCGAGGCGTCGACTGACCCTGCCCGTACGGCCGTTGTCCCCCGAGCGAGCTACCGCAGGTGTCCTCCAAGGGGTGAAGTGCGCAGGCGCCGCCGACTTGTTGACTCCCTGTTGTCACCGCGGGCGGCCGGCCGGAAGCGCCGGACGCCCGCCCCCCACCGCAGCAGGAGGGCACCGCCATGAACAACACCCCCGCACCCGCGACCGGTTCGGCCACGCCCGGAACCGCCCGCACCCCCGGCGTCCGCCGCGTCCGCCGCGTCGCCGCCGCCCTGGCCGTGTCGGCGCTGGCCGCGAGCGCGTTGACCGCGTGCGGCGGCGACGGCGGCAGCGACGCGAAGAGCACGCCCAAAGCCACGGGGACGGCATCGGCCACCACGGCCCAGCCGGCCGCCGCGTCCGCCGCCTCCGCCGGGCCGGCCGCGCGGATCACCTGGGGCGCCTGCCCGGAGCCCGCCCCCGGCGCCTCGCACGACCCCCGGCTGACCTGCGGCACGCTGAAGGTCCCGCTGGACTACAAGGACCCCGGCGGCAGGACCCTCGACGTGGCGGTCTCCCGGATCGCCACCGCCCGGCCCGGCCAGCGCCGCGGCGTGCTGCTGCTGAACCCCGGCGGACCGGCCCTCGGCGGCCTCGACATGCCCGGCACCATGGCCCCGACCCTGCCGAAGTCCGTGCTCGACCGCTACGACCTGATCGGCTTCGACCCGCGCGGCGTCGAGCACAGCACCCCGCAGAGCTGCGGGCTGAAGGACGGGAGCTTCACCAGCGTCTTCCCGTACCCCGCCGCCGACGGGTCGATCGCCGGGAACGTCGCCGCCGCCAAGGCCGCCGCCGCGTCCTGCGCCGCCGCGGGCGCCGACCTGGCGTACTTCACCACCGCGAACACCGCCCGTGACATGGACCGCATCCGCCAGGCGCTCGGCGAGCCGAGGATCTCGTACTGGGGCCAGTCGTACGGCACGTACCTCGGGACCGTCTACCGCGCCCTGTTCCCAACCCGCACCGACCGGATGATCCTTGAGGGCGCCGTCGACGCGGGCAAGGTGTGGGCCGACCAGACCGCGGACACCTGGGGCCGGGGGATGGCCGACCGCTTCCCCGACGCGGCCGCCGTCGCCGCCGCGCAGAACTCCGACCTCGGCCTGGGCGGCAGCGTTGGGCAGGTGACCCGCCGCTACCTCGCCCTGGCCGCCCGGCTGGACCGCGCACCGGCCGCCGTGCCCGGCACGCAGGTGTCGCTGACCGGCCCGCTGCTGCGCGACATCACCTACGGCATGCTGCTGCACAACGAGACGCTGCCGCCGCTGGTGCGGTTCTGGAAGGCGGCGGCCGACGCGGCCGACGGCGCCGTGACCGCGGCCGACCGCGCGGTCCTCGCGCAGATCCTCGCCGACACCCCCGGCTCGCCGGGCGTCCCCGCGGACAACCAGACCAGCATGATCTTCGCGCTGACCTGCGGGGACGCCGAATGGCCGCATGACGTCGACGGCTACGCGGCGCGCACCGCGGCCGACCGCAGGGCGTGGCCGCTGACCGCCGGGATGCCGGCGAACATCTGGCCCTGCGCGTTCTGGCGCCGGCCCGTCGAGCCGCGGGTCGCGGTGACCGCGGGCGGCGCCCGCGACACGCTGATCCTGCAGAACCGCCGGGACAACGCCACGCCCTGGGAGGGCGCGGAGGGCCTGCACCGCGAGCTGGGCTCCGGCTCCGCGTTCGTCGGCGTCGACAACGGCGGCCACTACGTCTACCACGAGGGTTCCGCGTGCGCGGACCACGCGGTGACCGACTTCCTGGCCACCGGCCGGCTGCCGCGCGCGGACGTCTACTGCACCGACGTCAAGCACACCTGATCAGCGCAGCCGCACAGCCGGGCCGTGACGCGGCCGCCCGCGGTCCGCGCCGGGAACGCGACCCCGGCGCGGCCCCCGCGCGCGGCCCTCGCCCGCCGCCGCGCGGCTCTCGCCCGCCCCCGCGTGGCCCCCGCGCTACAGCGTGATGCTGCGGAAGACCCGCCGCGGCAGCAGCCGTACCGCCGCCATGACCGGCCGCAGCGTCCCCGGCACCCACAGCACCTCGGCGCGGCGGCGCAGCCCGTTCTCGATGGCGGCGGCGACCGCGTCCGGCGTCGTGGACATCGGGGCGGGCGGCAGCCCCGCGGTCATCCGGGTGTGCACGAAGCCGGGCCGCACGATCATCACGTGGATGCCGTCGTCGTGCAGCGCGTCGCCCAGGCCCTGCGCGAAGGCGTCCAGGCCGGCCTTGCTGCTGCCGTAGATGAAGTTGGAGCGGCGGGCCCGCTCGCCGGCCACCGAGGAGAGCACCACCAGCGAGCCGTGGCCCTGGCGCTGGAGCGCCGCCCCGCACACCAGCGCCGCGGAGACCGCGCCGGCGTAGTTGGTCTGCGCGACCCGGACCGCGGCGGCCGGCTCCTGCTCGTCCCTGGCCTGGTCGCCGAGCACGCCGAAGGCGAGCAGCACCGCGTCGATGTCGCCGTCGGAGAAGACCTTGCCGAGCACCTCCTCGTGGCTGTCGGGGTCCAGCGCGTCGAAGGCGACGGTGGACACCTCGGCGCCGAGCGCGCCCAGGTCCCGCGCGGCGGAGTCCAGCGCGGGGGAGGGGCGGCCGGCCAGCACCACCCGGCGGGTGCGGCGGGCGATCAGCCGGCGGGCGGTGGCCAGGCCGATCTCCGAGGTGCCGCCGAGGACCAGCAGGGACTGGGGGGCGCCGAACGCATCCTTCATCAAGGGCCTCCAGGACGGGAGTGGGACGGGTGCGTGAGCCGCGTCGGCGCGGTGGCCGCCGCGGCCCGGACTGCCCGGCGGGTCACAGCGCGAGCCGCCGCGCCAGGTCGGAGGTGAGCACGCCGCGCGGGTCGTAGCGGGCGCGCAGCTCGCGGAAGTCGTCGAGCCGCGGGTACATCGCGCGCACCAGCTCAGGGCGCAGCCGGGAGTCCTTGGCGAGGTAGACCCGGCCGCCCGCGGCGGCGACCTCCTCGTCCAGCTCGTCCAGCAGCGCGTCCAGGCCCGGAAGCGTGGCCGGGATGTCCAGCGCCAGCGTCCAGCCGGGCACCGGGAAGGACAGCCAGCCGGGATCGCCCTCGCCGAAGCGCTTGAGCACCGCGAGGAAGGACGGGCAGCGGTGCGCGCTCAGCCGGCCGACGATCCGCCGCACCGCCTCCTGCTCGCCGTACCCGACGGCGAACTGGTACTGCACGAAGCCGCCGCGCCCGTAGATCCTGTTCCACTCCGGCAGCCCGTCCAGCGGGTGGAAGAACGACGTCAGCTTCTGCAGCTGCCCGCGGCGCTCGCGCGGCGCCCTGCGGAACCACAGCTCGTTGAAGAGCCCGACCGAGGTGCGGCCGAGCAGCCCGCCGGGCAGGTGGCGCGGCGCGGCCGGCAGCCGCAGCGGCCGGAAGGCCAGCGGGTCGCGGCGGGCCCGCGCGCCGCGCCCTGAGGCGGGCAGCGCCTCCAGCGGGGCGTGGTCGCCGCGGGTGAGGACCGCGCGGCCGGTCGCCGCGCCGCGCGCCAGCAGGTCGATCCAGGCGACCGAGTAGCGGTAGCGGTGGTCGGTGGCGGTCAGCCGGTCCATCAGGTCGTCGAGGTCGGCGGCGCGCTCGGTGTCCACCGTCATCAACGACGTGGCCACCGGCAGCAGCTGGATCGTCGCGGCCAGGATCACACCGGTCAGGCCCATGCCGCCGGCCGTCGCGCGGAACAGCTCCGGCTCGTCCTCCGGCGTCACCAGCCGGGTCTCGCCGTCGCCGGTGAGCAGTTCGAGCGCCGTCACATGGCGGCTGAACGAGCCCGACACGTGGTGGTTCTTGCCGTGGATGTCCGCGCCGATCGCGCCGCCCACGGTCACGTACCGGGTCCCGGGGGTGACCGGCACGAACCAGCCCAGCGGCAGCAGCACCTGCATCAGCCGGTGCAGCGAGACGCCCGCGTCGCACACCACCAGGCCGTTCACCGCGTCGATCTCGTGGATGCGGTCCAGGCCGGTCATGTCCAGGACCGTGCCGCCGGCGTTCTGCGCGGCGTCGCCGTAGGCCCGGCCCAGGCCCCGCGCGACCACCCCGCGCGCGCCGCAGCCGCGCACCGCGGCGACCGCATCCTCGTACGAGCCGGGGCGCAGCAGCCGCGCCGAGGTCGGGGCGGTCCTGCCCCAGCCGGTGACGGGGGTCGTCGGCGCCGCGGCCGGCCCCGGGGCGGGCGGCGCGGTCGCGGACGCGGGCGCGTCGGTGGCGGAGGGTACGGGCATGCGGCGACCGTATCGCCCTGAGACGGCCGTATTGCTGCTTATGCGGCTTTTCTCACTGGAAAGGCGCATAGGGGGTGCGTGAGCGGGAGGGCCGCACGGTAAGGACTCGGGGTGCGTTACGACCGAGAACTGCTCACCGTGCTGCGCCGCTGCGGCGACGCCCGGCACGTCGCGCGTGCCGCCCGGGGGCTGTCCTGGGCCGGTGAGCACGGCGCGGTCTGGCTCCTCGCGGGCGTCGCCGGCGCGTACGGCACCGCGGGCGCGGGCGCGCCCGGCGCCGCTGGCCCCGGTCCGGCGTCGAACCCGGCCGACCCCGGCCGGCAGGCCTGGCTGCGGGCCACCGCGCTGGTCGCCGGCGCGCATCTGACCAGCATGGCGGTCAAGCGCGTGGTGCGCCGGCCGCGCCCGGAACTGCCCGGCGCCGCGCCGCTGGTGCGCACCGCCGGCCGGCACAGCTTCCCCAGCTCGCACGCCGCATCCTCGGCCGCCGCCGTGGTCGCCTTCGGCGCGGTGCTGCCGCGCGCCCGGTTCGGCGCGGCCGTCCCCCCGCTCGCCGCCGCGATCTGCGTCTCGCGACTGGTGGCCGGCGTGCACTACCCCACCGACGTGGTCTGCGGCGCGCTGCTGGGCGGGGCGATGGCCCGCCTCGGCCGCGCCTGGGCCCTGGCAGGTGTCTGACCCATGAGCGAACGTTCCGCCGCCGTCATCGACCCGTCCGCCGCCGTCCCCGGGCCGGCCGCCAGCCCGGCATCCGCCGCGGCCCTGGCCGCCGGGCTGCTGCGCACCGCACGCCCCCGGCAGTGGGTGAAGAACGGCCTGGTGCTGGCCGCGCCGATGGCCGCGGCCCGCCTGCTCACCGCCGCAGAAACGGTACGCCTGGGCGTCGTCCTGATCCTGTTCACCGCCTGCTCCGCGGCCGTCTACCTGATCAACGACGCGCGCGACGCCGAGGCCGACCGGGCCCACCCGGTCAAGTGCCTGCGCCCGGTGGCCAGCGGCCAGGTGCCGGTCGGCGCCGCCTACGCCGCGGGCGCGCTGCTCGCCGTGCTCGCGCCGGCCGCCGCCGCGGTGACCTGCAACGCCGACACCGCCGCGCTGCTCGCCGGCTACGTGGTGATGCAGCTCGCCTACTGCGTACGGCTGAAGCACATCCTGGTCGTCGACCTGGTCATCGTCACCACCGGCTTCCTGATGCGGGCGATGGCCGGCGGGGTGGCCCTGGACATCACGCTGTCCCGCTGGTTCCTGATCACCTCCGGCTTCTGCGCGCTGTTCATGGTCGCGGCCAAGCGGTACAGCGAGCTGGTGCTGATGGCCGGCCGCGACGGCGACATCGGTGCCTCGCGCGCGCTGCTCGGCGAGTACACCACCGGCTACCTGCGGTTCGTGTGGCAGCTCGCGGCGGGCGTCGCGGTGCTCGCGTACTGCCTGTGGGCGATGGAGACCGGCGGCCGGCCCGGCGGGCTGCTGCCCTGGCGGCAGTTGTCGATGGTCCCCTTCACGCTCGGAGTGCTGCGCTACGCGGTCTTCGCCGACGCCGGCTCCGCGGGCGCCCCCGAGGACGTGGTGCTGCGCGACCGCGCGCTCGGCGTCATCGGCGTCGCGTGGGGCGTGCTGTACGTGCTCGCGGTGGTCAACCGGTGAGCCGCGGCCGCCTTCCGGCGCCGGCGGGGCGCGGTCCGTGGCGGCGCGGGGGCGGCACCCGCCCGGCCGCGGGGGCCCCGGGCGTCCCGCGCGTCGTGCGCGTCCCGCGCTTCGCACGCGTCCCGCACGTCCCGCGCGGCCCGCGCCTCTCGGGCGTGTGGTACGAGGTCGGGTCGTTCGCCGCGTCCGGGGCCGCCGCCTACGCCGCCGACCTCGGCCTGTTCGTGTGGCTGCGCGGCCCCGGCGGCTTCGGCCCGCTCACCGCCAAGGCGCTGTCCTTCGTGGCCGGCTGCACCGTCGCCTACCTCGGCAACGCGCTCGTCACCTACCGCGGCCGCACCCCCGCGGTCGGCCGGGCCCGGCAGTACGGCGTGTTCTTCGCGGTGAACGTCGCCGGCGCGCTCGTCCAACTCCTGTGCCTGGGCTTCTCGCACTACGTCCTGGGCCTGACCGCGCCGCGCGACGACGTGGTGTCCGGCCTCGGCGTCGGGATGCTGCTGGCCACGGCGCTGCGGTTCTGGGGCACCCGCACCCTCGTCTTCCGTGCCGCGCCAACGAGGCCGGGGGCGCCCGGCGCACCCGCCGGCGCCTCACCCGTACGGGGCGCGGCAAGCGTGCACCGGGCGGAGGAGGGTAACCGCTCCCCATGGACTGGTTGACGAGGTTGCCGTGGATCGGGCCGCGCATCGCGGCCGCGATGCGCACCCATGCCTACCGTGCCTTCGCCCATCTGCAGACCGTGCACTGGACCCGGCTGGCCGCGGCGATGACGTTCACCAGCTTCCTCTCGCTCTTCCCGCTGCTCGCCGTGGTGGCCGCGGTCGGCGCGGCGCTGCTCAGCAAGGACCAGCTGGACACCCTGGAACACAAGATCACCGAGCAGATCCCCGGCATCGCCGGCCAGCTCGACATCAGCGGGCTGGTCGCCAACGCCGGCACCGTCGGCCTCATCGCCGGCGCCGCGCTGCTCTTCACCGGCGTCGGCTGGGTCGGCTCGCTGCGCGACTGTCTGCGCGCGGTGTGGGCCAAGGACGACGAGGAGCGCAACCCGGTCGTCGCCAAGCTGCTGGACCTCGGCGTGCTGGCCGGCCTCGGCGCCGCGGTGCTGGTCTCGCTGGCCGCCTCCGGCTTCGCCACCGCCGCGGTCACCTGGACCGCGCACCGCATCGGCCTGGCCGACCACGGCCCGGGCCGCGCACTGCTCACCCTGGTCGGCTTCTGCCTGGCCGTGGTCGCCGACTTCCTGATCCTGACGTACCTGCTGACGCTGCTTCCGGGCGTGGAGCCGGCCCGCCGCTCGGTCGTCGTCGCCTCGCTGATCGGCGCGGTCGGCTTCGAGCTGCTGAAGCTGCTGCTCAGCGGCTACCTCCAGCAGGTGGCGGGCAAGAGCATGTACGGCGCGTTCGGCACGCCGGTCGCGCTGCTGCTGTGGATCAACTTCATGTCCAAGCTGCTGCTGTACTGCGCCGCGTGGACGGCCACGCCCATCCACGTCAAGGAGGTCGACGGCGGTTCCTGGCGCAGCGTCGACCCCGACGACACCGGCACGACCGAACTGCCCCCGGACACCGAGGCGGGTCCCGACACTTCCGAGGCCGAGGACGGGGACGACGCCAAGGACGCCGAGGACGCCGAGGACGCCGAGGACGCCGAGAAGGAGGTCAGCCCCGGCGTCGACGGGAACGGCCACGCCGCCGGCGCCCACCGCTGGGACCCCCGTCCGAAGCGGCGCCCGCACCGCGCGGACCCTCGGACGGAAGCGGACGGCGACGCCGTACGACGATGACCACCAGGGCCAGCAGCAGCGCCGAGCCCGCCGCCACGGCCGCCGCGGTCCACACCCCGCCGGAGGAGGAGCCGGTGGCCGCAGCCGCCGCGTGCTCGCCCGGCCCCGCCGCCTTCACCGTGCCGCTCGGCGTGGCGGAGGCGTGCGGCACCTTGCTCAGCGGCGGCACCAGCGTGCCGACCGGCTGCACGGTCGGGGCGGCCTTGAAGCCCCAGTCCAGCAGCGACGCGGCCTCCCGGTAGACCAGGTTGTGCTGGGTGTGCGCCGGATTCATCACGGTGACCAGCAGCTTGCGCCCGCCGCGCTCGGCGACGCCGGTGAAGGTCGCGCCGGCGTTGGTGGTGTCGCCGTTCTTCACCCCCGCGATGCCCGGGTAGCGGTCGATGTCGTAGTCGCCCGCGAGCAGCCGGTTGGTGTTGGAGATCGCGAACGTCTCCCTGACCTTGGTCGGCTTGCCGTTCTTGCCCTTCTTGTAGTCGCCGGGGAACTGCGCGGAGACCGTCGAGCAGTACGCGCGGAAGTCGGCGTTCTGCAGGCCCTGACGGGCGAACAGCGTCAGGTCGTACGCGCTGCTGGCCTGCCCCGGCTCGTCGTAGCCGTCAGGGGTGACCACGTGGGTGTCGTTCGCCTGCAGTTCGTGCGCCTCGGCGTTCATCTCCCGCACGGTGGCCGGCACGCCGTGGTTCATCGCGGCCAGCACGTGCACGGCGTCGTTGCCCGAGCGCAGGAAGACCCCGAGCCACAGGTCGCGCACGCTGTAGGTGAGGTTCTCCTTTATCCCGACCAGGCTGCTGCCCTCGCCCATGCCGTTCAGGTCGGAGAGCGCGACCTTGTGCACGGTGCTCGCCGGGAACTTCGGCAGCACGGTGTCCGCGAAGAGCATCTTCAGCGTGCTGGCCGGGGGCAGCCGCCAGTGCGCGTTGTGCGCGGCGAGCACCGCGCCGGTCTCGGCGTCCGCGACGATCCACGAACGCGAGGTCAGCTTGGCGGGCAGCGCGGGGACGCCGGCCGCGGCGTTCACCTGTGTGCCGGGCAGGCCGAGACGGTCGCCGCCGACCGTCGACATCTGCGCGGGCGGGGTGGGCGTGGGCGTGGGCTTCGGGGCCGCGGCGGCGGTCCCGGTCAGCACGGTGCCGCCGAGCAGGGCGGCGGTCACGGACACGGCCAGGGCGCGGCGGCGGGCGGCGGAGGTCGTCATCACAGGCACCAGGCGAACGTACAGGCCCGGCTTCCCCGTACATATCACCGGGTCCGCGCCCATCGGGGTGAGCAATCCCACGGCGGTCTCGCGGAACCTCCGGGGGCGCGGTGCACTCGCCGGGGCGCCGGGACCCGGGGCCCGGCCCGGGCCGGGGCTCAGCCGGACCCGGGCCGGGGCCGGCCGGACCGGGCCCCCGCGCGGGGGCCGCGGACGGGTCCGCCCATACTGGGACGCATGAAGCTCAGCCGCCGCGCCTCCTGGTTCCTCGCCGCCTTCGGCGTGTGGTCGTGGATCGTGTGGACCACGTTCGTGAAGAACCTGTGGAAGGACGCCAGCGGTCTCGCCTTCCACCACGGCGACCACTCGTCCCCGACCGCGTACTTCTGGATCCACCTCACCCTCGCGATCGTCTCGACGGTGCTCGGCACCGCCATCGCCGTGCTCGGCGTCCGCAGCCTGCTGGTCCACCGCAGGGCCGCGTCGGCGCCGGACCCCGCCGCGGACGTCTCCGCGGCCCCCACCGCGGACGTCGTCGCCGATGCCACCGCCCCGGGACGCCAGACCGTCTAGAACGCCCCGAGCCCGTTCGGGGAGCCGTTGCCGGTCGGGCCGTCGTAGCCGGGGACCGCGGTGCACAGGTAGTCGCCGCCGCAGTCGTTCTGGTCGACGTTGTCGCCGCCGACCACGTCGTTGAGCTGCCCGGCGTGGGCGTAGAGGTACGACGCGTCGGGGAACCGCTCCGGGTGGCCGCCCAGCGCGATCACGCCCGCCACGAACGGCGCCGCCGCGCTCGTGCCGCCGACCCTGACCCAGCCGTCCTCATCGTGCGTGTCGTAGACGGCCGGCGAGGTCCGCGGGTCGGCGACGGCGGACACGTCCGCGACCGTGCGCCCGGGGCAGTTGGGGTCGGTCTGCCACGCGGGCTTGTCCAGCCACGCCGAACACCCGCTGCCCGCGCCGTTCCACGCCGTCTCGTGCCAGCCGCGCGCGTCGTCCGAGGGGGTCAGCGAGGTGCCGCCGACCGCGATCACGCTCGGGTAGACCGCCGGCAGGCTCGGCACCGTGTAGCCGGAGTCGCCGCTGGCCGCGACGATCGCCGCGCCCGGGTGGGCGTAGTCGGCCCGGAAGGCGTCGACGCCGGTGGCCTCGGGGGAGCCGTAGCTGTTCGACACCTCGTCCGCGCCGAGCGCCACCGAGGTGTCGACGGCCGTGGCCAGCGCGCTGATCGACGGGTCGTCGGACTCCACGAGCAGGATGCGGCACTGCGGGCAGGCCGCCGAGACCATGTCCAGGTCCAGCGAGGTCTCCAGCGCCCAACCCCAGTCCTGCGGCAGCGGCTCGGACCTGCCGTCCTGGCCGACCTTGCGGAAACAGCCGTTGTCGGTGGTGCACGGCGGCAGGCCGTACGTCTGCCGGTACACCGCGAGGTCCGCCTCGGCGGCCGGGTCGTCGCCCGCGTCCACGACGGCCACGGTCTGGTCCGCGCCGCCGGTGGCCGGCAGGCGGTACGCGGCCCGCAGGTCGGCCGGCCCGTAGCCGTCGGGCGGCGCGGCGTCCGCCGGGCGCCGGGCGGCGGCCCCGCGCACCCCCGGACCCCCGTGCACGTCGGTGCGGACCTCGGCGAAGCAGCGCGCGAACCCGGGCGCGGGCGCGCCGCAGACGTCGCGGACGGGAGCGGATGCGGCGGGAGCGGCCGGAGCGGGGGAGACGGCCGGAGTGGCGGGAGCGGCCGGAGGTGCGGGGCTCGCGTGGGCCGTCGTGGCGGGCGCCAGCGCCGTCGCCGTCACGGCGAGCGCCGCGGTCAGGATCGCGCGCAGGCGGTGGATCGCGGTCATCGGGCCTCTCCCTCCGTGCCGTTGGTACGGTCGCCCGGCGCGGCGATCGTGTACGCGGCGCTGACGGTCTGGCTGAACGCGTCGCCCGCCGCGTCGCGCGCGGTGACCTTCAGCGAGGGCGACGTGCCGGCCGCGGCGGCCGGGTTCGGCCACATGGCGGCGTACGTGCCCAGCGCGCCCGCGACCGCGGCCCGTTGCCACGTCCTGCCGTCGTCGAACGACACCGAGACCGTCACCGAGGTGATCGGCGCGCGCGACCCGACGCCGTGGTAGGCGACGTGCCCGACGTGCAGGGCCATCGACTGCAGCCGCGCGCCTGAGGTGTTGGTCAGGTCCGCGGCCAGCCGGTAGTCCGCGGTGATCGCGCCGCTGACCTGACACGGCGTCAACTCCGCGTCCTGGTAGCAGGAATCGTCGCCGGACAGCGGGGTACCGGTCGCGTCCGGGTCGTAGCGGACGGTCTCCTCGGTGTGCGTGACCAGTCCCTGGCTGAGCCCGTAGCCGCCGGTCTGGTCGACGTCCAGGACGCCGCGGAAGACCGCGGGGGCGTGCGGCACGCCCGCGACCACCGCGCCGTAGCCCGCCTGCTCGAAGACCAGTGCGTCGTCGCGGTACAGCGCGAAGTGCGCCCGCACCGAGCCGAAGGACGTGCCGGAGTGGTCGGGCACGCTGTCGCGGAACAGCGGGAGCGCGAGGCTGAATGTGTCGCCGGAGGAACAGGCGTCGCACAACTGCTTCGTCGTCCACTGCCCCAGCCCCGGCACGACCGGGCCGCGCCCCCAGTCCACCGCGGCGCGCTGCCCGCCGCGGTACGTCCGCGGGTCGGCGAGCATCAGCACGGCGGTCGGGGTCAGCGCGGCCTGGAACCAGCCGCCGGTGTCGGCGGTGCCGAGGTATTCGGTGACGACCTGGCCGCCGGGCACGAAATAGCCGACCGAGCCGTAGCTGTGCGCCAACAGCACTGGATCGACAGGGCCGTTCAGCAGCGTGGCGGGCAGCGCGAGCTTCGCGGCCTGCGGATCGCTGTACATCGCGTCGCGTACGGTGGCCAGTTGGTCGGCGCGGCCGGTGAACGACTCGTCGGCCGGGATCTGCGCGGCGGGGAACGCGAGGTCGACGCGGTAGTGGTCGTCCGGATCGGGTGCGGCGCCGCCCCAGTGCACCACGTAGTGCAGCGAGCCGACGGCCGGCTCCGGGACCGGAGTCGCGTACAGCGGAAGGCCGTTGAAGGCGGTCACGCCGACCGTGATCAGGCCCTTCCCGGTGGCGTCGAAGCGCGCGACGGTGGTGTCCACGAGGTCCTGCACGGCAGGCTTCGGCGAGACCGCCGTGACCTTCGAGGTGGCGGTGCGCTCGTCGACGGTGGCGTACGTGGTCCCTGCGGCGTCGTCGGGCACGGTGAAGCCGTCGAGCGCGACCTGCCGGACCGCGGTCGCCTCCCCGTCGTCGCCGTAGTCGAAGAACGTCGCGTACGCGGCGTAGTGGCCGGCCGGGACGGCGATCCTGGCGACGCCGCCGGAGAGGTCGACGCGGTCGGTCTCCTTGGCGGTGGAGTCGGTGTTCGTCAGGGTGATCTCGCCGTTCACCGCCTGGCCGGAGAGGTCGGTGGCGCCCAACTGGAGGATGTGCAGGGGGTAGTTCGGATGCACGCCGGTGGGCGCCGCGGCGCCCGGCGCGCCCGGCGCGCCCGGCGCGCTGAGGCTGGCGGGCAGCGGGGTGGTCCCGGCCGGGCGTCCGGCGGCGATGTCCGCGCCGATCAGGCGGCGGAGCGTGGCGGCGAACGAGGTCGCGGAGGCGGGGGTGAGGTAGCCGGTGGCGCTGCGGTCGGCGGGGGCGGCCGCGGCCAGCGCGGTCACGTCGAACAGCGAGCGATCCAGCCGGCCCAAGTACGGTACGGCGGCGGCCGGAACGATGTACCGGTCGCCGTCGCCCGCCTGGAAGGACTCGAACCCGGCGTTCCCCGGGGCGGGTTGCACGGCATAGGTGGTGGCGCCGCTCGCCGAGGTGGCGACGGTGACGCGGTCGCCGGTGACCAGCGTGACCGTACGGGCCGCGGGCACGGCCCGCGCGGAGTAGGGAGCCGCGGCGTCCCCCGCCGGACTCCCGCTCACGGGCGCGGCGCCGACCCCCGCCGAACTCCCGCCCGCGGGCGCCGCTTCGGCCGGGACCGCGAGCGCGGTGGCGAGCAGCGCGGCGACCCCGAGCACCCCCACCAC
>JAJSZB010000141.1:0-16246 GCA_050613715.1 Streptomyces sp. IBSBF 3018
GCCCCCTCACGGCCCCCCGCGGTCCGCTCCAACCGCCGCCCGCCGACCGGGCGTTGCGGGGGCGGCGGGTCATCTGCGCCCGCAGCAGCCCGTGTTCGCCGGCGAGGGGGTTCAGTCCGCGACGCGGTCGGCGGCGGCGTCGCCGAAGTCCCCGGCCGCGTCCGGGCCGCCGGGGGCGTCCGCGGTGTCCCCGGCCTCCCCCGCCCGCGCGGTCCACAGCGCGCGGGTGCCCAGGCCCGCGATGTCCAGGGCGAGTTCGGCGTACATCGCGTCCGCCCAGGAGAACCACGGCCGGGTGAACCGCCGCGGGTCGTCCTTGTGGAAGGACTCGTGCATCGCGCCGGTGCCCGCGTCGGTGTCCACCAGTGTGGTCAGCGCGCGCAGCTTCTCCTCGCGGGTCCCGGCGGTCAGCCCCTGCACCGCCAGGGCGATCGGCCAGATGTGGTCCTCAGGGGTGTGCGGACTGCCCACCCCCTCGGCGGCGGCGCCGCGGTACCACGTCGGGTTGGCCGGGGAGAGCACGAACCGGCGCGTCGCCGCGTACAGCGGATCGTCCGGGGAGACGCCGGCGACCAGCGGCAGCGACAGCAGGCTCGGCATGTTCGCGTCGTCCATCAGCAGCGCGTTGCCGAGGCCGTCCACCTCGTACGCGTAGAGCCGCCCGAGGCCGGGGCGGGTGACCGTGCCGTGCCGGCGCACCCCCTCGCGCAGCTCGGCCGCGAGCGCGACCGCGTCCTCGGCGAGCGCGGTGTCGGCGAGGAAGCGCGCGAGGTCGGCGACGCCGTCCAGGGCCGCCGCGGCGCACAGGTTCGCCGGCACGTTGTATCCGTAGGCGCAGGCGTCGTCGCTCGGCCGGAAGCCGCTCCACGTCATGCCGGTGCGGGCGACCGGCGTGCCGCGTCCGTCGTCGGGCAGCGTGTCGCTCGGCGGCCCCGACGCGCGTACGAAGCGGTACCGCGAGGCGGTGGCGTGGTCCTGCTCGGTGCGCCACACGGCGATGGCGGCACGCGCGGTGCGGGCGGCCCCGGCCAGGTGGTCGGTACGCCCGGTGGCCAGCCAGAAGCGGTGGGCCAGCAGCAGCGGGAAGGCGAGGGAGTCGACCTCGTACTTCTCCTCCCACACCCACGGGTCGTCGCACAGGTCGTCCGGGTCGTGCGCCCGGCCGGAGGGGCCGGCGTTGAAGGCGTTGGCGTACGGGTCGCGGGCGATCTGCGCGTACTGGCGCCCCAGCACGGCCGCGACCAGGTCCCGCAGCGCCGGGTCGTCGCGGGTGAGCGCCAGGTAGGGCATCAACTGCGTGGTCGAGTCCCGCAGCCACATGGCGGGGATGTCGCCGGTCACCACGAACGCGGTGCCGTCGGGCATCGCCCTGATGGTACGGGCGAGCGTGTCGTCCAGGCAGCGCACCAGGGTCCGGCCGAAGCGCGGGTCGCCGAGCGCGTCGAGGCGGCGGACCGCCTCCCGGACGACCGGGTGGTCCCTGACGGTGGTGGGGAACGGCATCGTCGACCTTTCTGCCGGTGGCCGGGAGGCCGTCGTACGTGGAGAGGTCGCGCGCGGGGAGGTCGTACGCGGAGGGGTCGCGCGCGGGGAGCCGGTCCTGCGCCGGGGTTCCGCCGCGCTCACGGGCCGGTCCGTGCTCGCGGGGCCCGCCGCGCTCGCGAGTTCCGTCATGCGCCGGGGTGCGGGCCGTGGCGGACGACGCGGGTGGGGACGGTGACGCGGCGCGAGGCGCGCGGCTCGGCGTCCCGCTGGTCGAGCCGGTCGATCAGCAGCCGGGCGGCCTGCCGCCCTATCTCGTCGGCGTCGTAGGAGACCAGCGTCAGCGGCAGGCCGAGGACGTCGGACAGGTCGAAGTCGTCGAAGCCGGCCAGCGGCACGCTCGTGCCCGCCTTGTACATCGCCCGGATCGCGCCCTGGCTGATCCGGTTGTTGGTGCAGAACAGCGCGGTGGGCCCGGCCGGCCCGGCGAGCAGCTCCGCGGTCGCGTGCTCCGCGGTCCCCGCGTCCACCAGGCCCTGGCGGATGAGCGCGTGGTCCGGCTCGACGCCGGCCTCCTCGTGCGCCGCCCAGAAGCCGCGCAGGCGCTCCGCCCCGGTGTACAGCGCGGGCGGGTTGCCGAGGAAGGCGATCCGGGTGTGCCCCTCGGCCAGCAGGCACGCGGTGGCCTCGCGGGCCCCGTGGAAGTCCTCGACCAGCACGCAGTCGGTGTCGAGCCCGGCCGGCGGCCGGGCGGCCAGGACCACCGGCACCCGGCGCATGGCCTCGGCCAGGTGCTGCTGGCGGCTGCCGGCCGGCACCACGATCAGCCCCTCGACCTGGTGGTCGACCAGGCCGTCGACCAGGCCCGGCTCGCGGTCGGCCTGCTCGGCGGAGTTGCTGAGCACCACCCTGAAGCCGTACTCGGTGGCGATGTCCTGCACGCCGAGCGCGAGGCGCGAGTAGAAGGGGTTGGCGAGGTTGGTGACGACCAGGCCGATCATGCCGCTGCCGCCGAGGCGCAGACTGCGCGCGGTCTCGTTGCGGCGGTAGCCGAGCCGGTCGACGGCGGCGAAGACGCGTGCGCGGGTCGCCTCGGACACGCCCGGGTCGTTCTTCAGCACCCGCGACACGGTCATGGCGCTGACCTGCGCGAGCTTCCCGACGTCCTGCATGGTCGGCCCGCCGCCCCGGCGTACGCTCATGCCCCTGCTCCCTCCTGTGCCGGCCTGCGGCGTCCCGGCCGTCCCCCGCGCGCCGCTCATACCGCTCCGGCCGCGTCCCGCACCCACTGGGCGGCTCCGATCAGCGGCGCGTGGTCGGGCCGCCGGGCGGGCAGGACGCCCACCGCGGGTCCGCCGGCCGCGGCGAGCCCGCCGGCGAGCGCGGGTGCGACCAGGTCCCACGACCGGGCCATGGAACCGCCGACGACCACCGCGCCGGCCCCGAAGCGGCCGGCCCACGGGGCCAGCGCCCGGCCGAGCGCGTCGAAAGCGTAGCGGAAGACCTCCGCGGCGACGGCGTCCCCTTGCGCGGCCCGCGCCGCGATCTCGCGCACGTCCGGCGCCGCGCGGCCGACGGCCGAACCGGTGTCCCGGTCGCCGTCCGGGTCGGCTACCCGGCCGTTGTCCCGGCCGACGTCCCGGCCGACGTCCCGGCCACCCGCCGCGTCGGCGCCGCGGCCGCCGCCCGGGCCCGCCAGACGGGCGTAGTGCGCGCGCATCGCCCGCCGCGAGACGGTGTCCTCCAGCGGCCGGCCCGCCACCGTCAGCCGGTGTACGTGGCCGTCGGGCGGTACGCCGGGGCCGTCGTGCACCGGCCGGCCGGCGCGCAGGAACGAGGAGCCCACGCCGGTGCCCAGCGTCAGGCACAGCACCCGCTCGTGCCCGGCGGCGGCGCCGGCGCGGTACTCGCCGAGGGCGAAGGCGTCGGCGTCGTTGAGGAAGCACATCCGCTCGGCGCGGCCGGCCAGCCGCCGCAGCAGCCCGGCGCCGACGTCCACGCCGGACAGCGACTCGAACTTGCCGATGCCGGTGAAGCGGCCGATCCCGGCGGCGTAGTCGAAGGGGCCGGGCATCGCCACGCCCCAGCGCGGCAGGTGGCCCGCGGGCAGTCCCGCGGCGGCCTCGGCGACGGCGTCCAGGATGCCGTCGGCGTCGGCGTGCGAGCCCAGCGCCCTGCGGGTCACCGTGGCCGGGACCGGCAGTCCGTCCGCCGGGTCGACGAGCGCGGCGGTGACATGCGTACCGCCGACGTCGAGCACCGGCACGAGAACGCCGGTCCGGCCGGCAGCGGCCACAGCGGCGGAACCGCCCGCGCCCGCGGAGACGGCCGGAGCGGCGGAACCGCCCGCGCCGACAGGGCCCCCGCCCGCCGGGGCCGTGCCCAACCTCGCGCCGCCGCCCGCGCCAGGCCCACCGCCCGCGCCCGGAGCGCCACCCGCGCCCGCGGAACCCCCGCTCACGCCTCCACCACCAGCGCCTTCACGATCCGCACCTCGTCCGGCCCGGTGGCACGGACGCGGTACGGGCCGACCGCCGCGGGCACGGTGATCGTCTCCGCGAAGGCCAGGTCGTGGCTGCGGCCGTCCGCGGTCTCGATGACCGCGCCACGGCCCGCGGCGACGTTGAGGATGTGGAAGCGTCCCGCGGTGTCGTCGTCCGCGGCCGCGTCCGGCGCCACCACCAGCCGGTGCACCGCGTAGAACATCTCCGGCAGCGCGCCGACGACCTCCTCGCGCCAGCCGTCGCCGGAGCGCAGCGTGCGCGGCTGCTGGACCAGGTCCTTCAGCACGTCCTCGCCGCGCCGCGCGGTGTCGAGGTTGGCGAAGCCGTGCTCGTAGGGCAGCGGCCGGGACGCGCCGGCCGCGTCCTTGCGGAGCCAGTCGTAGAAGCGCAGCGAGTACAGGTACGGCGTCGCGCTCACCTCCAGCACCAGGTTGCCCGCCCCCGAGGCGTGCGGGGTGCCCGCGGGGATCATGAACAACTGTCCCACCTCGGCCGGGTGGCTCTGCACATGCTCCTCGACCGGCAGCGGGACGCCGTCCGCGACGGCGGCCTCGACCTGGCGGCGCATGGCCTCGGGGTCGGCGTGCTCGGTGAGGCCGAGCAGCACCCGCGAGCCGGCTTCCGCGGCCGTGACGTAGTACGTCTCGTGCTGGGTGTACAGCCAGCCGAACACCTCGCGCATGTACCGCTCGCGGGGGTGGCAGTGTAGGGAGAGGTTGCCGCCGCCCATGGTGTCGAGGTAGTCGAAGCGGATCGGGAAGGAGGTGCCGAACCTGCGGTGCACCCGCGCGCCGAGCATGTCCTCGGGGTGCCGCACGCACAGCAGCTGGAACGGCACCTCGACCTGCGGGCCCTCCCGCTCGCCCACCAGCACCCCGGCCTCGGGGGCGATCAGCTCGTAGCCGAGCGCGGTGTTGCCGGCCTGCGGGGTGAAGCCCAGCTCGCTCGCCGCCCACTGCCCGCCCCACGGGGTGGAGTTGAAGTACGGGCGGGTGCGCACCGGGCCGCGGGCCAGGTGGGCGAGGGTGGCCCGGAGCGCCGCGCCGTCCAGGGAGGCGGGCGCGGCGGGGTCGCCGAGGTCGATCCACCGCGCGATCCGCCCGGCGATCGCGTCGCGGTGCCGGTCGAGCACCGGCCAGTCGGTGTAGAACAGCCGCACCAGGTCGCCCGGGGTGTCGTCGCCCGCGGGGCGGCCGAGGTTCGCCCCCACCGGCCGCTCGCCGTGCGCGACGGCCGCCTCGGCGTACCGCTTGGGCAGGTCGGCGTACCAGAGCAGGTCCGGCTCGCACAGCGCGGCGCCCGGGCCGAACACCACCAGCACGCCGTCGCCCGCGGGCCGCGGCGGCCGCGGCACGGCGTCGAACAGGTCCGCGGCCGCCGCCCGGGACAGCGGGGTGAAGAACGGATCGCCGGGCGGGACCGGGTCGGCCTGTATCCGGTCGGCGGCCGAGGGCGCGTAGTGGCCGCGCACGTCCAGCAGGCCGCCCTCCCGCCCGGCGGCGCGCAGGGCGGCGGCCAGGCCCTCGGCCGCCGTGGCCCAGTCGGCCGCCGCGGGACCGTCCACGGCCAGGACGAGCGGGCCGGGCGGCAGCGCGGCGACCGCGGCCGGCCAGCCGGCCGTCACCTGGCCGCCGACCGGCCGGTAGCTGGGGTGGGGGTCGTACGCACGAGACGCGGGCTGCACATCTGCTCCTCACTGGGCTTCCTCCGTGTTCGTTAACGATAACAGCGGGTGGCCGACGAGGTCCACCCCCTCCCCGGGAAGCGATGGTCATCACAGATGGGCGTCTGACCTGCATTTTCTTCGAGCTGACGACGAGAATCCGAAGTCAATCGGTCACCAACCCTTGCTACCGCCGGAATGGTGTCGTTAACCTCCACGCAACGCCCACTCGGCGATTCCGGGCGCTTCACTGGGTACGCGTGTGCCCTGGTGTCTAGATCCGGCCATCTCGTGGCCCGATTCGGTGAAGGTGATCCATGTCAGCAACGGGCAGGAACCGTCCGGCGGCCGTGCCGCTCGGCCGGCGCCGCTTCCTCGCCGGGATGGCCGCGGGCGCGGCCGTCCTCGCGGTGGAGGGCTGCGCCCGCGGAAGCAGCACGTCCGCCCAGCCGGGGACCACGAGCCTCTCCAACGACAACGCCACCTGGGACGACGGTTACCGCTCGGCCGGGCGCGAGCTGAAGAAGATCACCGGCTATGCGCTGCGGCCGCTGTCCAACCCGTCGGTGACCTCGTACCAGCAGGTGGTCCAGATGACCCTACAGACGTCGAAGGCCACCGACCTGGTCAAGTGGGCGTCGGGCTACCAGCTCAAGCGGCTGGCCCGGGCCGGCGGGCTGACCGACCTCAGCGGCGTGTGGCGGGAGTACGCGTCCAAGGGCTGGGTGCGCGAGGCGACCCGGGACACGGTGTCGTACCGCCAGAAGGTCTACGGCGTCCCGCTGTACGAGTCCTACTACGTGCTCTTCTACAGCAAGCCGGTGTTCGCCAAGCTGGGCCTGACCGCGCCGCGCAGCTGGGACGAGCTGCTGCACTGCGCCGAGGTCCTCAAGCGCCACCGGATCACCCCGT
Source organism: Streptomyces sp. IBSBF 3018 (assembly GCA_050613715.1). Classification (GTDB taxonomy): domain Bacteria; phylum Actinomycetota; class Actinomycetes; order Streptomycetales; family Streptomycetaceae; genus Actinacidiphila. Next base: position 6,562 of record JAJSZB010000141.1, read on the forward strand.
TCCTGGCCAGCCAGGTCGGCGGGTGGCCGGCCATCGAGTGGTTCCAGGAACTGGTCACCAAGGTCGACCCGGGCTTCTACCAGCGACTGGTGGCCGGCCAGGCCTCGTACACCGACGCCCCGGCGCGCCAGGCGATGGACATCTGGCAGGACTTCATGCGCAAGGGCTGGATGACACCGCCCGACTTCGACCAGGCCCGCGGGCCGGGGGCCCTGAAGTCCGGCACGGTCGGCATGTTCCTGCACGGCACCTGGCAGGCACAGGGCATCGCCGCCGCCGGCATGAAGGCGGGCGTCGACTACGACGCCTTCATCCTGCCGACGGTCCGGCCGTCCACGCCGAAGAGCGTGATCGCCGAGTCCGGCGTGTTCGTGGTGCCCAGCCGCGCCTCCTCGCACACCGCCGCCATGGCGAACGCCCGGGCGTGGCTGGACCCGTCGGTGCAGCGGGTGTGGAGCGACTTTTTGCAGGACAGCTCCGCCAACCCGACGGTCCCCTCGGGCAATCCGGTGGTGGCCCGGCTGCAGCGCGACATCGCGAGCGAGCGCCGGACCCCGCTGATCCGCTACTGGGAGGCCAGCCCGCCGAGCCTCATCCAGGGCAACACCGACGACCTGGGCGGGTTCATGGCCGGGCAGACCTCGCCGGCCACCACGCTGCGCCGGATGCAGGACCGGGCGCACGACGAATGGGCGGCCTGGAGGCGGGACGAGGCATGAGCACCCCGATGACCGAGACGACCGACACGACACGCGCCGCGGCCGGCGGCGCGGGCAGAGCCGGCCGATGGGCCGGGCGCCACCCCGGCAGACGGCCCGGACGGGGGCCGCACTCCCCCGGCGGCGGACCGCCGGCGCCGGCCGCGCACACCTGGCGCGCCAGGCGCGAACGACTGGCCGCGGGGACGTTCCTGGCGCCGGCGGTGCTGCTGGTCGCCGCGTTCCTGCTGGCGCCGTTCGTCTGGACGATCTACCGCAGCTTCTTCAGCGACACCCGGACCTCGCCGTTCAGCTGGTTCGACAACTACACGCGGTTCGCCTCCGATCCGGCGCTGACCCGTTCGGTGCAGAACACGCTGCTGTGGGTGGCGGGCACGGTCGTGCTGCCGTTCGTGCTGGGCCTGGCCATCGCCGTCATGACCAACGCCACCCGCTGGTCGCGGGCCGCCCGGCTGTGCGTGGTGCTGCCGTACGCGCTGTCCGGCTCGGCGGTCGCGGTGGTCTGGAACTTCATGCTGACCAGCGACGGCGCGGTCAACCAGGTGCTCAAGTCCGTGCATCTGGGCTCGCTGGCGCACGGCTGGCTGCTGACCTGGCCGGGCAACACGCTGGTGATGATCCTCGCCAACGCCTGGCAGGCGACCGGCGTCGCGGTCATCCTCTTCCTGGTCGGGCTGCAGTCGATCCCGCCGGAGACGCTGGAGGCCGGCGCGCTGGACGGCGCGGGCAGCTGGCAGCAGTTCCGGCACATCGTGCTGCCGCAGCTGCGGCCGGTGTCGATCATCGTGATCGGCATGAGCCTGGTCAACGGCCTCAAGTCGTTCGACCTGATCTGGGTGCTCACCCAGGGCGGCCCCGGGCGGGCCACCGAGACCCTCGCGGTGTCCATGTACAACGAGACCTTCCTGGAGCTGCGGCCCGGCGCGGGTGCGGCGATCGCGGTCGTCCTCACCGTCATCGTGTTGGCCGCCTCCTGGCTCTACCTGCGCCGCCAACTGGACGTGAAGGGCGAATGACCATGTCTTTCGGCAGAGTTCTGCGGGGCGGCACCGTGGTGGTGCTCGCCGTGCTGTGGCTGGTCCCGACCTGGCTGCTGGTGGTCAACTCGCTGGTGCCGGCCGACCAGTACACCGGCGGCCCGCACTGGCTGCCCAGCCACTTCGGGCTGTTCGGCAACATGTCGCAGGCCTGGCACAAGGCCAACCTCGGGCCCGCCTTCGGCAACAGCCTGCTGTACGCCACGGTGAGCGCGCTGGCCGCGGTGGTGATCGCGACGTTCGCGGCGTTCGCCACCGTCGTGATGCCGGTCAGGCGGCGGGTGCTGTGGTTCTGGGCGATCTACTCCGGCACGCTGCTGCCGCTCCAGGTCTTCATCCGGCCGCTGTTCCTGTCCTACGCCCGCACGTCGCTGTACGACACGCAGATCGGCCTGGTGCTGATCTACACCGCCATCGCGGTCCCGTTCGCCTTCTTCGTCATGCGCAACTACTCGCTGACGCTGCCGCGCGAGGTGGTGGAGGCGGCGCGGATGGACGGGGCGTCGTGGTGGCGGGTGTTCTGGCAGATCCACGTGCCGCTGACCCGTTCGGCCATGGTCGCGGTGTTCGTGTTCCAGTTCGTGGCCGTGTGGAACGACCTGATGTTCGGCATCACGCTGACCACCAGCCGCAACATCCGGCCGATCATGGCCGCGCTGGCCGATCTGCAGGGCAACTACTCCAACGTCGGGCCGCCGGTCGTGCTGGCCGGCGCGCTGCTGGTGTCGCTGCCGACGCTGGTGCTGTTCTTCTCCGCCCAGCGCTTCTTCGTCAGCAGCCTCAGGATCCACCGCTGACGCCACCGCTGACCGCGGTCCCGGCGCAGACCGCCGACGCCGACCGGCGCCAACCGTCGACCGCACGTCCACGCCGCCCACACGCTTCCGCCGCGAAAGGGAACACCATGCCGCGATCCCTGCTCCGTCCCGCCCTCGTGACCGCCGTCTGCGCGGGGCTGCTCTGGAGCGCCGTCCCCGCCCACGCCCGGCCGGCCCCGCCGTCCGGGAGCGGGGCCGTCACCTCCGCCCAGTGGACCGCCCGCGCCACCGACGCCTACCGCGCCCTCCAGGCGAACCTCTACCAGGGCCCGGACGCGCACGGCCTGTACCTGGAGCGCACGCCCCGCCAGGCCGGCGACCAGGACCACTCCTACCTGTGGCCGATGCGCGAGGCCGCCGCGGCGGCCGTCGACATGGAGCGGCTGCCGCAGTCGGGCCCCGCCTACCGCCGCGACGCGGCCGAGCGCTTCGCGACCGTCCAGCTGTACGCGAGCTCCGGCGACCGTCCCGGCTACGAGTCCTACCTGCCCGCGCCCCTGGGATCGGGCGGCGACATCTACTACGACGACAACGCCGTGGCCGCCCTCAGCCAGCTCGACCAGTACGAGGCCACCGGCGACCGTGCGTACCTCACCCGCGCCGAGCAGACGATCCCGGTCGTCAGCCGCGCCTGGGACACCAACCCCGCCAAGGCGTGCCCGGGCGGCATGGACTGGTTCGACTCGCCGGCCAACTCGATCCGCGCCACCAACGTGACCGCCCTGTCCGCGCAGTTGGCCGCCCGCCTCTACGAGCACACCCACCGCAAGGCGTACCTCGACGCGGCCGAACAGTGGTACGGCTGGGTGTACTCGTGCATGCGGCAGGCACCGGGCCTGTACGGCAACGACCGCGCCGACGACGGCGGCACCGACCCGACGCTGTGGAGCTACAACTCCGGCTCCATGATCGGCGCGGCGCTCGCGCTCTACCGCGGCACCGGCGACGCCGCGTACCTGGCCAAGGCGGTGGAGGACGCCGACGGCTCACTGGCGTACTGGACGCAGGGCAGCCGGCTGCACGACCAGCCGGCGATCTTCGACTCCTTCTACTTCAAGGACCTACTCGCCCTGGACGCGGTCCGCCCGAACCCCGCGTACCTGAGCGCGATGAGCGCCTACGCCGACGCCGAGTACGTAGGCAACCGGGACGCGGCCACCGGCCTGTTCCGCTTCCAGCCCTCCGGCGGCGGCGACTACGACCCGGCCGCCCCGGCCGAGACGCTGGAGCAGTCCGCGATGGTCCAGGTCTTCGCGACCCTCGCCGGCGCCACCGCCGCCCCGCACGGCGGACACCGCGCCTCCTCCTGACCGTGCCTCCAGGACCGCGCCTCCTCCTGACCGTGCCTCCCTGACCGCGCCTCCCCCTGACCGCGGCACCGCCCGCCGCCGGATCACCGACCCCGACACGAAGGACGTCCACGCACCATGCCCAAGCCACCGCTCACCCGGTCCTCCTGGTGGGACTCCGACATCGCGCGCGACATCCTGCGCGACCGCGTGGCCGTCGCCGCGGGCTTCGGCGACGTGCAGGTGCTGCTGTCGGGTGAGCCGCTGCTGCGGCACGACGGCGGCGGCGGGCTGCTGCAGTCCGTCCGGGTGCGCCTGCGCCGCGACGGCGCGGGCCGCACCCGGCCGCGGCTGACCCGGGTCTCGGTGACGACGGCGGGCGGCGTGCCGGTGCCGTGCGAGGTCGTCCCCGGCCCCGGCGACGACCTGCGGGTGCTGGTGCCGGAGGTCGACGCGCCGACGCCGCTGCTGATCGCGCTGCCGGAGCTGGGCGAGGACGCGCGGTTCGCGTTCGAGGCGCGCCCGCAGCGGCACTGGACGCTGCACCTGGTGCAGCACTCCCACCTCGACATCGGCTACACCGATCCGCAGGGCCGGGTGATGGCCGAGCACCGCGCGTACCTCGACTCGCTGCTCGAACTGTGCGACGACACCGACGACCGGCCGGAGGAGGCCCGGTTCCGCTGGGCCGTGGAGGGCTTCCACTCCTTCGAGGACTGGCGGGACCATCGGCCGGGCCGGCGCGTCGAGGCGTTCCTCGACCGGGTGCGCGAGGGCCGGATCGAGCTCACCGCGATGCCGTTCAACCTGCACACCGAGACCTGCTCCACCGACGAGCTGCACGAACTGCTGCGCCCGGTCACGCGGTTGCGCGACCGGCACGGCGTCGACATCCGCACCGCCATGCAGACCGACGTGCCCGGCCAGGTCGTCGGCCTGCCCGGCGTGCTGGCCGGCAACGGCATCCGCTACCTGTCGGTGGCGCACAACTGGGCCGGGCGCGCCGCGCCGCACCACGTCGGCGGCGAGCACCTGCCGCGGCTGTTCCGCTGGCGGGCGCCCGGCGGCGAGAGCGTCCTGGTCTGGCGCACCGACACCCCGCACGGCCTGGCCTACATGGAGGGGTCGGTGCTCGGCTTCGACGCCTCCTACGAGCACGTCGACGACCTGCTGCCGGCGTACCTGAGCGCCCTCGCGTCGTTCCCGTACCCGCACGAGGGCCGCGGCATCCCCGGCTTCCCGGTCCTGGACCGGACCTCGGGCGCGGACCCGTACCCGTGGGACGTGCTGCACCTGCGGGTGCTGGGGAAGTTCGCGGACAACGGGCCGCCGCGCCGGATCATCTCCGACACGGTGAGCCGCTGGAACGAGCAGTGGGCGTTCCCCCGGCTGCGGGCCTCCCGCAACCAGGACTTCTTCGAGGACGCCGAACGGCGCGTGGGCGACCGCCTGGAGACGTACACCGGGGACTGGAGCGACTGGTGGGTCGACGGGGTGGGCGCGGGCGCGGTGCCGCAGGCGGCCGTGCGCCGCGGGCAGGCCGCGCTCGCCGAGGCGCAGACGGTGGCCGGCTACGCCCGGCTGCTGGGCGTGCCGGGCGCCGGGGCGGTCGCCGAGGCCGCGCCCGCGGTCTACCGGGCGGCCTCGCTGTTCAACGAGCACACCTGGGGCGCCGGCGACCCCTGGACGCACGGCGAGCACGGCCACGGCTCCGGCGAGACGCAGTGGCACTGGAAGTACGCCCAGGCGCTGCGCGCCCACGACGACGGCCGGGCGCTGCTGGACTCCGCGTCCGCGCTGCTCGGCGAGGCGCTCGCGCCGCGCGCCGGCGCGCTGGCCTCGTACTACGTGGTGAACACGTGCAGTTGGGCGCGGACCGAGACGGCACGGCTGTTCCTGCCGGAGAGCACCGCGGCCCTGGACGCCCCGGTGCGGGTGGTCGACGCGCGCACCGGCGCCGTGCTGCCCGCGGCGCCGGAGGAGCAGCGCAACGACCGCCACCGGGCGGCCGGGCGCTTCCTGAACGTGGCCGTCGCCGACCTGCCGGCCTGCGGCGCGGTGCGTCTGGACGTCGTCCCCGGGGGCCCCGCCGACGCCGCGTCACCCGTGCGGGGGGCGCGAGTGACGCCGCGGGACGCGGTGCGCGACGCCGTGCCCGGGGACCCGGCGGTGCTGGAGAACGAGCACCTGCGCGTCACCGTCGACCTGCGGCACGCCTGCATCGGCTCGATCCTGGACAAGCACACCGGGCGCGAACTGGTCAGGCAGGACGCCGCGGTCGGCTTCAACGGCTATGTGTACGACGAGTACGCCACGGCCGGCGGCTTCAACCACCAGTCCAGCAAGACCGTCGCCGACGACTCGATGCACCTGCTCGCCTCGCGCAGCACCGCGCCGCCCGCCGCACTGGTCGAGCGCCGCACCGACGCCACCGGCCACACGCTGGTCTACGAGTGCGCGCCTGCCGGGACCCGCAGGCTGCGGGTGACCGTGCGGCTGCCGCACGGCGCGGCGCGGATCGACCTGGAGAACCGCCTCGACAAGGACGCGACGCTGACGAAGGAGAGCGCGTTCTTCGCGTTCCCGTTCGCGCTCGAGAACCCGCGGGTCCGGATGGAGGCCACCGGCGGCGTCACCGGCACGGGCCTGGCGACCGTGCCCGGGTCGGCCCGGCACATGCGGGCGGTCCGCCGCTGGGTGAGCCTGGCCGACGGGGTGCAGCACGCCGCGCTGGCCACGGTGGACGCCCCCCTGGTCCAGGTCGGCGGCATCGCGATCCCGTACGTGCCCTATCCGCCGTCGATGCCGCGCGAGGAGCCGGCGACCGTCTTCTCCTGGGTGCACAACAACATCTGGGACACCAACTTCCCCGCGCAGCAGGGCTTCGACCACGTCTTCCGTTACAGCGTCGGCTTCGCCCGCGACGAAGCGGCCGCGGACGGCGTGGAGGGGGCCGGCGCGGAAGAGGCCGGCGGCGCGGGGCCCGCCGGGGACCGCGCCGAGGAGGCCGCCGGGCGGTCCGCCGCGGCGTTCGGGGAGCGGCTGGGCGCGCGCACCGCGGCCGTCGGGAGCCACCCGCCGGTGCCGGTGCGCGCCCGCGCGCGGGCCGTCGCCGAGCCTCCGGCCGAGCTGGGGTTCCTGACCCTGGACGACCCGCGGGTCCGGCTGGTGGGTCTGACCGCGCCCGGCGACGGCACGGTCCTCGTCCGCCTCCAGTCCCTGACCGAGGCGCCGGTGGTCTGCCGCGTGTCCACGCCGTTCCCGCTCGCCGGGGCCGCCGCCACGACCTACCTCGGCCTCTCCCCCGTCGACCTGGTCCCGGACCCGGACGGCGCGGTCCCGGTCCAGATCCCGCCCCTCGGAACGGCGGCGCTCGCTTTGCGCCCCGCCCCGGCCGGCTGAAGCCGCCGGCCGGGAGCGGGCCTCAGCGTTCGTACGTGCCGGTGAGCCGGCCGCGGGCCAGGACCGGGCCGCTGACCGCGGCCAGGAGAGTACGCGGGCGGACCCGGCCCGGCGGTGCGGCGCCGGGCGCGCCCGCCACCGGGGCGGCGAGGGCGAACAGCTGGAAGACGTAGGCGTGCGGGCCGTGGCCCTTGATCGGCGCGGGGCCGTGGTAGCCGCGCCCGATCGTGGAGCGCAGCAGCCGTACGCCGGCGGCGGGGTGGCGTGCGGCGAGGGCGCCGGGGTCGAGGTGCGTGAGCGCCGGGTCGAGCAGGGCGACGCAGTGCGCGGCCGGCCGTGGCAGCGGGACGTCGATGTCCTCGACCACCAGGAGGAGTTCGGCGGTGCCGGCGGGCGGCGCGGTCCAGGCCAGGTGCGGGGAGGTGTCGGCGCCGCCGGCGGCCTTGGCCGCGTGCTGTCGGGGCAGGGCGCCGCCGTCGGCGAAGTCCCGGCTGTCGAGGGTCAGCGTCTGCGGTCCTCGCAGGCCCGGGAGGTTCCAGGCCATGCGGGTCTCGCCCGCCCTGCGGTTCGTCAGGAGCCGTCCGGCCAGGGTCATCGCGCCGCTCCCGTGTCGTGCGCCGGGCCGGTCTGGGCCGGTTTTTCCGCTGCTTCCGCTGCTGCCGCTTCTTCCGCCTCTTCCGCTGCTTGCACAGGGACTCCTTCTGTTTCCGTGGTGGTCGGCCGGGCGCCGCGCAGCAGGGAGGCGATCGCGGCGAGCAGGGCGAGGGTGGCGCCGAAGGCGAAGACGACGACGAGCCCGGAGTGGAACGGCCCGGAGATCAGGTCCGGGAAGAACTCGCGCCCGGTCAGGGCCTGTTGCTGCGCGGGGGTGAGACGGGCGAGAGCGCCGCTCGGCTGGAGCAGGTGCCGGATCGGGTTGACGCCGAGCTGCGCGGCGAACAACGACGAGACCGGGGGCAGACCGCCGACGTGCGCGGCGACGTGTGCGGGCACGCCCTGCCGGCGCAGGCCCGCGGTGAGCGTGTGCGGCAGGCTGCCGGCCAGTCCGCTGATCATGAGCGAGAAGAACACGCCGATGGACACGGCGGTGCCGGAGTTCTGGAAGGTGGCGCGCATGCCGGAGGCGACGCCGCGCAGGTGCGCCGGCACGCTGCCCATGATCGAGGAGGAGTTGGGGGACGCGAACATGCCGCTGGCGATCCCGTTGAGCGCGATCAGCAGCGCGAAGGACCAGTAGCTGAAGTCGATCGGCAGCAGCATCAGGCCCAGGAAGCTCGCGCCGAACAGCAGCGCCCCGCCGGTGGCCAGGCCCCGGGAGCCGAGCCGGTCGGACAGGTAGCCGGAGACCGGACCGGCGGCCAGGAAGCCCGCGGTCAGCGGCAGCATGAAGATGCCGGCCCACAGCGGCGTATCGGCGTAGTCGTAGCCGTGCAGCGGCAGCCAGATGCCCTGCAGCCAGATGATCAGCACGAACTGCATGCCGCCGCGGCCGATCGAGATGGCCAGGCCGGCGAGATTGCCGAAGGTGAAGGCGCGTGTCCGGAACAGGCTGAGCTGGATCATCGGCGCGGCGGTGCGTCTCTCGACGGCGACGAACGCCACCAGCAGCACCAGGCCGCCGGCGGTCAACGCGTCGACCAGCGGGTTGGTCCAGCCCATGGTGTGGCCGCCGTAGGGCTGGAGGCCGAAGGTGACCGCGATCAGCACCGCGCTCAGGCCCACGGCGAAGGTGATGTTGCCCCACCAGTCGATCCGGCCGCCGCCGCGCCGTCCGGTCTCGCGCAGGGTGCGGTAGGCCCACACCGTGAAGAAGACGCCGACGGGGACGTTGACCCAGAACACCGACCGCCAGTCCCACGCGGACAGCAGACCGCCGGCGACCAGTCCGATGAACATCCCGCCGAGCCCCGCGACCTGGTTGACGCCGAGCGCGAAGCCGCGCTGCTCCTTGGGGAAGGCGTCGGTGAGGATCGCCGCGGAGTTCGCCGTGAGCATCGACCCGCCGACGGCCTGCACCACGCGCCAGCCGATCAGCCAGGTCGCGCCGCGGCCGCCGTCGAAGGGGTCGAACGACAGCAGGACGGAGGCGAAGGTGAAGACCGCGAAGCCGGAGTTGTAGATCCTGACCCGCCCGTACATGTCGCCGAGCCGGCCCACCGTGACCACCAGGACGGCCTGGACCAGCCGGTATCCCATGATCATCCACAGCAGGTACGCGATGTTGCCCGGCGCCAGCGGGTCCAGGTGCACGCCGCGGAAGATCGCCGGCAGGGCGATCAGCACGATCGAGCCGTCGAGCGCGGACATGAAGACGGCGGCGGTGGTGTTGGTGAGCGCGGTCCACTTGTAGCGGTCGCCGGGGTCGGGAGCCTGACCGGCCGGGTCCGGAGCCGGACGGGCGGGGGGCCGGTCGCCGGGGC
>JAJSZB010000142.1:0-29840 GCA_050613715.1 Streptomyces sp. IBSBF 3018
CCCCGGCCCCGCGGCCCCCGGACCGGGCCCAGGTCCTCGGCGACGGCGTCGCGGCCGGATGCGCCGCCGCCGGCGGGCTGTTGGTCGCCCTCGCCGCCCTGCTGTGGTTCCGGCCGCCGAGGGGCCGCCGCGCCCGCCCGCTCACCACCGCGCCCGCTGCGCAGTTCCACCCGACGTCCCCCGGGCCCGGGCCGGCGCCGCGCCGCGCGCCCTGAGGACGCGGGCGCCACGCCCGGCGGGAGCCGGGCGCCGCGCGCGCCGGCGGAACCGGGTCAGGTGAGGCCCGCGCTGGTCCGCCAGATGTGCGCGCAGGCGTCCGACGCCTCCTGGAGCCCTGCGGGGGACCCCTGCGAGGCGTGGTAGAAGGTCCGCTCGATCATCCAGCACAGGGCGCGTGCCATCGCCGGAGCCCGGTCCGGGCCGGCGCCGGCCGGGACGCCCGCCTTCTCCAGGACGGCGGTGATGGCCGCGATGAACAGGTCCGCGGTACGGCTCCACAGCTCGCCGATCTCCGGCACGGTCAGCGACAGGTCGATCGCGGTGCGCATGACCAGGCCGTGCGCGGTCCACAGCTCGACCGTGCGCCGCATCGCCGCGTCGACCGCCCGGCGCGGGTCGTCGCTGCGCGCGGTGGCCAGGGACCGTTCCCACAGGTGCTCGACGGTACGGGCGACGAGCGCGGTGACGACCTCCTGCTTGGAGCCGAAGTAGAAGTACAGCGCGCCGCGGGTGATGCCGGCGCCCTGCGCGATGTCGCCGATGGTCATGGCGTCGTAGCCTTTGCGCGCCAGCAGCGCCTCGCAGGCGTCGAGGATGGCCCGCTCGCGCAGGTCGCCCTTGCGTTCCACGGCGCGCCGACCGCGCGCCGGTCCGCGGTCGGCCCGCCGGCCGGGGTGCTCGGCCGGATCGGGGCGGCGGTCGGCCCGGTCCTCGGCCCGGTCCCCAGCATGGTTCGCGGCCTGGTCCCCGGCCGGGTGCTCGGAGCGGTGGTCGGCCCGGTGATCGGAGCGGCGGTCGGGGGTCACAGCGTGGCGCCCTCGGCGTGGTCGGTGGTGCGGGACAGGGACTCCCACGCGCGGATGTCCTCGTCCACGGCCGTACGCGCGGCGGTGACCAGCCGCAGCGCGTCCGAGCCCAGGACCAGGTGGGCCGGCGGCCGGTCGAGGGACGCGATGTGCACGACCGCCTCCCCGGCCCTGGCCGGGTCGCCCAGCTGGTTCCCGCTGGCCTTGCGGCGTGCCTCGCGGATGGGGGCGAACAGCGCGTCGTAGTCGTCGACCGACCGCGGGGCCCGGGTCATCGACCGGCCCGCCCAGTCGGTGCGGAAGGAGCCGGGCTCGATCGCCGTCACACGCACCCCGAACTGCGCGACCTCCTTGCCCAGCGCCTCCAGGATGCCCTCCAGGGCGAACTTGCTGCCGCAGTACGCGGACATGCCGGGGACGGCCATCAGTCCGCCCATGGACGTGACGGCCATCAGGTGGCCGCGGCGGCGTTCGCGCATGCGGGGGAGCGCCGCCTGCAAGGTGGCCACCGCGCCGAACACGTTCACCTCGAACTGCCGCCGCACCTCGGCCAGCGGCGTCTCCTCGAAGGTGCCCTCCAGGCCGTAGCCGGCGTTGGCGACCACCACGTCCAGCGGGCCGACGCCGGCCTCCGCCTCCGCCACCACGCGGCTGGTCGCGCCGGCGTCCGTGACGTCCAGGACGCGGCCGTGCGCGCGCCCGGGCTCCAGCGCCTCGAAGTCCCGCAGGTCCCGTTCCGAGCGGACCGTGCCGACGACGGTGTGCCCGGCGTCCAGGGCGGCCCGGGCGAAGGCCCGCCCGAGGCCGGAGCTGACGCCGGTGACGAGCCAGTTCTGCTGCTGCACTGCTCCTCCAGGTGGTGCGTGTCGTTCAGACGGTCCACGTCGGGCGGTTCGAGGGCTCACGCGGCTCGGGAGCGCCGGCGCCGGGCGTGGACCACCCCTCGCACAGAAAGTCTACACAGTGTCGATTTTTCTCGGCGTGGTGTCGATTCCGCGTGCGCGGCCCGGCGGTCCCGCGCCCTCGCGCCGTCCGCGACGCCCGCCGGTGTGGCCGGGTCGGGCCGCCGGGGTGGCCGGGCCGGCGCGGCGGGGCGCCGGATAGGGTTCCGGGGTGGCGCTGAAGAACATCCCGGACCCCGGTTACTCCGACGACGACGGCTCCGCCGACCCCGCGCTCGCTGCCGCCCTCGCGCGCTACGCCCAGGCGCGCGGCGCCGCGACCGGGGCCGGAAGCGGGGCCGGAAGCGGGTCCGGGACGGGGGCCGCGACAGGGGCCCAGGCGGGAGACGGGACGGGCCGCGCCGCCGCGGAGGTCGCCGCCGCGCTCCAGGGGGCCCGGCTGCTCGTGCCGGTCGTCGCGGTGCTCGGCGAGGCCGAGACGGGAGCCGACGGGCTGCGCCGGGAGAAGAGCAGCGACATGGCCGTCCCGGTGATCGAGGCGCCGGACGGCCGCCGCGCGCTGCCGGCCTTCACCTCAAGCGCGACGCTCGCCCGCTGGCGCCCCGACGCCCGCCCGGTCGCCGTACCCCTGCACCAGGCCCTCCAGGCCGTCGCGCACGAGCGGGCCGACACGCTGCTGATCGACCTCGCGGGACCGGTCCCGTACGAGCTGACCGGCGCGGACCTGCGCGCCGCCGCCCGCGGCGCGGCCGGACGCGACCCGCTCGCCGACCCCGCCGTGCGCGAGGCCGTCGGCGCCGCGCTGCGCACCGCGCTGGCCGCGCAGCCCGGCGTGGTGCGCGCCCACCTGGGGCCCGCCCGGCCGGGCAACGACGGCACGCTCGCCCTGGTGCTCGCCGACGACGCGGACCCGGCGGCCACCGGCCAGGCCGTGGCCCGCGCGCTCGCCGCCGACGAGACGCTGCGCGCCGTCCTCGTCCAGGGCCTGGACCTCGCCCTCCTTCCGGCCACCGCCGCGCTCCCGGGCACCCCGCTCTTCACCCGCTGACGGGCCCGGGGAGCGGACCCGGCGCCTCGCGCCCGGTCCCCGGCCGCCCCGGGACGACTTCCGCGCGCCTGCCTATCGCCCTTTTCTCCGTATATCAGCCGAGATGTGCGGTTCATCCTGAAGGCCCACAATGACCAGTGCAAGGAAACGATCATCGTGGAGGTCCGGATGGACATGCGAACGATCACCGACAACCGGACGGCCGACGACCAGCGGGCGTTCGTCTGCGAGTTCCTGGGCACCCTGCTGCTGGTCTTCTTCGCCGTGGGCGCGGCCGTGGTCTCCGGCCAGTACATCGGCTCGCTCGGCATCGCGTTCGGCTTCGGCCTGGTGCTGCTGGCGATCGCGTACGCCATCGGGCCCATCTCCGGCAGCCACGTCAACCCCGCGGTGACGATGGGCATGCTGCTCGCCCGCCGGATCACCCTGCGCACCGCCGTCGAGTACTGGATCGCGCAGATCCTCGGCGGCATCGTCGGCGCCGCGCTGCTGCTGCTCGTGGCCAAGCAGGTGCCGGGCCTGAAGACCCACGGCGCGTTCGGCACCAACGGCTACGGCTACCGCTCGGCGGTCGGCATCAACATCTTCGGCGCGTTCGTCGCCGAGATGATCCTGACCTTCCTGCTGGTCTTCGTGGTGCTCGCGGTCACCCACCGGATCGCCGTGGTCGGCTTCGACGGGCTGCCCATCGGCATGGCCCTGGTGGTGATCCACCTGGTCGGCATCCCGCTCACCGGCACCGGGGTGAACCCGGCGCGCAGCCTCGGCCCGGCGCTCTTCGCCGGAAGCCCGGCGCTGACCCAGCTGTGGCTGTTCCTCGTCGCCCCGCTGGTCGGCGGCGCGCTCGCGGCGGTGGTGCACCAGGCGACCCACCCGGCGCTGGCCGCCGCCAGGGCCGCCCGCGCGGCCGCCGCCGAGGCCGAGACCGCCGCCCGCGCCGAGGGCGAGGGCTGACGGCCCGGGCACCCCGCGCGAACCCGCGCACCCCGCGTGCGAACCCGCCCGGCGACCCTGTGCGCAGGCCCGCCCGGCGACCCTTACGCGTAGACCGGTCCGGTGAACTTCTCGCCCGGTCCCTGGCCCGGCTCGTCCGGCACCAGCGACGCCTCGCGGAAGGCCAGCTGCAGCGACTTCAGGCCGTCCCGCAGCGGCGCCGCGTGGAAGGAGCTGATCTCGGTGGCGCTCGCGGTCACCAGCCCGGCCAGCGCCTGGATGAGCTTGCGCGCCTCGTCGAGGTCCTTGTGCTGCTCGCCCTCCTCGGCCAGGCCGAGGTTCACCGCCGCCGCGCTCATCAGGTGGACGGCCACCGTGGTGATCACCTCGACCGCGGGCACGTCCGCGATGTCACGGGTGATGTCGTCGTAACCCGGGCCGGCGCCGGCGTCCTGACCGGGGCCGGAGCCGTGGCCGGAGGAGGGGGCGGGAGTCTCGCTCATGCGACACACGATATGCCCCGTCCGGCCGATTACGGCCCCGGGGCCTGCGCTGGTATGCTGGGTGAACGACCGGCCGGACACCCGCGTGCCCGGCCTGCAAGTGGAGGCTCCGATCTCCCACCTTATCGGCCACACGGCCGATGGGTCCCGGTCAGACGGCAGGCGTCGGCACCCCCGGCGCGGCGCCGTCCGATGCGCCCCGCGGAATATCGCGGCGGTGCTCCCGGTTGTGAGGAGCCCCGCCTGTATCCGCATGGGGCGTTTTGTGCGTTCCGGGTACGGAGTCGGAGGAAGACCCAGAGACGAGCGCGGCTGTCGGCCAGTCAGCCGCGTGGTGCAACCGAGGAGGCCCCATCAGCGCCGAGCCCCGCATCAACGACCGGATTCGCGTTCCCGAGGTGCGACTTGTCGGTCCCAGCGGCGAGCAGGTCGGCATCGTGCCGCTTGCCAAGGCCCTGGAGCTTGCGCAGGAGTACGACCTCGACCTGGTCGAGGTCGCGGCGAACGCCCGTCCGCCCGTGTGCAAGCTCATGGACTACGGGAAGTTCAAGTACGAGTCGGCCATGAAGGCCCGTGAGGCGCGCAAGAACCAGGCGCACACGGTCATCAAGGAGATGAAGCTCCGGCCGAAGATCGACCCGCACGACTACGACACCAAGAAGGGTCACGTCGTCCGGTTCCTCAAGCAGGGCGACAAGGTCAAGATCACGATCATGTTCCGCGGACGCGAGCAGTCCCGGCCGGAGCTCGGCTACCGGCTGCTGCAGCGCCTCGCGGAGGACGTCCAGGAGCTCGGCTTCATCGAGTCGAACCCCAAGCAGGACGGCCGGAACATGATCATGGTCCTCGGTCCGCACAAGAAGAAGACCGAGGCGATGGCCGAGGCCCGTGAGGCCCAGGCCGCCCGCAAGGCCGGCCGGCAGGGTGACGCGCAGGCCGACGTGGAGGCGGACGCGGAGGCACCGGCCGACGCCGGCTGACCCTCAGCACCTAAGACGCAGCACCCGTAGCACCGCGGGCCCGCACCGGGCCCGCCCGAACCGACCGCAGCACTGACGCTCTCCGCGCGCCCACCGGCGCCCGGGAGGGCCAGCGACGAGGAGACCACGGCGCCATGCCGAAGAACAAGACGCACAGCGGTACCAGCAAGCGCTTCAAGATCACCGGCTCCGGCAAGGTACTGCGTGAGCGTGCCGGCAAGCGCCACCTGCTCGAGCACAAGCCGTCCAGCAAGACGCGCGCCCTGACCGGCACGGTCGAGGTCGCCCCCGGTGACGCCAAGAAGGTCAAGAAGCTTCTCGGCAAGTGACCGACGCGCCCCTCACCGGGGCGGGACCCATTCGCTTTCGGGCCGCGTGAGCACACCCGCGGTCCCTTAGAAGGAGTTATCAAGTGGCACGCGTCAAGCGGGCAGTCAACGCCCAGAAGAAGCGCCGGGCGGTCCTGGAGCAGGCCAGCGGCTACCGCGGTCAGCGTTCGCGCCTGTACCGCAAGGCCAAGGAGCAGGTCACCCACTCCCTGGTCTACAACTACAACGACCGCAAGAAGCGCAAGGGCGACTTCCGGCAGCTGTGGATCCAGCGGATCAACGCCGCCGCCCGCGCCAACGGCATCACCTACAACCGCTTCATCCAGGGTCTGAAGGCCGCCAACGTCGAGGTGGACCGGAAGATCCTGGCCGAGCTGGCGGTCAACGACGCGAACGCCTTCGCGACGCTCGTCGAGGTGGCCCAGAAGGCGCTGCCGTCCGACGTGAACGCCCCCAAGGCGGCCTGACCCGCGCCGTCACGCGATGCGTTCGACCCCGGGCCCGCGGTGGGACTGCCCACCGCGGGCCCGCGCACGCCTGAGAGCTGCCGAGGACGCCGAAGAGCGCCGGGGAACTCCGACGAAACCCCGAGGAACCCCGAGGAACGTTGAGGAAGAAGGATGAACGCGATGGCCACCCCCGAGCTGACGTCGCTGCGCTCGGCCCGTGTGACCGCCGCGCACCGGCTGGCCCGGCGCAGCTTCCGCGGCAAGGAGCGGCGCTTCCTGGTCGAGGGTCCGCAGGCCGTACGGGAGGCCGTCGCGCACCCCGGCGGCCCGGACGGGCGCACCCTGATCGAGCTGTACGCCACGCCCGAGGCGACCGAGCGGCACGCCGACATCGTCGGGGCGGCCCGCGCCGCCGGCGTCCCCGTGCTGACCGCCACCCCCGAGGTGGTCGCGGAGATCTGCGACACCGTCACCCCGCAGGGCCTGGCCGGCGTCTGCCGCTTCCTCGACACCCCCTTCGACCAGGTACTCGCCGCCCGGCCCCGGCTGGTCGCGGTGCTCGCCCACGTCCGCGACCCCGGCAACGCCGGGACCGTGCTGCGCTGCGCGGACGCGGCCGGCGCGGACGCGGTGGTGCTCACCGACGCCTCGGTCGACCCGTACAACCCCAAGGCGGTCCGCGCCTCGGCCGGCAGCCTCTTCCACCTGCCGGTCGCGGTCGGCGTCACGGCCGCAGACGCGGTCGCGGGGCTGCGCGCCGCGGGCGTGCGGGTGCTGGCCGCGGACGGCGCGGGCGACCGCGACCTGGACGCCGAACTCGACGCGGGCGCGATGGGCGGCCCCACCGCCTGGGTCTTCGGCAACGAGGCGTGGGGCCTGCCCGAGGAGACCAGGGCGCTGGCCGACGCGGTGGTCCGCGTCCCCCTGCACGGGCGTGCCGAGAGCCTCAACCTCGCGACCGCCGCCGCGGTCTGCCTGTACGCCTCCGCGCGCGCCCAGCGCGCCCCCGCAGGGTGCCGCGCCCTCGGCTCCAGCTAGTAGGGTGGCGGCCCGGGGGCCCTGAGAGGGGGTGGCGGCCATGGACCTCATGCCGCAGAACGGCACGCGCGGCACCCGCACGGTGCCGCCCGCGCGCCCGGCCGCCGCGCCCCGGTACCCCGGCGACGACCCCACCGGACTCGGCATCGACCCCGACGACCTGCCCGACGGCCTGGTCGTCGCCGACGAGCACGGCCGGGTGATCTGCTTCAACGCCGCCGCCGTCCGCATCACCGCCGTCCCCGCCGCCGAGGCGCTCGGCGCCCCGCTGGAACGGGCGCTGCCGCTGGAGGATCTGGAGGGCCGCCGCTGGTGGCAGCTCACCGAGCCTTACGCCGGCCTCGCCGTCCGCACCGGCCAGCCCGAACGCAACCTGCTGCTGCCCGGCGGCCGGGAGGTGCTGGTCGCCGCCCGCTACGTGCGCGAGCGGCCCGGCGGCCCGGTCCGCCGGCTGGTGGTGACGCTGCGGGGCACCGAGGCCCGGCGGCGCACCGAGCGCAGCCACGCCGAGCTGATCGCCACCGTCGCGCACGAGCTGCGCTCCCCGCTCACCTCGGTCAAGGGCTTCACCGCGACCCTGCTGGCCAAGTGGGAACGCTTCACCGAGGACCAGAAGAAGCTGATGCTGGAGACCGTCGACGCCGACGCCAACCGGGTCACCCGGCTGATCGCCGAGCTGCTCGACATCTCGCGGATCGACTCCGGCCGGCTGGAGGTGCGCCGCCAGCCCGTGGACATGGCCGCCGCCGTGCAGCGCCACGTCGACGGCCACGTGGCGGCCGGCCGGGCGGCGTCCCGGTTCCGGGTCCAGGTCGCGCACCCGCTGCCGGCGCTGTGGGCCGATCCCGACAAGGTCGACCAGATCCTCGGCAACCTGCTGGAAAACGCCGTGCGGCACGGCGAGGGAACTGTCACCATCGAGGTGACCCCCGCCCCGGCCACCGGCGGCGACCGTACGACGGAGGGCACGGCAGTCACCGTGAGCGACGAGGGCCCCGGCATCCCCGAGGAGTCGATCGGCCGCGTCTTCACCCGCTTCTGGCGGGGCAGCAAGCGCGGCGGCACCGGGCTGGGCCTGTACATCGTCAAGGGCATCGTCGAAGCGCACGGTGGCACCATCACCGTCGGCCGCGCGCCCGGCGGCGGCGCCGAGTTCCGATTTATCCTGCCCGTCGGGGCCCCCGCGTTCATGGCCTGAGCGGCCAGCCGCCGCCCGGTCCGCGGTCCGGTCGCCCGGCGGGCGCACACAGTCAGTCCCCACGGCGCAAGTAGACTCGTGCCCCGGCATGTGTGTGGCATGTGTCCGGCCGGGCAGAGCCTCCTCCCCGGCCGCGCCGCCGGGAGGCGCCCCGCAGCAGCACCCAATCGGAACGGGAAGAGATGTCGGCACCGAACAAGTCGTACGACCCTGTGGAGGTCGAGGCGTTGCAGCCGGAACGGATCGAGCGGATGCGCGACGACGCGCTCGCCGCGATCGCGGCCGCCGCCGACCTGGACGCGCTCGCCCACGCGAAGACCGCGCACACCGGCGGCGGCTCGCCGCTCGCGCTGGCCAACCGCGAGATCGGCGCGCTCCCCCCGCAGGCCAAGGCCGAGGCGGGCAAGCGGGTCGGCCAGGCCCGCGGCGCCGTCAACCAGGCCCTCGCCGCGCGCCAGGCCGAGCTGGAGGCCGAGCGCGACGCCCGGGTGCTGGTCGAGGAGGCCGTGGACGTCACGCTGCCCTACGACCGCCGGCCGGCCGGCGCCCGGCACCCGCTGACCACGCTGTCCGAGCGCATCGAGGACATCTTCGTCGGCATGGGCTACGAGGTCGCCGAGGGACCCGAGGTCGAGGCCGAGTGGTTCAACTTCGACGCGCTCAACATCTCCCGCGACAACCCGGTCCGCAGCGAGCAGGACACCTTCTTCGTCCGCGGCGGCGGCGCGGACGACGACGCCGCGGCCGAGGACAGCGGCCTGGTGCTGCGCACCCACACCTCCGGCGTGCAGATCCGCTCGCTGCTCGAACGCGAGCTGCCCGTCTACGTGATCGCGCCCGGCCGGGTCTACCGCTCCGACGAGCTGGACGCCACCCACACCCCGGTCTTCATGCAGGTCGAACTGCTCGCCGTGGACGAGGGCCTGACCATGGCCGACCTCAAGGGCACGCTGGACCACATGGTGGTCTCGCTGTTCGGCGAGGGCATGCAGACCCGGCTGCGCCCCAACCACTTCCCCTTCACCGAGCCGTCCGCCGAGATGGACATGCTCTGCTACGTCTGCCGCGGCGACTCCGTCGGCAACCCCGACCGCCCCTGCCGCACCTGCTCCTCCGAGGGCTGGATCGAGCTGGGCGGCTGCGGCATGGTCAACCCGAAGGTGCTGGTCGCCTGCGGCGTCGACCCCCAGAAGTACAGCGGCTTCGCGTTCGGCTTCGGCATCGAGCGGATGCTGATGTTCCGTCACAACGTCGAGGACATGCGAGACATCGTCGAGGGTGACGTGCGGTTCACCCTTCCGTTCGGGATGGAGATCTGATGCGGGTCCCGCTTTCTTGGCTGCGGGAGTACGTCGACCTGCCCGCCGGCACCACCGGCCGCGACGTCCAGGCCAAGCTCATTTCCGCCGGCCTGGAGGTCGAGACCGTCGAGCAGCTCGGCGCCGGCCTCAAGGGCCCGCTGGTCGTCGGCGAGGTGCTGACCATCGAGGAGCTGGAGGGCTTCAAGAAGCCGATCCGCTTCTGCACCGTGGATGTCGGCGACGCCAACGGGACCGGCGAGCCGCAGGAGATCGTCTGCGGCGCCCGCAACTTCGCCGTCGGCGACAAGGTCGTGGTGATCCTGCCCGGCGGCGTGCTGCCCGGCGACTTCCAGATCTCCGCGCGCAAGACCTACGGCAGGGTCTCGCACGGCATGATCTGCTCGGCCCGCGAGCTGGGCATGGGCGACGATCATGAAGGCATCATCGTGCTGCCGCCCGAGCACGAGGCCGGCACCGACGCCATCGGCCTGCTCGAACTCGTCGACGAGGTCCTCGACATCGCGGTCACGCCCGACCGCGGCTACTGCCTGTCGCTGCGCGGCGTCGCCCGTGAGACCGCCATCGCCTACGGCCTGCCGCTCAGCGACCCGGCGCTGATCGACGTGCCTGGCCCCAACGCCGGCGGCTACCCGGTGCGGATCGACGACCCGGTCGGCTGCGACCGCTTCACCGCGCGCACCGTCACCGGCGTCAACCCCGAGGCCCGCTCGCCGATCTGGCTCCAGCGCCGGCTGCAGAAGGTCGGCATGCGCCCGATCTCGCTGGCCGTGGACATCACCAACTTCGTGATGTTCGAGATCGGCCAGCCGCTGCACGCCTACGACCGCACCCGGCTCAACGGCCCGATCGGGGTGCGCCGCGCCGAGCCCGGCGAGAAGCTCACCACCCTCGACGGCGCCGAGCGGGTGCTCGACGGCGAGGACCTGGTCATCACCGACGAGTCCGGGCCGATCGGCCTGGCCGGCGTGATGGGCGGCGCCCACACCGAGATCGCCGAGCACGGCGCCGACTCCGGCACCACCGAGATCGTCATCGAGGCGGCGCACTTCGCGCCGGTCGCCATCGCCCGGGCCGCGCGCCGCCACAAGCTCGCCTCCGAGGCTTCCCGCAGGTTCGAGCGCGGCACCGACCCGCAGGCCACCTCCGCGGCCGCCCAGCGCGCCGTCGACCTGCTGGTGCTGCTGGCCGGCGGCACCGCGGAGCCCGGCGTCACCGAGGCCGTCTCGCCGTCCGCCCCGCACACCGTCGCGATGCCCGCCGACCACCCGGACCGCGTCGCCGGCACGGAGTACGGCCGCGAGACCGTGGTGCGCCGGCTCCAGGAGATCGGCTGCGACGTCTACGGCTCCGACGAGCTGATCGTCACCGTCCCCAGCTGGCGTCCCGACCTGTCCGCGCCCAACGACCTGGCCGAGGAGGTCATCCGGCTGGAGGGCTACGAGAACCTGCCTTCCACGCTGCCCAGGCCGCCGTCCCAGCGCGGCCTGACCGGGTCGCAGCGGCTGCGCCGCCGGATCGGCCGCGCGCTGGCCGGCGCCGGCTACGTCGAGGCGCCCAGCTACCCCTTCCTGGGCGCCGAGGTCTTCGACCAGCTCGGCTACGAGCCGGACGACCCGCGCCGGCGCACTGTCGTGCTCGCCAACCCGCTCGACGACACCGAGCCCGCGCTGCGCACCACGCTGCTGCCCGGGCTGCTCGCGGCGCTGCGCCGCAACGACGGGCGCGGCACCCACGACCTGGCGCTCTTCGAGACCGGCCTGGTCTTCCACCCGGTCGACGGCCAGGGCACGCCGCCCCGGCTGCCGGTCGACCGCCGGCCGACCGACGAGGAGATCGCCGCGCTCAAGGCGGCGCTGCCCGACCAGCCCCGGCACGTCGGCGTGGTGCTGGCCGGCGCCCGCGAGCGGGCCGGCTGGTGGGGCCCGGGCCACCGGGCGAGCTGGGCCGACGCGGTCGAGGCGGCGCGGACGGTGGCCGCGGAGGCGGGTGTGTCGCTGACCGTACGGCAGGGCCGGCAGGCGCCCTTCCACCCCGGGCGCTGCGCCGAACTCGTCGCGGGCGACGGCGAGGTCGTCGGCCACGCCGGCGAGCTGCACCCGCGCGTGACCAAGGCGCTGGGCGTGCCCGAGCGGACCTGCGCGATGGAGGTCGACCTCGACCGGCTGGAGGCGATCGGCGGCGCCCGGGCCTCCGGGCCGCGCGTGTCGACGTTCCCGGTCGCCACGCAGGACGTCGCGCTCGTCGTCGACGCCGCGGTCCCGGCCGCGGAGGTAGAGCGGGCGCTGCGCGACGGCGCGGGCGAACTCCTGGAGTCGCTGCGGCTGTTCGACATCTTCACCGGCGAGCAGATCGGCGAGGGGCGCAAGTCGCTCGCCTACGCGCTGCGGTTCCGCGCGGCCGACCGCACGCTCACCGCGGAGGAAGCCTCCGCCGCCCGCGACGCGGCGGTGGCGGCAGCCGCGGACCGCACCGGAGCAACCCTCCGCGGCGCCTGAGCCCCGCGGATCCACCCCGCGGTCGGCGGCTTTCCGTCCCCAGCACGGGCGGACAGCCGCCGACGGCGCTCGTGGGGCAGGGGGAGGCCCGCACTCGACGTCTCACCCGCACGGGTGCGGGGGTCCCCGCCGAAGGCAGGGGGGAGGGACACCGTCGCGCCGGAGGCGCGGGTCGGGTCAGGCCGCGCGGAGGGCCGCGGCCACGGATGACGCGAGGGCGTCGAGCTCCGCATCGGTGGGCGCGCCGCCCATGACCGCCACGGTCCAGTACAGCGGCCCCGCGAGCACCCCGAACGCCAGCTCCGCGTCGACGTCGCCCGCGACCTCACCGCGCCGAACCGCCTGCGCCAGCACGACCTCCACGACGCCCCCGCGCGCCCCCCGCAGCGCCCCGCGCAGCGCCCGCGCCAGCTCCGGACTGCGCGCCGCCTCCGCCAGGAGATCCGGCAGGACCTGCGCCACCGCAGGATGCCCCAGCGCCCGTGCCGCCACCCCGAGGACCGCCCGCACGTCCCCGCGCAGCGACCCCGTGTCCGGCGCCGGCAGCCCCTGCTCGGCCACCGCCGACACCACGTCGAGCACCAGCGGCAGCTTGGACCGCCACCTCCGGTACACCGCCGCCTTGCCGACGCCCGCGCGCCGCGCGATCCCCTCCATCGACATCCGTCCGTAGCCCACCGCGGCCAGCTCCGCGAAGACCGCCGCCCGGATGGCCTCGGTGACCTCCGTGCGCAGCACGGCCGCCCCCGCGGGCTGCCGTCGCACGGCGGCATCGGGCGCGGCATCCGGCGCGGACCCGGACAGCGGAGCGGAAGCGGACCCGGACAGCGGCGCGGACACGGCAGCGGAGGCGGCCGCGGGCCCCGGCGGGGGAGTGGGCTCGGTACTCATATCCGCAGATCCTATCCCGCCGACACGCCCACGTCACGACGGAACGGTTGCGTTCCGTCCTCGCACCGGACTACGCTGACCGCCGCACCGCGACGATACGGTTCCGTTCCGACGCAAGCGAGGTCCGTATGCTTCTCATCCCCGCGCGCCCCGCCGCCCCCGTGCCGGACGGAACCGCGACCGGCCCCGCCGCGCTGGCCGCCGCCCACGGGCTCACGGTCAGCGGCGCGCGCCCCGGCCCCGCCGCGTACGCCCGGCAGCTGTGGGGCCGCCGGCACTTCATCACCACGCTCGCCTCGGCCCGCCAGACCGCCCTGTACTCCGGGGCCTGGCTGGGCCAGCTGTGGCAGGTGCTGACGCCGCTGCTCAACGCCGCCGTGTACTTCCTGGTCTTCGGCCTGCTGCTGGGCGCCGGGCGCGGCGTGCCCGACTACGTCCCGTTCCTGTGCACCGGCGTCTTCGTCTTCACCTTCACCCAGTCCGCGGCGCTGTCCGGAGCCCGCTCGCTCACCGACAACATCGGCCTCGTGCGCGCCCTGCACTTCCCGCGCGCCGCCCTGCCGCTGGCCGCGACGCTCACCCAGCTGCGCCAGCTGCTGCTCTCCCTGGGCGTGCTGGCCCTGGTGGTGGCCGGCGTCGGCGTGCCGGTCACCGCGCGCTGGCTGCTGGCGGTGCCCGCGCTGGTCCTCCAGTCGGTGTTCAACGCCGGGCTCGCCCTGGCGCTGGCCCGCCTCGGCGCCCGCACCACCGACTTCGTCCAGGTGCTGCCGTTCCTGCTGCGCACCTGGGGCTACGTCTCGGGGGTCTTCTACGACCTGAGCCGGTTCGCCGCCGGGGCCCCGCACCCGGTGCGGCTGCTGCTGGAGGCGAACCCGGCGCTGATCTATGTGAGCCTGATGAGGTACGCGCTCATCGACACCGTGACCCCGGCGCAGCTCCCGCCGCACGTGTGGCCGCTCGCGCTGATCTGGGCGAGTGCGGCCGCCGGCGCCGGGTACGCGTTCTTCTGGTCGTCCGAGGAGGAGTACGGACGTGGCTGATCAGACCGACGAGAGGACCGCCGGGAGGACCGGCGAGGAGTTCGCCGACGAGACCGTGCTGCGCGACGGGCCGGCGGCCGGGACCGAGGCCGGGACCCGGACCGAGGCCGGGACCGAGGCCGACCCGCCCGCGCCCGGCGAGCCCGCGGGCGGCGCCGGCGGCTCCCGCGTGCCCACCGTCATCGTCGACGGGCTCCACGTGGTCTACCGCATCTACGGCGCCGGCGCGGGCCACGGCAACGCCACCGCCGCGCTGCGCCGCCTGCTGCTGCGCCAGGGCTCGCCCAACGTCCAGACCGTGCACGCCGTCAAGGGCGTCAGCTTCACGGCGTACCGCGGTGAGGCGATCGGCATCATCGGCTCCAACGGCTCCGGCAAGACGACCCTGCTCAAGGCCGTCGCCGGACTGCTCCCCGCCGAGCGCGGCAAGGTCTACACCGATGGGCAGCCGTCGTTGCTGGGTGTGAACGCGGCGTTGATGAATGATCTGACCGGTGGGACGAATGTGATCCTGGGTGGTCTGGCGATGGGGATGTCGCAGGAGGAGGTGCGGCGTCGGTATCAGGGGATCGTGGATTTCTCGGGGATCAACGAGAAGGGTGATTTCATCTCGTTGCCGATGCGGACGTACTCCTCGGGTATGGCGGCGCGGTTGAGGTTCTCGATCGCGGCGGCGAAGAATCATGATGTGCTGATGATCGACGAGGCGCTGGCGACGGGTGACCGGGCGTTCCAGAAGCGTTCGGAGGCGCGGATCAGGGAGTTGCGCAAGGAGGCCGGCACGGTCTTCCTGGTCAGCCACAACAACAAGTCGATCCGCGACACCTGCGACCGGGTGCTGTGGATCGAAAAGGGCGAACTGCTGATGGACGGCCCCACCGAGGAGGTCGTCAGCGCCTACGAGAAGGCCTGACGCCGCACACGGACCAGCACCTCACGCAGATCAGTACGTCACGCCGACCAGCACCTCACGCGGATCAGTACGCGTAGAACCCCGCGCCCGTCTTCCGGCCGAGCCGGCCCGCGTCGACCATGCGCTGCAGGATCGGCGGCGCGGCGTACAGGGGCTCCTTGTACTCCGCGTACATCGACTCCGCGATGGCCGCGACCGTGTCCAGGCCGATCAGGTCGGACAGCTTCAGCGGGCCCATCGGGTGGGCGCAGCCCATCTCCATGCCGTTGTCGATGTCCTCGCGGGTGGCGATCCCCGACTCGTACATCCGGATCGCCGACAGCAGGTACGGCACCAGCAGCGCGTTCACCACGAAACCCGAGCGGTCCTGGGCCCGGATGGCGTGCTTGCCCAGCACCTCGCCGACCAGGTGCTCCGCGCGCTTGACGGTGTCCGCCGAGGTGGTGAGCGCCGGGATCAGCTCGACCAGCGCCTGCACCGGCGCCGGGTTGAAGAAGTGGATGCCGAGCACATGGTCCGGGCGCGAGGTGGCCACCGCGAGCCTGACCAGCGGGATCGAGGAGGTGTTGGACGCCAGGATCGCGTCCCGGCGCGTCACCACCTGGTCGAGCACCCGGAAGATGTCCGTCTTGACCTGCTCGTTCTCCACCACGGCCTCGATCACCAGGTCCCGGTCGGCGAACTCGCCGAGGTCGGTGGTGAAGCTCAGCCGGCCCAGCGCACCGTCCCGCTCCTCCTCGGTGATCTTGCCGCGCTCGGCCGCCCGGCCGAGGGAGTTCGCCAGCCGGGCGCGGCCCAGCTCCAGCGCGTCGCCGCTGGTCTCGGCGACCCTGACGTCGAGCCCGGCCTTCGCGCACACCTCGGCGATGCCCGAACCCATCTGCCCCGCGCCGACCACTCCGACGCGCTGGATGTCACTCACTCGTCAGCCCCTCGCTCGCTGCCTCCCCCAGAGCCGTCGCCTGGGGCGCGCCCCCACCGCCCGTCGCCGGGCGGGCACCGGATCCGTACCGGTGCGTACCAGGGGGTACGCCGCAGACGTTACCCCGGGCCCGGGGGGGGGGGGGGGGGGGGGGGGGGGGGGGGGGGGGGGGGGGGGGGGGGGGGGGGGGGGGGGGGGGGGGGGGGGNCCCCCCCCCCCCCCCCCCCCCCCCCCCCCCCCCCCCCCCCCCCCCCCCCCCCCCCCCCGGGCCGGGTGATCACCGCGGGACGGGTGGGACCGGGCCTCAGCCGCCGGTGCAGGCCGTCCCGCTGAGGGTGAAGCCCGCGGGCGGCGCCGGGGACGCGGCGGACGTGGTCCCGGTGAAGCCCACGTTCGCCGTGCCGCCGGCCGGCAGCGACGCCGCCCAACCCGGCGCGGTCACCGTCACCGCCGCGCCGCTCTGCGTGACGTCACCGCCCCACAGCGAGGTGATCTTCTGGTCGCCGCCGAACGTCCACGCCAGCTTCCAGGCGCTCACCGCCGACGCGCCGGTGTTCTTCACGTCGACCGACGCCTGGAAGCCGCCCGGCCACTGGTTGGTGACGTGGTACGCCACCGTGCAGGCCCCGCCGGCCGGGCCCGTCGGGCCGGTCGGGTCCGTCGTGGGCGGAGAGGTCGGAGGACTGGTGGGCGGGGACGTCGGAGGCGTCGTGCCGCCGGAGTCGGAGGTGTCCCCGTAGACGATCCCGCGCCCGTTGGTGCCGAGGTAGACCCGCCCGAAGACCCGCGGGTCGCCGGTGATCGGACCCCCGGTCCAGCCGTACCGGTGCGCGTCGTCGTTGATCCGCACCCAGCTCGCTCCCGCGTCCGTCGACCGGTAGACGCCGCGCACCCCGCCGGCCTTTGCGCTGCTGTACAGCGCGGGGTACGTCGCGCCCGGCGCGGCCTTGCCGAAGCCGATGTCGTCGGCCTCCTGGAGCGCGGAGACCCTGGTGAAGGAGGCCCCCGAGCCGGTCGAGTGCCACAGCCCGTACGCCGAACCGCTCCCGCCGGCCAGCCACACGTCGCCCGCGGTCCCCGGAACCGCCTTGACCTGCACGGTCCCCGAGGCCGGCAGCCCGGTGGCCGCGGTCGCGGTGAAGGACGCGCCGCCGTCGGTGCTCAGGTAGAACCTGCCGCCGGAGAAGCCGTAGAAGCGCTTGGCGTCCACCCGGTCGGCGGCTATCACCGCGCCCGCCGGGATGCCCGTCGAGGCGGTCCAGGAGTTGCCGAAGCCCACCGAGTAGCTCACCCCCGCGCCCGCCGGGCTCCACAGGAAGCGGCTGCCGTCGGCCGCGGCGGCGACCGTGCCGCCGCCGGTGACGCCCGCGGCGTCGGTGCCCGCGAACCAGTTCGCGCCGTCGTCGGTGGAGAACGCCACGTGCGGCCCGGAGTCCTCGTTGCCGACCCGGACCATCACGCTCGGGTTGCCCTCCGCGTAGTCCAGTCCCGTCGTGGTGGTGAAGTTCGGCTGCAGGAACATCGTCGACGGGACCGTGGCCAGGTCGGTGTGCCGGAAACCGCCGATGTCACCGAGCGCGCTGATCAGCGGCGCGCCGGACGGCGGACTGATCAGGCCCTGGACGCTGGTCTCCTCAAGGCCCCTGACGTTCGGCGTGATGCGGATCTTCCCGCCGGAGTCCCAGTCCGTGAGGTCGTCGGTGCCGTACACCGTGGCGCCGGTGCCGTACCACATCCGGTCGGAGTCGAACGGGTCGATCTCCAGCGACTCGGTCATCCAGCCCAGCTTCGGGGTCTGCTCGGGCGGCGACGGGTTCGCGCCGAAGGTCAGCCACGGCACCGACGAGACGTCCACGGTGAAGCGGTCGCTTCGGTTGGGGTAGCTGGTGTAGTCCCACGCCCGGGTCCACGTCGCGCCGCTGTCGGTGGAGCGGAAGATCTGCGTGTCCGGCCACCAGGAGCTGTAGCCGGTGACCATCACCGTGCCCGGGTGCTGCCGGTCCACCGTCAGCCCGCTGTAGCCGAAGTACGTGTCCGCGTCCGACATCGGGCTGATGTTCGTCCACGTCCCGGTCTTCACCGCGTACCGCCAGACCTGGCCCTTCGAGCCGTCGTACGGGCCGCCGGTGTCGCTGGTGGCCAGGTAGAGATAGCCGTTCACCGCGTCGAGCACGCCCTTGTGCGCGATGTACCCGGTCGGCTGGCCGGCCAGCCGGGACCAGGTCGTACCGCCGTCGGTGGAGCGGTAGACGGTGTTGGCCTTGTCGGCGACGCCCACGTAGATCCCTTGCGTCAGCGACCCCTTGGCGCCGGTCGTCGGGTCGAAGGTGACCCACACGACGCCCTGGTTGTCGCTGTTGTAGCCGGTGGTGTCGCCCGGGTCGTCGGCGTAGTTCCCGGGGTTGGGGAACGCCGTCACCTTCGACCAGGTCACGCCCGAGTCGGTGCTGCGCCACAGGCCGTTGCCGCTGGGCGCGCCGAGGTAGAGCACGCTGTCCTTGTTCGGGTCGACGGCCAGCCGCTCGCCCATGCCGCGGCCCGGCATGTTGCCCCCGAGCTTGAACGGCAGGTCGGTGGCCTGCCAGGTGGCGCCGCGGTCGGAGGAGCGCAGCACCGCGCCGGTGCCGGGGTCCCAGCTGTTGGTGTACGTGCCGACCGCCGCGTACACCTTGTCCGGCGCGAGGGCGTCGCTGGCCAGGCTCACCACGCCGGTGCGTCCCCAGTGGTCCCAGTCGACGCCGTCCAGCAGCGGCGTCCAGGACTTGGTGGACTCGTTCCAGCGGTAGGCGCCGCCGATGTCGGTGCGGGCGTAGGCGAGGTTCTTCTCCGACTGGTTGAAGACGATGCCGGGGACGAAGCCGCCGCCGCCGATCTGCACGTTCTTCCAGGTGTACGTGGAGGCGGTGTCGGCGGGCGCGGCGCCGGTCCCGGCGGCTGCCGGGGCGGCCCCGGCGGACGGGGTGGCCAAGGCGGCCGACGTGGCCGCTGCCGTGGCCGAGGCGACGGCGACCGAGCCGCCGATCAGCGAGAGCGCCGCGACCAGCGCGGCGAGGGGTCTGCGGAGCATGGGACGCGTCCTTACGGTGGGGGGATGGGACGACGTGGTGCGCAAACCTGGGTTCTTCGTACGGGAGGCGTGGGAGCGCTCCCATAGGTGATCCGATGTTAGCGCCGGGGGCGCGTGGCGGAGAAGGGCCCTGCGGGCGGCTTCGGAGTGTGGCGCGGCGCGGCGCGGCGGGTGCGGGCCCGCGACGGGGGCTGCGGGTGCGGCCGGGGGACCGGGTACCGGCGACCGGGCCGGGCTGTCGGTGGGTGCGCAGCCGGGAGCCGGGAGCGGGTCGCGCGGCGTGGCGGCGTCGGACGGGGGTGCCAGTGGCGTAGACCGGTCGGCGGTTGCCGCCACGCGCGGATGGGCCCATCATCGGCGGATCGTGACGGACGATCAGGAGGCAGCGATGGAACGGTTCACCCGCAGGACCTTCACCGCCGCGGCGGCCGGCGCGCTGGGCTCGACCGTGCTGGCGGGCTCCGCGTCGGCCGCGGAGTCCGGCGGGCGGCCCGGCGGCGCGGACGCCGACCCGGCGGGGCCGGACCATGGCCCGGCCGGGTCCGCGGGACCGGGCGGCCACGGGCGCGGCGGACCGCACCGGGAGCTGCGCGGCATGTGGATCGCCACCGTGGCCAACACCGACTGGCCGTCCGCGCCGGGCCTGAGCCCGGCCGAGCAGCGCCAGGAGCTGTGCGACCTGCTGGACCTCGCCGTCGAGCGCCGGCTCAACGCCGTGATGTTCCAGGTCCGGCCGACCGCCGACGCGTTCTGGCCGTCGCCGTACGAGCCGTGGTCGCGCTACCTCACCGGCGTCCAGGGCCAGGACCCCGGCTGGGACCCGCTGGGCGCCGCGGTGCACGAAGCGCACCGGCGCGGTCTGGAGCTGCACGCGTGGTTCAACCCGTACCGCGTGTCGATGACCGCCGACCCCGCGGACCTCGCCGCCACCCACCCGGCACGGCTGCACCCGGAGTGGGTGCTGCCGTACGGCGGCAAGCTGTACTACAACCCGGGACTGCCCGAGGTGCGCCGGTTCGTCGAGGACGCGATGCTCGACGCGGTGCGCCGCTACCCGATCGACGCGGTGCACTGGGACGACTACTTCTACCCGTACCCGGTGGCCGGCCAGACCTTCGCCGACGACGACGCGTACGCCCGCTACGGCGCCGGCTTCCCCGACCGGGACGCCTGGCGGCGCAACAACTGCGACCTGCTGGTGCGCGAGACCGCGGAGCGGATCCGCCGGATCAGGCCGTCGGTGCGGTTCGGCATCAGCCCGTTCGGCGTCTGGCGCAACGCCGCGACCGACCCCCTCGGCTCGGCCACCCAGGCCGGCGTGCAGACCTACGACGACCTGCACGCGGACACCCGCGGCTGGGTGAAGAAGGGCTGGCTGGACTACATCTGCCCGCAGGTCTACTGGTTGGCACAACCGCTTGACCAGCAGGTTCCTGCGAACTATGCGGTCCTCGTGCCCTGGTGGTCGGATGTGGTGCGTGGCACCCGCGCGCGGCTCTACATCGGCGAGGCCCTGTACAAGGTGGGTGATCCGGCCCAGCCAGCACAGTGGCAGGACCCCCGAGAACTGCTCCGGCACCTGGACCTGTGCGCCGAGCACCCGGAGGTCCGCGGGAACGTCTACTTCTCCGCGAAGGAGGTCCGCGCCGACCCCTTGGGCGCCATGACGCTCATCCAGGACCGCTACGCGCAGCGGGGTGGCCAGTGGACGCGCTAGAGCGAATGGCGGGGCTCCTGGTCGATCTTCCAGAGGCAGAGAAGGCTCTGATCCTCGCTACGTTGCAGAGGCTACCCAAATTTGCGGAACCTAACTTGAGTACGGTCCGGACTCCGCTCCCTGTGGGTCTGAAGAACGGTTCTGGGATCAGTGTGATAGTTCGGCGAGGAGTGGCCCAATAAGGAGCTTGGGCAGGGTAAGGCGTTCCTACCGCTTGAGCTGATGCCGAGTCTTCGAACTACCGGCTCGTCGAAGCTGCGTCGCGTACAGTGGTCTCAGCTTGGAAGTGGGAGGGGATCATGGTGAGCGTCGGCCCTAATGAAAACTTGGCACGGGAGCAGTTTTCCGATCTTAACAGGGAGTTCTACGCGTCAGATCCTGCCTACTACTTCCGTGCTCGGCTGGACCTGCTGCTCTTGGCAGCAGCCAAGCCAGATGAACTTGATTCCCTGTTGGCAGAGGGATTTAACTACGGTGAAATTACCGTCAGGCCGGACGAAAGCCAAGCCGAGAACGACAATAGGGTGTCGCTACAGTCTTACATTTCAACTGAGGCGGAGGTGCTTCTCCACCACGCCGCTGAGGCGCTTTTGCGGCTATACCTTGCCCACGCCAGGGAGCAGCCCTGTCCGTGGTTGGAGTGCGCCGGTCTTACAAGTTTCGCGCTCTTTAAGCGAGAAGTTGCAAAATTGAAGGATGGGCAAATCGTCCCAGAGAACATTAGCCGAGTTTTCTTGGGTCGAGCTTACGATGCATCGAACGGCGAACTGAAAACACATGTGGATACAATGGTGAAATTCCTGCGCCTGATAGCGAAGCGAATCCTCGATGATAGCCATCTTTATAACGCAGCCAAACATGGCCTTGCGGTGCTATCTGGCCCCACCAGCCTAATAATAACTGACGAGCAAACGGGTGCGTCATTCGGTGGTGGTGGACCAAGCCTAAGGTTTCTGGAGATCCAGACAAGTAGCAAAAAGGAGCAGCAGTGGCATCAGACGACCCGATGGGTAGACGCTGAGCATACTATGGCCATGATTTTTGCGGTAATCACAGCTATTTCTAACTTGTGGTCGATAGCGAGGGCGAGATACACCGGCGCCGAGATTCAAGGGGTGCACGTGGTGACAGCCGAAATGGTAGAAAAGCTTGCGGGTTCCGGCGGGGCAAAGAGAAACCCTTTTACGCGAAGTAGTATTTCCCTGGCTTATTATCTGTCTCTGCCGCGGAACGTCAATTTGGATAGTCCCGGCGCGACAACTGCGTGAAATGTGTTGTAAGTTAGTTCGACTGTGGCGAGTTTTGGGGGCTTTTATGGCGAATGCGTCATTCGGTGTGGATTCATTTATGCTCTCTGACGGGGTAGATATCACCCCGCCTTCCGATGGCATCACTGTCTTCATCGGGCCGAATAACGCTGGTAAATCGCTCCTTCTGCGTGAGCTTTGCGCGGCCATCCAAAGTCACCCTCGCGGCACGGAATCTCCTCGCTGGGTATCTCAAGTAACTCTCCGACAGGAGGGGACTCCAGAAGATTTCATTGCATGGCTTGAATCGCGAGGATATGGACCTCGCATCGGTCGCCAAGGCGTCTCATTTCTTCCAAGTCCTAGAAACCATTCTGATGTATCGACTGAGACTCGCTCAGTGATGGCACAATGGCAGTCTGGGAATTTTTCCGGGATCAGCAGCTTCCTCGTTGCTGACCAATGGACGGATCAGCGACTGGTCGATGGGACGAGTTCAGGATTCTGGGATAACTCACGTCCTCCGAACCATCCTGTTCAGCACCTTTGGGAATCGAAGGAGGAGCATGCCCATTTCTCGAAACTTGTGGAAGCTGCTTTCGGTATTCCGATCTCCATCAACAGGTATGTGCCGCAGATTCGCCTTCAGCTTGGTGCGGTTGGTGTACCCGATACCCCGCCGCCGGCATCTCGTGAGCTTCGCGAAGCTTATGAAAGGCTCCCATTCATTACTGAGCAGGGCGACGGCATGCGCGCCTTCGTGAACATTCTTGTTCACTCGCTGGTGCGGCCAAACCCAGTCATTGTTATTGACGAGCCTGAGGCCTTTCTTCACCCACCCCAGGCGCGCTTGCTCGGGCGTTACTTGGCCCTTCACGTGCCGTCCCCCTCGCAGGTTTTCGTTGCTACTCACAGCGCAGATTTTCTTAGCGGTGTCCTGGAAGGTAATGCGGATAGGCAGGGTGATTCAAAGAGCCGCCTTGCAGTTGTACGAATCTCGCGTGCAGGCGGTGAGACGACCTCAAGCCTTTTGGCTCCTGATTCGGTACGCGAGATCCTAGACACTCCGCTTCTCCGCTACTCGAATATCATCTCCGGCCTGTTCCACGATGGAGTTGTTCTATGCGAAGCTGAGGGCGACTGCCAGTTTTACGCGGCGACGCAGGATGCAATTCGAGGCGGTCGCCCTTATGACAACTTGATCTTCTTGCATGTGAACGGAAAGGCGCGACTTGCGGATGCAGCCGCAAAATTGCGGACTTGTGGTATTCCCACGGCCGTCATCGCAGATTTCGATCTCCTCCGAGAACCATCAAAAGTGCGACAGGCGGTTAGTCTGCTAGGAGGGGACTGGGAAGATTTCCGCGATGATGTGACGCGATTGCAGAAATACGCATCTTCTTCTGTTATTGTGACGCCGGCAAGTGAGGTGAAGAAAAAGATCATCGAAGTAATCGGCAATCCGAAGGGTGGTTCCATCCTCGGGCAAGAACAGATAATTAGTATCCTACAAGAGCTAAAGTCGGCTAACGCGTGGAAGGTGCTCAAGTCTGGCGGGCTGAGCGTGCTTAACGGTGACCCTTACAATGCGGCATGCCGACTTCTGAAGAACCTTGCCGATGTAGGTGTATTTGTTGTCCCTGTTGGTGAATTGGAGCATTGGGTTCGATCGATTTCATCTAGCAATAAAAGTTTCTGGCTGTCGAGCGTATTTGATGAGGGTCTCCATAGGGCCCCGACTGTAGAACTGCGAGGATTTATGAGTGCTGTGGGAGACTACTTCTCCCGCGATCTGTAGTCGCTAGTCGTGGGATCTGGGTGGTACTGATTGGGGCAGCGACAACTGGCTAAGTGGGGTGCTCTAGTGCTTCCGTGACCGGCCTTCTTGTTTATTCACCCTTGACGTGTTTTAGAAATCTGAGTAATGCTAGATGGCTTGCTATAGACTGAGGTCTCCAGTCGCTTCCTATTGAACAGGAATCTTCGCATGCCTCAGATCACTCGGCAAGCTGGCAAGGTTGCGCGGGTTAAGAACCCTGACGCACCACGAATCTCCCACGGCCTTCGTGCTGCTGAGATGCCCAGAGATGAATTTGAGGACGACGCCATCATCAAGGGTGTCCTGTTCGATGGTGAACATCTGATCGGCCGACATGTCGAGGCGCTGGAGGTCGAGGGGTGCGCGTTCGAGAACCTGCGCTTCACTGGTACGAGGATGCTCCGCAGTCAGATCAGTGACTCTCGCATCGCCACCTGCGATTTTGCCGAGGTGGCTGCTCAGGATGTCTCGCTCATCCGCTGTACGGTGACCGGTAGCCGAATGACGGGTTCCTCATGGAAGGCCGGTACCTTCCGTGATGTGACGTTCGAGAACTGCACCGTGGCGCCTGCCATGTTCCGGAACACCAAGCTCTACGCCGTGGCCTTTATCGACTGTCGCATGAGCGGGGCAGACTTCCAGTTCGCAGAAATGCACAATGCGAGGTTTGTCAACTGCGATCTCACGGGGGCGCAGTTCGCCAACGTGAAAATGGGAACGGTTCGGTTCGAAAACTCGACCCTTCTCGACGTGGGTGGCGTGACCTACTTCAAGGGCGCAACAGTGCAAGGCCCAGGGTCGATGGAACTGGCCCTGAGCCTGGCACGTGAAGTTGGCATCAACTTCGAGTAGGGAGGTATGGCCGTTAGGCGGCCACCGCCGGCCGGTACCCCGCGTAGGCGGGGTCCGAAATGGTCTCGGCCGCGTGCTCGAAGTTGATGCCGGCCGCGAACTCGCACAGTTCGTCCAGGAGCATCGCGCCGTAGTCGGTGAACGTGTCCCGGTGCGCGGAGAGGTCCGCACAGGCGTCCCGAAGTGACTCCGTGTAGAGGTCGATGAGAGTGGTGGTGCCCCGGCGGTGTTGCAAGTACATCAAGGGCACGGTCACCACGGCGGCGTGGAACGCCTTGTCCAGGGGCCGACGCTGGCCGATCTTGACGGCCGACAGCGCGCGGTGCTCCTCCGCAGCCAGTTCGGAGGACGGCAGTGTGAACGTTCCGTACACCATGTCCGCCACGAACAGGTTGAGGTGCATCGCCTCGTGCGTCAGGCACTCGGCGTACTGCGGCACCTCCCATTCGGGACCGGGGCTCATGACCACGACGCCGGGCATCTGGGAGGCGGAACCGCCCCCGTCCGCTCCGGAGTTCAGGACCACGATGTCCGTCACCAGCAGCCGCACCATGCGGTAGAGGCCCGGACTCATCTCCTCAAGGTGCCGGAGGGCCGCCGCGATGTTCGCCTTCCAGCAGTCGCGGGTGGCCTCGTCGCTCGGGGTGGCCCCGTTGAAGATGTGGGCGAAGATGCCGTGGTTCTGGCAGTAGTCGGACCAAGCACCGTCCTCGAACGTGATGGCGGCGTGGTTGTTGTTCTTGTCGTCGTTGTAGTGGGCGGGCAGGGGGCGGAGGGTGTTGATCGCTTTCCTGTAAGCGACCGGCAGTTCCTCCGCAGTGGGGAATACGTTGCTGAGGGCGGCGACCAACCGCGCGGTGTTCTCGTGTGTGTGGCCCAGGTTCATGAAGTGCATGAGGTTTGTCCCCCTTATCGGTGGCCTGGCACGCGCCCGAGGCGAGAGACCGCCTCGGGCGCGTTTGAGAGTCAGGGCGTCAGGCTGCCGGTCAGGCGGTCCAGCCGCCCATCATGCAGTTGTTCGCGTCGCTCTGGGCCGCGGCGACGCGGGCCTTGACGGCGGCCACGATGTTGGTCGAGTCCTCCTTGACGGCGGACACCAGGTTGCTGAGGAGGCTCTCGGAGATGGCCGGCTCGGCGGTCGGCACCACGGTCTTCACGGGCATGTGCTGTACCTCTTCCTGTGTCGGACGGTCTTGCACGGACCTTGCAACCCGCCCCGGCCGGACCGTCTCCATTGGAGCGGCCGGGGCGGGGGTATCAGGTCGGCCTGGGGCGGGCCGGCGTGCGGGGGATCGGCTCTGGCGCGGGTATTGAGGGCTTGTCTTCGCGGCTCACCTGCCGTCGTCCTCTTCGGGCCTCGGGTAGAGGCTGGGCTCGTGACGAACGGTCGCTCGAATCAGACGGTCGGATACGGCCTGTTGCGTACGGTCCGGCTTGCCCTTCCCGGCATCTGTGCCGGTTTCTCGCTTGATTTCGGCCTTCGCCGCGTTGACCGTGTCCTTGCCCTTGCCGCGCAATGCTTCTCCTCGGTTTCCAGTTGCTTGCATCCGACCGCCTGACGGCGGCCGTGGTCCCCTTGCCCGGACTTGAACCAGGACCTCCGAACGAGCTCGG
This sequence comes from Streptomyces sp. IBSBF 3018, assembly GCA_050613715.1. Lineage (GTDB taxonomy): Bacteria > Actinomycetota > Actinomycetes > Streptomycetales > Streptomycetaceae > Actinacidiphila. The sequence goes on from JAJSZB010000142.1 coordinate 26,305, forward strand.
CTGCTCGCTGTGTTCGGCGCTCTACTCATCTGAGCTACAAGGGGGTTGGACCCGGCCGCGCCCCACGGGGGAACGAGACGCGGCCGGGATGGAACCCCGCCCCCGTGAGATCACATGAGATGAGGAGCACGTGTGAGCCTTCACGGGGGCGGGAGCTGGCTACGGAAGAAGTTCTTGGACGATGACAGCCAACCGTCTGAGGTGGCCGAGCGCGGCCAGCTCCTCTGCGGGCAATGGCTGCGCCAGAAGGCACTCAGCATGGGCGAGCATGATCGGGTTCGATGGCGGCTCGACCAAGTTGGCCAATATGAAGAGCTGGTGGAGTGCCTTGTACAGCCGCGGTTCGAGAGAGGCGATGTCCTCTAGAGCGAGGTCACAGTGCTCGCCGAGCACGCTTTCAACGTCGTCAAGCGTGGCTTCGAAAAGCAGCCGCTCACGGATGCGCTGGAGCGTGGCCAGATCGCCTGAGTGTCCAAGCAGAGAGGGTGCTGGCGCTGCCGTGGTCATGCGCTCACCCCTAACGGCCTTCGCAACTCGCCCCCGCCGCGGGAAGCCAGATCGGGCAACCGCATCCGCGCCCAGACGATCTTTCCCCGCCCGTCAGTCGAGGGCGTCCAGCCCCATTCCCCGTGGCAAAGGCCGCTGACGAGTGTGATGCCTCGGCCACTTTCGGAGTCCGGGGTCACGTGACGCATGACGGGGGGACGGTCCCTGGCCTCGTCATAGAAGGCGAGGTACAAGTGATCCGGAAGCCCGAGGAGCGACAGGTAACATGACCGCACCTTCGGCTGGCCGGCCTCCGGGCTAAAGGGCGCCGCCGGCCCACCCGCATGTCGCACAGCGTTGGTTGCCAACTCGGAGACGATCGTCAGGGCGTCGTCCACGACGACCTCAGGCAACCCCCACTTGTCAAGGACCTCCCGTGCGTGGCCCCGGGCGTAGCGAACGGCGGAAGGCTCGCATGCCAGGTCCAGCCTGCTCTGCACGAAGCTGGAAGTCATGGTCACACCTCTCGCTGAGGATGGGGCTCCGACGGGGGCCGGGGGCAAATCTGCTGCCCTGGACAGTGAACGAGTCGGCGGCTGTCCGCGGAAGGAAACTCTCGCGAGCGTGCAGTGGCAGGCAGCCGGAAACTTTCGTACCGCCGCGGGCCTGACCTTCACGCAACAGCGATTTGGTGGTTACGGTGGGTGGCGTGACAGGCAACGCGCTGTTTCAGCGCAAGATGGCCGAGCGGGACTTCACACAAGCTGAGTTGGCCAAGGTGATGAATGACTGGTTACGGGACCACGGTCACGAGGGCACGGTCAGCGACCGCATGGTGAGGAACTGGCGATCCGGAAAGACTCGTCGGCCCTGGCATCGCACAGGACTTGCCTTGCAGGCAGTATTCGGGTGTTCCCTGGAAGAGCTTGGTCTCAGACCGCCAGCTCGACCTCGCCCGATCAGCACGACGGAGCAGCCCGTGAACCGAAGGTCGTTCCTCAACGGCACCACCGCCGCAGCCGCGTCGCCCCTGTTGGGTGCTGCCCCCGCCATCGGCTTCTCAGAGGTCTCGGCGATCCGTCGCAAACTCGACGCCCTGAATGCCCTGGACCAAGAGCAAGGTGGGCATGACCGGCTGGAGAAGGCAGCCCTGAGCGCCGCATCGGAGGCGCTGGCGCTTCAACAGGGAACCGCCACGCAAGCGATGCGCCGCAGGCTCTTCAGCCTGGCAGCCGACCTCACTGCAACTGCCGCGTGGACGGCACTTGATGCCCGGGCCTTCGCCCGCGCACAACGGCACCTTGACGCAGCGCTCGGGCTGGCCGGAATGGCACAGGACAGCGTGACCGAGCTGCGCGTGTGGAAGACCCTGGCCATGCTCGGCTTCAACACCCACCGCTACACGGACTCCCTGGCAGCAGCTCAAGCCGCGCAGCGAACCGGCGTCGGGCGCCGCGATCCGATGTACGCGGCTGTGGGCCACACCCAAGCTGCGGTCGGCCATGCTGCCTTGGGGGACCGGCAGTCGACCCTGCGCAGCATCGGGTATGCCGAAGAGGCCATGAGCAAGGTTCAGGATGCCAAGCGTCCAACCTGGGTGTCGTTCTTCGGACCTGGTGAGCTGTACTCGGTGGTGGCCAGCACACAGCAGGACCTTGCCCGGCCGGCGGAGGCTGAGGCTGCTTCGTACCGCGCCTTGGCGGCTCTGCCCGACCAGTTTCGCCGGAACAGGGCTTCGGTCACCGCGCGGTTGGCCATCTCGCTGGTTCGGCAAGGGGAGATCGAACAAGGCTGCGCCAGGGCTGAGGAGGTCTTCCAGCTCATGGATGGTCACCCGCTCCCCGGGCGTCTACGCTCCTTGATCGGTGACTTCCACCGCGATCTCCTGACGAGGGCCCCCGACTCCAGGGACGCTCGCGAATGGGCGGATCGCTTCCGAGCTGAATGGATCTAGCCGACGTGACTGAGCTTCGCAGGTACACCACTGAGGATCTTGCGTCGATCCGGCAAATGCTGATCGACGTGCACGCTGATGCCTTCGCCGACCAAATGGACGATGAGTTCCACCGGCGGTTCCCCTGGTTTGTGGATCAGTGGGGCGGACGCAAGGACTTCGCCTGCGTGGTCGGATACGAGGGTGACGAGCCGGTGGGGTATGCCTATGGGGCTCCGGCCACGGAGGGACGCGAGTGGTGGCGTCCCTACATGCCTGCGCCGGCTGACCCCACAACCTTTTCTTTGTCTGAGCTGATGGTTCGGCCTCGTTGGCGGAAGCAAGGCATCTCCGAGCTGCTGCACAACGCGTTGCTCGACGGCCGGCATGAGGCGATGGTCGCCCTGTCCGTGGACACCACTCATCCGAAGGTGCAGGAACTCTACGAGTCCTGGGGGTACCGGAAGGTCGGTGAGTCGAGGCCCTTTGCGGACTCACCTTTGTACGCGCTGATGGTTGCAGACCTTCCGCTGGCTTCCGATTCGGCAGCTTAATACCCCCGCTGTGAGCGAGGCTATATCTGCCGCTCTGTAGCGATTGGCCGGGGGACGGGTGTTGGGCCGGTGTCCTGCCTGGGCTGGGGTCGGGCATGTCCAGGGGGCCGTACGCTGGCGGGCAACTCGGGCAGGTCTTTGGGCCTGACCGCAATGTGTCCGAGTGGCCCCCTGGGCTTGCCCGACGCGGGTCCCGGTCCGGGGAGGTGGCTCAAGACCCGTCCCCCGGCCGCCCCAGCCACGGTGTGGTGACCTGTGCCCCGTGGGCGCCGGCGCATGGCAATGCCGCTCCTGCTTCCTGATCGGCTGCGCTGGTGTCGTTCACGGCTGGCGCTGCGTGCGCCTGGTGGGCCGTTTGGTGCTGGTTGCCTGGGCCTGGTGCAGGGTTCTCTCACGGGTCGGGCTTCCCGCCGCTGTTCTGTTGCGCGCTGTGGGGCCGGGGGTCCGCCGAAGCGGGGCGGTAGACAGGAGCGCGGCGGCCACCGGCCGCCAGCGCGCGGGGGGGGGGGGGGGGCGGGGCCCCCCCCCCAACAATAAAAAAAAAATAAAAAAAAAAAAAAAAT
>JAJSZB010000143.1:0-5232 GCA_050613715.1 Streptomyces sp. IBSBF 3018
CGCGGAAGACTGCGGGTGACCGTGGCCGGGGCCGTGGACGGGGCCGTGGACGGGGCGGCGGTCGTCGCGGCGCCCGTCCGCGGCGCGTGCGCCGACGGCTTCGGCGCGCCCGAAGGCAGCGGCTGCGCACCGCTGTTCATGGTGGTGACGTAGCGGTCGGGTTCGACGGCGGCCACGCCGGGGCTGTCGCGCAGCGCCCGGGCCACGGCCGCCGAGTCGCGCTGCGCGGTCTGGAGCACATAGGTGTGTGCGAGATCCGTGGCGTCCGCGCCCAGCTGGGAGGCCGCCGCGCCGGTCAGAGCCTCGGCCGAGGCCGTGGGGACGCCGGGCAGCAGCGGGCGCAGCGACAGCGCGCCGGCCGCCGCCAGACGGGAGTTGAGCGCGGCGTCGCTGGTGACGGGGCGGCGCGCGGCCACCCGGGTGCCGGGCGTCGCCGCGCCGGTCACCGACGTCGAGGCGTCGAGGGTGACCAGCACCTGCCCCGGCACGACCCCCTGCCGCCGGGGCACCGCGGGCGCCTTGGGCCCGGCGTCCGCGCCGAGCGCCGAGAGCGCGGGGGCGGGCAGCGGCGAACGGGCGGCGCCGGCCGGCGCGGCAGCGGTGGCGGACGGACCCGCGGGGTGGGCCGGCGTCGCCGCTGACACCGTTGTCGGAGCGGCCACGGCGGTGGCGACGGCCGCGGCCACCGCCACCAGGACGGTGCGGGCGCGGCCGGGCGGGCCGCCCGGCAGAGGGGACCGGTGCATGGGACACCTTCCGGCGGAGGAATGCGGACGCGCAGGGGGAGCGCGGCCCCGGGTCTGCTCCGGCGCCGGGACCACGCCCTGTGGGCTGGAAGATGCCAAGGGGAGGCGATCATGTGCAAGATGTTCGGACTGGCCGGGTTGTGCCAGGTGGCGACCATCGGCCACGCGAGCGCGGAGATGTAATGGACTTTGACATCCTGGGACTTGGCGCGGAAACAGAACGCGTCTACACCGCGCTGGTGGGCCGGCCGCGCAGCAGCGCCTCGGAGTTGGCCGGCGTCGTCGGCGGCACCACCGCGGCGACGTCCAAGGTGCTCGCCGGCCTCGTCGCCAGGGACCTTGCCACCCGCTCCGGCAGCCGGCCGCCGCGCTTCACCGCCGCCCCGCCCGACGTCGCGGTCACCGCGCTCATCCAGGAGCGGCAGCGGCGGCTGGACGCGGCGCGGACCGCGGTGCAGCGACTGGCCGAGGCGCACCGCGAGGCCGGGCGCATCCACGACCCGGCCATCGCGGTGGAACTGCTCACCCACCGCGAGGACATCAGCGAGGCGGCGCACCGGCTGCTCGACAACGCCCGCCACCAGGTGCGGGCCTTCGACCTGCCGCCGTACGTGGACCGGCCCGGGAGCAACTTCGAGCACCAGATGCGGCGTCAGCGCACCGGCGTGGTGCACCGGGTGATCTACTCGCGCGAGGCGGTGGCCTGGCCGGGACGGCTGACGCAGGACATCCTGCCGAGCGTGCGGGCCGGCGAACAGGCCCGGGTGCGCGGGGAGTTGCCGCTGAAGCTGGTGATACGCGACGACGAGGCGGCGCTCATCCCGTTCAGTCTGGCCGCGGGCGGCCACTCGGCGGCGTACCTGGTCGGCCCGTCGCCGATGCTGGTCGCGCTCGCGGCGCTCTTCGAGGCGGAGTGGGACCGGGCGGTGGACCTGGCCGTGGCCCCGGCCGCCGGGGCGCCGCACGCCGTGTCGGCGCCGCTCGCGGCTGCCCCGCCCGCCGCCGCAACCGCTTCCGCCGCAACCCCGTCCGCCGCGGCCCCCGCCGGTGAGCCGGCTGCCGGTGAGCCGCCCGCCGGGGGACCGCCGGACGAGGAGACGCGCGTGCTGCTGACCCTCCTCACCTCGGGCCTGACGGACGCGGCCATCGCCCGTACCCAGGGCTGGAGTCCGCGCACCACGCAGCGCCGCATCCAGCGCCTGATGGCCGCGCTCGGCGCCACCACCCGCTTCCAGGCCGCGCTGGCCGCCACCCGCCGCGGCTGGATCTGACCCGGGACGGCCGCGCCCCCCGGTATCGCTCGATTGCCCAATCCCGCCCGGGGCCCGGCGTCCGCGCCCCACCGCGTCCGCGACTTCGGCACACTACGGAGGGCGAGGAACATCCACACCTACGAGGAGAGGCATTCCCATGCCGCGGATTCCCGTCCACACCGTCGACAGCGCGCCCGCAGCCAGTGGGGACACCCTGCGGGCCCTGGAGAAGCGATTCGGGAGGGTGCTCAACATCCACGGCGAGATGGCCCATTCGCCCGTGGTCCTGCAGACCTACGCCGCGATCCAGGGCGCCATCGCCGAGCACGGCACCTTCGACGCCCGCGCCCGCGAGGCGATCGCGCTGGCCGTCGGCGCGGTCGACGAGTGCTCCTACTGCCAGTCGGCGCACACCATGTCGGCGAAGGCCGCGGGCTTCACCGAGGAGGAGACGGTCGCGATCCGCCGCGGCGACTCCGGCGGGGACTCCAAGCTCGACGCCCTGGTCCAGGTCGCCCGCGAGGTGGCCGGCGAGATCGGCGACGCGTCGGACGCCGCCTGGGACAAGGCGCTCGCCGAGGGCTGGACGGACACCGAGCTGGCCGAGGTCTTCGCGCACGTGGCGGTGAACCTCTACACCAACTACTTCAACCACTACGCCCGCACCGACCTCGACGTCCCCGCCGCCCCCGGCCTGGACGGCTGACCGCCTCTCCCGCTCTCCCCGACCCGACGCGCGGCCCGGAACGTGCCTTTCCGGGCCGCGCGTCGCATGTGCGGCCCGGCTGCGCTCCGCCGTCGGTCCATGGCGTTCCGTCACGCATGCCTCCGCTTCCGGCCGCTTCGGGTATCGAATGCGCCAACTGAAGCGAACACCGCCCGCCACGGCATTAGCCTGGTGCCCCGCTGGCTCTCGAACCGTCCACGTACGTACGCAAGTTGGCACATCGCCAGCGATCTCAGGCGCCCGGCGCGACGGCAACGGCCGGGCGTTCACTCGTTCACGGGGAGGCTTCATGAGTCGAACGGGCGCGCGCCCTCGAGTGCTTGTCGTCGGGGCGGGCCTGGCCGGCACGGCGACGGCGATTCGACTGCTCCACTTCGCACGCGAGCCACTGGAGGTCGTGCTGCTCGAACGCCGCTCGGACTACCGGTCGGCCGGCGTCGCCTACCACCGCGACGGTAACCCCTGGGACCACGTGTTCAACATCCAGGCCGGCCGGATGTCGGTGTTCCGTGAGGACGTCCTCGACTTCATCCGGTGGGCCAACTCCGAGGCCGACCGCGGCGACTGGCCGCCGCAGTGGGCCACCACCACCTTCGTCGAGCAGGGACCCGCGCCGCGCCGGATCTTCCAGGACTACCTGGACGACCGGCTCGCCGAGGCCGTGCGGGAGGCCGGCCCCGGCGCCGTCCTCGTACCGGCCGACGGCGAGGCCGTGGACCTGGACGTGCGCGCGCAGGGCGTCGAGGTGACCGTGCGCGACCTGGTCCCCGGCGACCTCGCCGGAGTGCGGCCGGGACCGCTGCCCGGCACCTGTCTGCTGACCGCCGATCACGTCGTGCTGGCCACCGGGCTCGAACTCAAGGAGCCGCCGTTCGCCGCCGACGTCGTCGGGCACGGCTCCTTCGTCCGCAACCCGTACTCCGCGGCCGGCATCCGCAAGCTCTCCACCCTTCCGCACGACGCGACCGTGGCGATCGTCGGCTCGGTGCTGAGCGCGTACGACGCCGCGGGGCTGCTGCTGCGCGCCGGCCACACCGGGCGGATACACCTCATATCCAAGTCCGGGACGATCTTCCGCACCTACCCCGGCGGCCACGAGCACGGCGTGGTCCGGCTGCCGCGCCCGGCGGCCCTGCTGGAGCCCTACCGGGACCGGGAGGAGTTCCTCGGCCGGGTGGCGGACGAGTGGCGCACCGCCTGCGCGACGCTGGAGCGCGAGCACCCCGACATCGACCCCGTCATCGTCGCCGAGCGCGTGACCAAGGCGTGGGAGCCGTACCTCCCCGAGGCCATCGACCGTATCCCCACCCGCGAACTGCGCAGCCTGCTGGACGAGTTCGGCACCACGATCGCCGCCTTACGCGTCGGCGCGATGGACTACACGATGTCCGTCATCCAGCGGGCGATGCGCCCGGAGGACGGCCCGGTCAAACTCCTCGTCGGCCGGGTGGAGTCCATCACCCCCGCCGCCCCGGCGTCCCCCTCCGCCTCCGCCGACTCCGGCCGGCTGGTCGTCACGGTCACCGGCCAGGAGGAGAAGTACACCGTCGAGGCCGACCTCGTGGTGTCGAACTTCGGCCGCGAGAGCGACTACGCCAGGGTCGGCCAGCCGCTGTGGCGCAATCTGCTGCAGCGCGGCATCGCGGTGCCGCACGAGCGCACCGGGCGCGGCCTGGAGGTCGACGAGCACGGCACGCTGCTGGACGCCGACGGCCAGCCGGTCGGGCCGGTCTCCGCGGTCGGCGTGCTGCGCGAGGGCGACGAGATCGTACGGAACGGCAGAACCGGCGCATTCGCCTTCAATCTTGCGGCCATCAAGAATCACTCGATCGCGGTTGCGGCACACGCCATTGAGCAAGTGGAATTGTTCGAGGACGATTTGCACCGCGAGTTGGCTCAATACCCGCATTACCGGAGTTACGTCAGCAAGACAGAGGAAGCGGTCCCGGCGGCGTTGGAGCAGGCTGTGGTGCTGGAGGTGCGGCGGTTGGCCACACGCGTGCGCAGTGAACGGGACGTGCTCGATTCGCTGCTGGAAACGTGTATCCGCGCCATGGCCGGCCGCCCGACCCTTCCGACGGATGCTTCCCGGCACGACCGCCTGGTACGGGCGGTCGTCAACCGGGCCGCGGTACGACGGCTCACCGACGTCTCCGTGACGCCACGGCAGCTACGTCGACAACTGGGGATAGGCAACGCCGAAGATCCGGAGGGCTAGTTGAACGGGCGACGGATTCAGGGATTCCTGTTGGCTGGTGGCACCGAGAGCGTGTTGCGAGGCACCTGCAATCGCACCAGAAGTCCACGCGAGGGTTCCATCCTCGTCGCCCCTTCCCTCGAAGCGGGCCTGTACGACGCGATCGTGGCGTCGCGCGCGGTGGTCTGCGGCGCCGGCGGGCTGACCGGACACATGCAGTCGCGGTGGGGGGGGGGGGGGGGCCCCCGGCGCCCCCCCGCCCCCCCGCCCCCCCCCCCCCCCCCGCGGGCCGGGGCCCGCTGTCCCGGA
>JAJSZB010000143.1:5242-16175 GCA_050613715.1 Streptomyces sp. IBSBF 3018
TGTTTACTACTATTTGGTGGCGCGGCGGGGTGTGTTGTGGGGGGGGGGGGGTGTGACGGTAAATTTGTTGTGGGTGGGCGGGGGCCGCGCCATCCCGGTGCTCCGCGTGGACGAGGCCGACCTCGCCGACCTGGTCGGCGAGGTCACGCTGTACCTGGAGAGCGAGTCGATCGTCGTGGAGTCGGCGCCGGAGCCCGAACCGGAGCCGCGCGAGCCCCGGCTGGAGGACATCGGCTCCGCGTGCGCGGTCATCGCCGACCTCCAGGACATCGACACCATCAACGCCACCGGGCCCGACGCGGCACGGGTGGAGTCGTTCTTCATCCGCGAGGAGTTCATCTGCCTGGCGGCCGGGCTCAGCCCGCTCGACGCGATGGACGCGGGACCGGCCGGCATCGCCGCCTACGGGCAGGCGATCGCCGACCGGCTGTGCGGCTTCGTGGACGCGCTGCTGCCCGGCCAGCGGCTGATCCTGCGGATGCTGGACCTGCGCTCGGACCACGCCGCCGGCGTCACCGAGACGGCCCCGGTCGCCGTCGAGCCGAACCCCGAGATGGGGCTGCACGGCGCGCGCTGGCTGGTCGGCTCCGCCACCTACCGGGAGGCCCTGCACGCGATGCTCGCGGCGCTGCGCAAGCGGCTCGGCGACGAGGCGGACCGGATCGAGCTGTCGGTGCCGTTCGTCACCGACGAGGTGGAGTTCGCGCAGCTGCGCGAGCACCTGCGACTGCCCGCCGACACACCGCTCTCGGCGTTCGTGGAGACCCCGTCGGCGGTGCACGCCACCGCCGCGCTGTGCGCCGCGGGCGTCAGCGAGCTGTTCGTCGGCATCAAGGACCTGGTGCAGTTCTACCTGGCCGCCGACCGCGGCAATCACCTGGTGGCCGACACCTACCGCACCCGCCACCCGGCGGTCCTGGACGGGGTGCGCAGGGTCGTGGAGTCCGCGCGCGCCGCCGGCACCCCGGTACGGGTCTTCTCGCTGGCCTCCGACCTCGCCCACTACCTGGAGCACCTGCCGACGCCCGACGGCTACATGATGTGCACCGCCGAGCTCCAGCAGCTCATCCTGCAGTCCGGCCGGGAGCGCGAGCCGCTGCCGCAGCTGTGACCGCCCGAGCGGCGCCGCCGCTCTCCCGCCCGGGCGTCCCGTACAACCGTTTCCGGCCCCCGGCCGTCGTAGGCGGTGACCACACGGCGACCACCGGCCCGAACGGCCGGTGCCGACGGCGGGACCCGGGCGGGCCCGGGACGGGGGAGACGCGCGTGCGGACGTGGACCAGGGCGGTACGGACGGCTGCCGCGGCCTGCGTGCTGCTCGGCTCGGCGCTGCTCGGCGCGGCCCCGGCAGGCGCGGCGGGCGCGCGGGCCGGCACGCCGACGCTGCGGTTCGCCGGCGGGAACGTGTACTACGTCAGCACGACGATCCAGCCGGCCGGACTGCACAACGAGCAACTGCCGCTGCGGCTGAGCGACTCCGACGACACCGGAGTGCCCGGCCGGATCACCGTCGACGCCACCGCGCTGGCCGGGAAGGTCACGGTGGCGGACGTGCCCGACAACTGCACCCGCTCGGGCCTGGTCGTCACCTGCCGCGAATGGATGGACAAGGACGTCAGGGACTACCCGTTCGCGCTCACCGCCGCGCCGGGCGCGCCGATCGGCTTCACCGCCGACGTCCTGGTGACCGCCGAGACCACCGGCGGCCCGCACGCCGCCGCCACCACCCGCGTCCACACCGTGATCGGCACGCCGGACCTGCGGGTACGGGACGTGCCGACGGTCACCGGAGTGCACCCCGGCGACGTCGTCCGCGATCCGCTGGTCGTGGAGAACCGCGGCCAGGTGGCGCCCCTCGGCGGCTTCGTGCTGTGGGGCTCCTCCGACGTCGGTCTCGACCCGGCCGGGAAGGTGCCGCGCAACTGCCTCTACCGCGAGGGCGTCGGCGCGGCCGGGCACACCCCCTACGACTTCTGGTGCACGTTCACCCGGCAGATCCCGCCCGGCGCCGCGTACGCCGTGGACACCCCCATCGCCCTGCGGGCCCGGCCGGAGCTGACGTCCGGCACGGTCACGTACATGATCCCCCCGGCCGGGACGGACCTCGCCGTGACCGCGTGGAGCGACGACGAGGACTTCGCCGGACCGCCCAGCCGCGGCATCGGCCCCGCCCTGGGCATGCACCTCGCCGGTTCCGGGGGAGCCGGCCCCGGCGACGGCGCCCGCGTCGGCGCGGTCGCGGGGACCTTCCGGGCCGTCGCCGACCAGCAGGCCGACTACCGCGCGGTCGGCGCCACCGTGCACGGCGCGGTCGGCCAGGTCGTGCGGTTCACCCTCTCGGTGCGCAACGACGGCCCCGGGAGCATGGCCGGCCGGCCCGTCGGCGACACCGGACTCGACGTGACGCCGCCGCCCGGCACCACCGTGCTCTCCCTGCACCAGGGCGACCCCGAGGAGGTCCCGAACCCCTGGTGGTGCTCGCCCCGGCACAGCGGCGCGAGCGTGTACCACTGCGGGATGGGGCCGCAGCGCGAGGGCCAGCTCGCGCCCGGCCAGGCGTACGAGGTCGACGTGACCCTGCGCGTCGACAAGGCGGTGGCCGGAGCCCGCGGCTCGGTCAGGGTGCGCCGCACCTCCGGCGAGGACACCCACGACGGCGACACCGCGGACGACGTCGCGCCGATCGTGCTCGTCGTGCCGGGCGGGACGGACGACGCCGCGTCGCCCACCTGGCTGCCGGCCGCCGCCGCTGCCGCCCTCGCCGTCGTGCTCGGCGGCGCCGCGACCGCCGCCGTACGCCGCCGCACCCGCCGCACCTCCGGCCGACCCCCGGACGGGACCTAGCCGGTACCCGCGCCCACCGCCCGGCGCAGGGCGTGGGACAGGTCGGTCGCCGTCGTCAGCGTGACGTCCGGCCGGTCGACCAGCGCCGCGTCGATCAGTTCGGCGAGGGCGCGGGGGAGCGAGGGCGCCCGGTCGCGCACCGGCACGGGCGGCTCGCGCAGCACGACCGTGACCGGCGCGGCGCCCGCGGGGAAGTCCCGCGGCGTCGCGCCGGTCAGCATCCAGTACAGGCACGCGGCGACCGCCCACAGGTCGACCTCGGGGCGGACGTACTTGAAGTCGATCACCTGGCGGCGCGGCATGAAGGCCACGCTGCCGCCCATCGCGCCGGTCTGCGTGTGACCGGACAGGCCCGCGCTGTCGAACGCCTTGGCCAGGCCGAAGTCGGCGATCTTGACCACCGTGCCCTCGGCCGTCCGGGTGAGCAGCAGGTTCTGCGGCTTGATGTCGCGGTGCACCAGGCCCTGACGGATCGTCCGCGACCCGTCGGCCAGCCGCACCGGCACCGGCGCGCGGTGCGCGTACTCCAGCCCGCGCAGCGTCTGGAGGGCGATCGCCACCGCCCGCCGCACGCCCAGCCGCCCGCCGTGCGCGGCCGCCAGGTCCGCGACGCTGCCCGAGCGGCAGAACTCGCTGGTGAAGTAGAACGTGTCGCCGTACGCGCCGCCCGCCCGGAAGGCGACCACGTTGCGGTGGCGCAGCGCCCGGGTGCACGCGAACTCCCGCAGGAACCCGTCACGGGCCGGGGCGCCGACCGGCCCGTGCGCCACCAGCGTCTTGAGCGCGAGCAGTTCGCAGGTCTCCTCGTGCCGCAGCAGGTGGACGACGCCCTGGCCGCCGCGGCCCAGCTCCTGGAGCAGCCGGCAGCCGTGGATCGGGGCGAGCGCGGGATCGCCGTCGCGCGCGGCGGCCATCAGCGTGTGCGCGGCCTCTGCGGCGTCGTCCCCGGGCCTGCCGCCGTCCCGCGTGCCGCTCCGCCCGCCGGTCTCGTCACGGGTCCGCCTGCCGGTCTCGTCACGGGTCCGCCTGCCGGCCTCCTCGCGGGTCCCGGTCTCCCCGAGGGTCCCGGTCTCCCCGCGGGCCCGCCCGCCGGTGAGCGAGACCCGCAGCACCGCGCCGCCGAGCCGGATCTCGTCGCCGTCGGCCAGCTCCCGCGCGGCGTCCGGCCCGCGCAGCACCGCCCCGTTGACGTACGTGCCGTTGCGGCTGCCGAGGTCCCGCACCGTCACATACGGCGGATTGACGTCCAGGACGCAGTGGTGGCGGGAGACCCTGCGCTCGCCGCGGTCCAGCCGGATGCCGCACTCGTCGCCGCGCCCGACCAGACAGGTGGTGCGGCGGGTGAAGGTGTGCACCTCGGCGGCCGGGCCCGCGCGGAGGGTCAGCGTCACCGTCGCGGTCACGTCACCCATGCACGTCACCCATGCACGTCACCCGTGCCCGTCGAAGCCGCCGTCGCCGTCCCCGAAGTCGAACTCCCAGGCCAGCTCCCAGCCGCGCACGGTCCCGTGGGAGTCGCCGCTGACCAGCCGGTGGCCGTCGGTGCTCAGGACCAGGGTGTGCACGTCGCCGCGGTGGCCCTCCAGGGTGCGCAGCAGGCGGCCGGACGCCAGGTCCCACACCCGCAGTCGCTGCCCCCTGACGCCCGCCACCGCGTACTGCCCGTCGTGGGTGAGGGCGAGCGCCAGGGTCTCGCCTGCGTCCGGGATCGACCGCAGCACGCGGCCGGTGGCGGTGTCGAAGACGGTCAGCGACCGGTGGTCGGCCGTCACCGCCCGGCGGCTGTCGCGCGTGACGGCGAGGACGTGGTGGTTGTTGATGCCCTCCACCGCGTACAGCGGGCGGCCGGTCGGCACGTCGAACGCCCACAGGCCGTACGGACCGTACTCGAACAGCGTCCCGCTGTCCGGACTGAACGCCAGGCTGAGCCCGGGAGGCCGTCCGCTGTGCCGCCACACCCGCTCCCCGGTGTCCAGGCTCCACAGGCACAGCTCGTCCTCGTGCAGGTACCAGGACTCGGAGACGTCGGCGCGGGTGGGGGCGCGGGACGCGCCGAACCTCGCCTCCTCGCCGAGGGCGACCGTCCCCACCGCCAGCCGGTGCGCCGGCACCTCGTCCCAGCGCGCGCTGACCGTGCGCTGCTCCCGGAGGATGTCCATGTCGCACCACCGCAGCCGGCCGTCGGTCCCGCCGGTCACCACGCAGTTGACCTCCGGCGACACGGCCACCGCGGACACCTGCCCGGTCGTCGACAGCGGGTACGCGCAGTCGGCGACCAGGTCCAGCAGGTGCACGTTGCGGTGGACGTCGTCGTGGACGACGGCGACCGTGTCGTCGGCGGTGAGGTGCAGCGCGGTGGCCGACCCCACGTCCCAGGTGTACTCGTGCAGCAGGCGCCCGCCGGCCGCGTCCCACGCGTCGACCGGGCCGCTCAGCCGGACGGTGGCGAGATAGGTGCCCTCCCGGCCGGCCGCCAGGACCAGCGGGTCCGGGAACATCCCCTGCCCGTCGAGGTCGAACAGCGGCCACGCGCCGCGCAGCCCGCAGCGGCGGCCGTGCCGGCCCACCAGCCGCCAGGCGTCCCGCAGTTCGGGGTGGCGCGCGAACCCCGGCACCGCCTCCGCCGCCCGCAGGCTCCGCGCCGCCCGCGCGTACCGCTCCTCCCCGACGAACCCCTGCGCCTGCGCCATCCGCGCCCGGAACCGCGCCTCGTGACCGGCCACCTCGCTCGCCGCCCTCGGCCGGGCGTACGCCCAGGGCGCGCGGTAGCCGGGCACCGGCATCGGCTGCACGCGGATCGCGCCGTTCAGCCCGAGCACGGCGGTGCGCCCGTCACCGCTGACCGCCGCGCACCGCAGATACGTCGTGTCGCCGACGTCACCGACACCGCCGACACCGCCCGCGCCGGCCGCGTCGCCCGCCGCACGATCGGATACGGGGTCCGGCCCGTCCCCTGCCCCCGGGCCGTCCGGCCCGTCCGCGGGGTCAGGTCCGGCGCCGGCCGGCGCGCCGGCGCCGAACGTGTGCAGGCAGCGCCCGGTCCGCGGCTCCCAGACGCGCGTCGGCGCGCCGCCCGCGCCCACGACGGCGAGGGAGCCACCGGGCGCGAGCGCGCTGACCTGGATGTGCCGCAGGTGGTGCGGCGACGCGGCGACGGCCCGGCCGGCCCCGCGGTCCCACAGCACCATCGGCCCCTCGTCCCAGACCTGCAACGCGTGCCCGGCGTCGGGCGAGAACGCGCCGTCGTAACGGAACGAGCCCCAGGCGGGCCCGCCGCGCTCGTCCGCCGGCTGGGCGAGCGTCGCACTGCGCCGCCCGCTCGCGGTGTCCCAGACGGCGACCGCCTGGTCGCGGGACATCGAGGACGCGGCCGAGAGCGCGACCGCGCCGGTGCCGTCCAGGCCCAGGGTGTGGACGGGACCCGCGTGCGCCCGCACCGTCAGCGGAGCCCGCCCGCCGGCCAGGAACCACAGCCGCACGCCGCCGTCCTCGTGCCCGGTGGCGGCGACCGCGCCGTCGCCGCTGACCGCCACGGCGGTGACCGCCGAGCCCTGCGCCGGGCTCGGACCCCCGGCCCGTGCCGTGCCCGCGGTCCCGTCGTCGGCTGTGGCCCCGGCGTCGTCTCCGAACCTCTCCCCGGCCGTGTCCGCGGCTGTGTCCGCGGTGCTGTGCGCCGGCGCGTCCCCCGGCCTCGCGCCCGCCGCGTCCCCCGGTCCTTCGCCGGGCAGCGGCAGCCGTTCGCCGCGGACGAGGTCCCAGCGCTCCGGCGCCCCCTGCTCGCGTGCCACCAGCCCGACCGTGGCCTGCGCGTCGACCGCGAGGGCGGTGACCCGATCGCCGCGCGCGGTCAGTTCGCGCAGGCACCGGCCAGCTTCCGCGTCCCACAGCCGCAGCCGGCCGTCGTGGTCGCCGGACAGCACACGGCGCCCGTCGGCGGAGACGGCCACCGCGGTGACCATGTCCGAGCCCTCCGTGATCAGCACCGGCCGCAGCCCCGGGCGGCGTTCCGCCTCCGCAAGCGCCTCGGCGACCTCCGCCGCCACCGGCTCCTCCCCGGCCGCCGCGCGCAGCAGCGCCGCTGCCCTGCGCGGGTCGCCGCGCTCCAGGTGGACGAAGCCCAGCAGCCGTTCGACCGACCGGCCGTCGCCGTCCGGGTCCCGCGCGGCGCCCACCGTGTCCAGCAGCTCCTGGTCGGTGACGGCGGCGGTACGCCACAGGTGCAGGCCCTGGTTGTAGCGGGCGAGCAGATGGCCGGGGTCGGCGGTGACCGCGCGGCCCCACAGTGCGACGGCCTCCCGCGGGCGGCCGAGGTCCAGCATGGACAGCGCCTGGTTGGACAGGCCGTCGGCCAGCAGCGCGGCGGCCTGCGGGGCCGGCCGCGGGTACGGCGTCCCGGTCAGCTCGCCGTAGAGGTCGGCCAGCACCCGCGTGAGCTCGCCGAGCGGCGGCCGGGCCTCGGGGGAGGGCACCAGGCACTGCCGGAGCAGCCCGGCCACGGCCGGCGGCACGGCCGGCGGGCGGGGGTCGTCGGGGCCCGTCGCCAGCAGCAGTTCCAGCGCCTCGGCGCCCGCCTCTCCGCTGTGCGCCGGGACGCGGCCGGCGAACATCGTCAGCACGGTCAGCGCCCACGACCACACGTCGGTGGCGGGCGTGAGCCGGACGTCGCGCCGGCCCGCGGCGGCAGCGGCCTGTTCGGGGGAGCGGTACGCGCGGGTCATCCCCGCGTACGTGACGCCGCCGGCCCCCGCCGGCGGCCCCGCACCGGACGCGCCCGGCCCGGACGCCCCCGCGCCGCCGCCTGGCGCCGTGTCCGCCGCTCCCGCGGCCGGCAGGGCCCTGGCCAGCCCGAAGTCGGTGACCTTGGCGGTCGCGTCGGGCTCCAGCATGACGTTGGCCGGCTTGACGTCCTGGTGGACCAGGCCGCTGTCGTGCGCGTGCAGCAGACCCCACGCGGTCTGCACGGCGACGTCCAGCACCCGCGCGAGGGCGGCCCGTGGCCCGCCCTCGTAGAGCCGGCCGCCGGCCACCGCGTCGGCCAGGCTGCCGCCGTCGACCCACTCGGCGAACACCCGGGGCAGCCCGTCCAGGGTGCGCACGTAGGCGCAGTTGACGGTGTGCGGGTGCAGGCCCAGGTCCACCCAGGTGCCGGCCTCCTCCTCGAAGCGCTGTCTGGCCCGCGGCGAGGCGACGGCCTGCGCGCGCGGCGTCTTGACGGCGAGGTCGATGTTCCAGCCGCGGTGCCTGACCCGGTGCACCACGCCCATGCCGCCGCTGTGCACGGCGTCCAGCACCTCGTACAGGTCGAGGACCACGTCGCCGACCTGCCACTGCCGCACCTGCCCCCGTGTCACCGGCGCGCCCTCAGTCGGCCAGGGCGACGTACAGCGGACTGCCCAGCAGCACCCGCAGGTCCGGCCGGCCGTCGATCTCGGGGTAGGGCGAGGGGCCGGCGAGCAGGCCGCGCGCGACGAACTCCACCTCCTGCAGCGGCCCGCGCAGCACCCGGCCGGCGGTGTGCACCCAGACCAAGTGCTCGTCGTCCGCGGGCAGTTCGCCGGTCTCGCCGGCCAGGGCCGCGCCGAGACCGGCCAGCAGCGCCGGCAGGGAGGAGGGCGCGAACTGCGCGGGCGGCGGCGCCGCAGGACCGAGCACATGGCCGCCGGAGCCGCCGAGTCCGAGGATCGTCCGCGCGGTCCGGCCGGCGAAGTACACCGTCGACGCCCCGCCGCCGGGCAGCGGGCCCCACCGCATCGGCAGCCGGCCGCGGAAGAAAGGCCCCGGCTCGTCCACGTCGCCGACCCGCCCCTCCTCCTCCAGGTGCCGCAGCACCCGCTCCAGGCGAGCGATGTGGTCCGGCTCGGGCGCCTGCACCGTCCGCCTGGCGCTGAACAGCTTCAGGCCCGCGCCCGCCTCGGTGGTGATCCGGCGGCCGAAGCCCGGATCGATCTGGGACAGCATCATGTCCACTTTGGCGTCGCTGATGTACACGTAGTAACGGCTGGCCACGCTTCGAGGCTATCGCGCGCCCGCCCCAGCGACAGGCCCTAGGTGTCGAGCAGTTCGGCGGCGAAGACCTCCTCGACCGCCAACCGCCGCGAGGACAGGCCCTGTTCGTGGTGGTGGCGCAGATACGCCTCCAGCGTCGGGCGGTTGGCCGCGATGCCGTACGGCCACCAGTCCTCGGGGAACTCCTCCTGAGCGCGCTCGAACAGCGCGTTGGCCCAGGGGATCATGGTCGGGATCTGGTAGAGCCTGCGGTCCTCGCGGTAGCGGTCGGCGGCGGCGTCCTTGGCGCGGGAGAAGAGGCTGTAGAGCGCCCGCGCCAGGCCCGGGCGGGCGCGGAGCAACTCGCGGCGGACCACGACCGCGTGCATGATCGGGAAGACGCCGGTGCGCCGGTGGTAGTCGCGCTCCACGGCCTCGTGGTCGGGGAACAGCCGCGCCACGTTCGGCGATCCGTCGAGCACGCACTGCGGGACGTTGGCGGAGAACAGCGCGTCGATCTCGCCCGCCTCCAGCATCGCGCCCAGGGCGCGGCCCTCGGGCGCCCTCGTCACCTCGACGTCGGCCGGATGCGGGTGCGGGATGAAGTCGAAGGGAGCCGCGGGGCGTTCGAGGCCGCCGATCACCCAGCGGCTGCGCTCGGGCCGGAACCCGTACTCGTCCATCAGCACGCCCTTCGCCCACACCCCGGAGTCCTGCCCGTACGTGCCGAACTCGCCGATCGTGCGGCCCGCGAGGTCCCGCGGCCCGGTGATCCCGCTGTGCACGTTGACGAAGACGCAGCTGTGCCGGAACACCCGGTTGGGGAAGACCGGCAGCGCGACGAACGGCAGTCCGGACTCCAACAGCCGCAGGTAGAAAGTGAGTCCGAGTTCGGCGACGTCGAACTCGTCGCCGCGCACCGTCCGTTCGAAGATCTCCGGCAGCGTCGGCGCGGTGGTGACGACGGCGTCCAGACCGTCGACCGTCACCGGCCGCTCGAACAGCTCCCTGGTCGTGTCGTACGGGTAGCACCCGATGGTGAGTGCGGAAGGGCCGGTCATGGCCGTCACCTCTCGTCGGCGTCGGTGTCCGTGCGGTGCCCGCGGCGTGGTGCTCGTGGTGCCGTGCTCGCGGCGTGATGCCCGCGGTGCCTTCGATGGTCGGGCGGGGCGGGGCCGGGCGTCCAAGACCGGCTCGGTGTGCCCGATACCGCGCGGGTATCGTGGTGGGCGTGGACCTGCGCTCGCTCCGGTACTTCGTCGCCGTCGCCGAGGAGTGCCACGTCGGCCGGGCGGCCCGGCGCCTGCACATGACGCAGCCCCCGCTCAGCCGGGCGATCCGCGGGCTGGAGGACGAGCTGGGCGTCGAGGTCTTCGAGCGCACCCCCAAGGGCGTCGTGCTGACGCCCGCGGGCGCGGTCCTCTACGACGAGGCGGGCGCGTTGCTCGCCCGCGCCGACCGCATCCGCGGCCGGGTGGCGGCCGCGGCCGGCGCGGCGCACCTGGCGGTCGGCACCCTCGCGGACGCGGCCGAACACGTCGGCGGCCGACTGGTTCCGCGCTTCCGGGCCGGCCACCCGCGGGCGCGCGTGACCGTCCACGAATCCGACCTCGGCGATCCCACGGCGGGGCTGCGCGGCGGGCTGGTCGACGTCGCCATCACCCGTACGCCCTTCGACGACACGGGCCTGGCCACGCACGTGCTGCGCTCGGTGCCGGTCGGCGTCGTGGTGCGCGACGACGACCCGCTGGCCGGCCGCGCCTCGGTGCGTCGCGACGACCTCGCGGGCCGCCGCTGGGTCCGGCTCCCGGACGGCGCCGATCCGGTGTGGGCCGCGTACTGGACCGGGGGCCCGCCCGACGACGCCTCGCCCGCCGTGCGCACGGTGCAGGAATGCCTGCGGGCGGCGCTGTGGAACGGCACCTCGGCGCTCGCCCCCGTCGACCAGCCGCTGCCGGCCGGGCTGGTCGCCGTACCGCTCGCCGACCGCCCGCCCAGCGACCTGGTCGTGGCCTGGCCGCAGGCGGTGCGCAGCCCGCTGGTCAGGGACTTCGTCCGCGTGGCGGCGGGCGGGTGGGGCGGCTGAGGGCGCTCGGCGCGGGAC
>JAJSZB010000144.1:0-16112 GCA_050613715.1 Streptomyces sp. IBSBF 3018
GGCCCGGCCCCACCCCCACACCGCCGCGCCCGTCGCATTCACTTCTTGAACCCCGCACAGGGGATTGACGCGGGTACGCGGTGAGGAGTTAATTTCTCATGCCGCGAGTGGGAGCGCTCCCATACACACCCCGCGTCCGGGCGCCCCACCCGCGGCACTTCCGCGCCTCCCGTTCCGCCCGTTCTGACCGCCGGCATCGCGTCGCCGGCGTCCAGCCGTTCCGAGGAGCCGACCCGTATGACCGCACGCGCCCGCACCAGCGCCCGGCCGTCGCGTCCCCGCGCACGCGCCGGCCGGAGCGCCGCCGCCCGAACCCGTAGAGCGCTCTCCGCCGCTGTGGCCGCCGCGGCCCTGACCGCGGTGGCCGCGGCGGTACCCGCCCAGGCCGCCGCCCCCGCGCACCACTCCGCGCCCGGGCACTCCGCCGGGGCGCCGACCGCGCTCTACACCCCGCCGGCCAACCCCGACTCCCGGACGCAGATCCTGGACCTGCTGCGGCACGGGCAGTTCAAGGACGCGGCGGGCGTGCTCGCCCTGACGCTGACTCCGCAGGCGGTGTGGTTCGACGGCGGCACCAGTCCGGCCGACACCCGGGCGGCGGTCGACAAGACGGTCACGGCCGCGGCGCGGGCCCACCGGCTCCCCGTGCTCTCGCTGTACAACATCCCGGGCCGCGACTGCGCGCAGTACTCGGCCGGCGGCGCGGCGGACACCGCCGAGTACGAGGCGTGGATCGACGCGGTGCGCGACGGCATCGGCAACCGCCCGGCCGACGTGATCCTGGAGCCCGACTCGCTCGCCCTGCTCCCCTCCGACTGCGGCATGGACGACGCGCAGGGGAGCAGGACCGCCGCGCGCTACGACGAGATCCACTACGCCGTGGACGCGCTGGAGCCGCAGGCCGGCACGAAGGTCTACCTCGACGCCGGGCACAGCTCCTGGCACAGCGTCAACGACATCGTGCCCCGGCTGGTCAGCGGTGGCATCGGCGACGCCACCGGCTTCTTCCTGAACATCTCCAACTACCGCTCGGACGTCGAACTCGCCTGGTACGGCAAGCTCATCTCGTCCTGCCTCAGCTACGTCACCGCCGGCGGCGACGCGGCCGCGTGCCCCAACCAGTACTGGCCCACCGCCGACGCGCAGTCCTGGCTGGACGCCAACGTGCACGCCGCGCCCTCGGCGATGAAGCACTTCGTCACCGACACCAGCCGCAACGGGCAGGGCCCGTGGGTCCCGCCGGCCGGCGTCTACTCCGACGCCCAGGACTGGTGCAACCCGCCCGGCCGCGGCGCCGGCGCCCGCCCGAGCCTGACCACCGGCGACCCGCTGCAGGACGCCCGGCTGTGGGTGAAGATCCCCGGCGAGTCCGACGGCCAGTGCACCCGCGGGACCGCGGGGCCCGAGGACCCCGAGCGCGGCTACACCGACCCGCCGGCCGGCCACTGGTTCCCCCAGCAGGCCCTGGAGCTGGCCCGTAACGCCTCGCCGCGGCTGCTGCCCTGACGGCGAGCGCTCTCCCGGCGGACCCCGGGGCGGCGACGCCCGTCCCCGCAGGCCCGCCCGCTGCACCAGCGCTCTCCGACCGCGTTCCCCGAGCCGCGGTCGGAGAGCGCTTCCTCGATCATGGCCCGGTCATCCGGCACAGTAGGGGCATGCTGCCCGAGGCCCCCTCACCGCATGACCCCCATGTGCGTCACATGCGCCGGATGTTCCTCGCCGTGGTCACCGGAAGCTTCCTCTTCCTGATCCCGTGGATCGCCTACCTGTCCGCGAGCCTGCCCGACCACCGCGAGGTGGACCAGTGGAAGCTGGCCTGGGTGGGCTTCGACGCCGTGCTGATCGTGGCCCTCGGCGTCACCGCGCTGTGCGCCTGGCGGCGGCTGCAGATGTTCATCCCCTGGGCCGTGGTGACGGCGACCCTGCTGGGCTGCGACGCGTGGTTCGACGTCGTCCTGGACTGGCACAGCGACGACCAGACCGGATCGCTGCTCACCGCGCTCTGCGCCGAACTCCCGCTCGCCGCCCTGCTGCTGTACGCCGCCCGGCGCATGATCCGGCTCACCCTGATGATCGCCTGGCACCACGCTGGCCGCACCGATCCGGTCCCGCCGCTGTCCCGGCTGACCCTGGTCGTGCTCGCCGGCAGCCGGCCGGCGGGCGGGAGACTGCCGGGGGAGCCGGACGGCCCGGCGTCCGCGACCGAGGAAACGGAGCACCCCCATGACCAGCCTCCCCCCGAGCGGCCCGAGCGGCCCGAGCGGCCCGACCAGCCCGAGCGGCCCGACCGCCGGCGGACCTGACGGGGCGCCACCGCCCGCGTACGACGTGCTCGTGGTGGCCGGCGCCGGCGTCGACACCATCGTCAGGGTCGACGACCTGGCGATACCGGGCGGCGACTCCGTCGTGGTGCCGCCGATCCTCGACTACCCCGCACACACCGGCAACGGCGTCGCCCTCGGCTTCCACGCGCTCGGCCTGGCCACGAAGTTCGTCGACTTCCTCGGCGACGACCCGCAGGGCCGGCTGGTCCTGGACCGCTACGCCGCGGCCGGCCTGGACTTCAGTCCGCTGCCCGCGCCGCACGGCACCCCGCGCAGCGTCAACCTGGTGGACCGCTCCGGCCGCCGCTTCTCCTTCTTCGACGGCCGCCACCCGGCGGACCTGCGCCTGCCGCGCGACTTCTACCTGCCCCACCTGCGCCGGGCCCGGCATGTGCACGTCTCCCGGGCCGGCCACGCGCGGGACGTCCTGGCCGACGCCGCGGCCCTGGGCCGGCCGACCTCCACCGACCTGCACGCCTGGGACGGCGAGGACCCCGGCGCGTACCCCTGGGCGTACGGCGCGGACTTGGTGTTCCTCAGCGCCGCCGCGGTCGGAAAGCGCATTCCCGAGGTGATGAGCGCCATCCTCGACCGGGGCAGGGCCGAGCTGGTGGTGGCCACCGACGGCGCCGCGGGCTGCCTCGCACTGGAACGCGGCGGCGACGGGCCGGTGCGATTCCCCGCCGTGGTCCCCGAGCGCCCGGTGGTCGACAGCAACGGCGCGGGGGACGCCTTCCTCACCGCCTTCCTGCACACGCGCTTCGCCGGCGGCGACCTGGCCGCGTGCGTGCTCGCCGGCTCGGTCTCCGGCGCCTACGCGTGCGGCGCGCCCGGCACCCACGAGCAGCTCATCGCGGCGGACGCGCTCGCCGCCGCGGTCTCCCGGGCCCGGTACGCGGCCCCCGTGCCCGTCCCCGGCGCCTGAACGCCCGCGGGCCCGGGCCCGCCACGGCCCGGTGCCCGCGGGCGGCGCGCTCAGCCCGCCTCGATGCGGCGCACCGCCGTGTCCAGGGCGGCGTCCTGCGTGGTGTAGACCTCGCACACCGGGTCGCCGCTGGGCGTGCGAGTGTGGTCGATCTCCCACAGGCTGACCTCGCTGCCGTCCAGCAGCAGGAACGCGTGCTCGTACAGCGACCACGAGACCGGCCGGCCGGCGATGACCGTGCTGCGCCGGGTCACGATGGTGATGCCGTGCGCGATCGCGGTCCGCAGCCGGTCGCGCACCTCGTCGCCGGTGGCGCCGGTGTTGGCCGCCCGGCGTAACAGCCGCCAGGCGTGGTCCGCGGAGTCGCTCTCGGTGTAGGCGCGGCGGAAGCCCGTACGGCCGCCGGCGCCGCGCGGCCCCGGCGCGTCCGAGGGCCACGAGCCGGGCGGCCACTCGCCGCCGGGACCCTCCGGCGCCTCCGTCCCCTGGCCCGACGGCCCGAAGCCGGGCGGCAGTTCCGGCGGCCCCGCGGCGAACCCGAAGGCCGTGTCGACGTCCCACTCGGCGACCGCCAGGTCCTCGCGGTCGGTGAACACCGCGTACACCGTGCCCCCGCCCGGTCCCGTGTCGTGCTCCAGCTCCCACAGCAGCCGCACCCCGCCGTCCGGCAGCAGGAAGCTGTGGCGGTACGTCCTGCGGTTCATCGGCCGCGGCGGGCCCTTGGCGTGGCGGCAGGACTGGAGGCCGCAGTGGTGCATCAGCGCCGAGCGCACCTCCGCCGCCAGCAGCGCGGCCCGCTCGCCGTTCTCCGCCCGCGCCAGCAGCGCGGCGAACCGTTCACCGGGTCCGCCACCGCCCGCCGCCGCGTCCCCTCCCCGTGCAGGCTCTGCGTCCATACGGCCCTCCCGGCTCCGACGTCGCCCTCCTGCTGGTGGCTCAGGGTAGTAGGGCCGTCGCCGAATGCGCCCTGGAACGACGAGAATTCCGGGCGCGCGGCCGCCGCACGTGCGCCCCCCTTGCTCCGGGCGTCCCGCGCCGGGGCGTGCGGCGCGGAACCTATGCGCCCGGCGCGTCCCCGACGCGCGCGCACCAGGTCAGCGCGCCCAGCAGATGACGGCGGAAGTCCGCGTCGGCGTAGGCGGCGGGCAGGTGGCCGAGCGCGGTGTAGAACGTACGCCCGAGGCCGGACCGCCCGCACCACACCAGCGGGTGCGGTGCGCCCATCGCCCCGCCGTCGTACGTGCCCTCGTCGACGGTGGCCAGCACCCGTACGCCCGCGGCCGACGGGCCGGGACGGAAGTCGTACCACTCGTCGGTCCACGACCAGAGCGCCGGCAGGTGGGCGGTCGCCGGGTGTGCGCGGTCGACGACGGTGACGCGTGCGCGCTGGATCTCCGGGTGGCGGGCGAAGCGCGCGCCCACCAGCTCACCGTAGTAGGGCCAGCCGTACTCCGCGCAGGCCGCCGCGTGCACGCCGAGGAACCCGCCGCCGCCGGTGACGTGGGCGCGCAGCGCCTCGCGGGCGCCCGCGTCGAGGACGTCGCCGGTGGGGGAGAGGAACACCACGGCCGCGCAGCCGTCGAGGACGTGCGGGCGCAGGTCTGCCGGGTCCTCGGTGTGCAGCACCGACAGCCCGCGGGAGTCGGCCAGTTCGGCGAGCGCGGCGACGCCGGCCGGGATGGAGTCGTGCCGGTAGTCCGCGGTCGCGGTGAAGACCAGGACGTCCGCGGGCGTCAACACACGCCGGCCGGCGGGCCCTTGGGGAGGCCGCCGGGCGCGTCCGCCGCAGCGCCGTCCGTCGCGTGCCCCTCGCCGAGGTCGTGCCCGCCGCGCACGGACGGGCCGAGCGAGCCGCCGGGACCGTCCGGACCCGGCACGGGCGCGCCGCAGCGGGCGCACACCGCGGCGCGCGGGTCCTCGCGCATCGCGCCGCACTCGTCGCACACCCGGTCGAGCCAGCACACCGGGTCGCCGCCCTCGGTGAACTCGTGGGCGGGCGCGGGCTGTTCGGCGCGCCCGTGGTCGTCCGCTCCGGCACCGGCTGCAGCCCGTCGGCCTGCTCCGGCGACTTCTCCTGCTCCGGTTCCGGCTCCCGCAGCGGCTCCCGGGCCCGCGCCCGTAATGTCCGCGGCTCCCGCGCCCGTACCGGCTTCCCCGCCCGTTCCCGACCCGCCCGAGTTCCTGCCGTCCGTGCTCATGACGCCTCCGCCTCCTCCTCCGGGCCGGTCACCCGGCCCACGGCTCCCGTGCCCTGCCGCCGGTCCCGTCCGGCGCCTTCCCGCGTCCCGCCCGGCACACCCCCGGGTACGCCGCCCCGGACGCCGTCCGCCGTCTCGTCCGCCGTACCGTCCGGCGCCTCGTCCGTCACGCCGTCCCGTGTTCCGTCCCGTGTTCCGTCCCGTACCCCGTCACGGCCGCCCTCGCGCACGGCGTCCCGCAGCAGCGGGCGGGACGCCTCCCGCTCGCGCGCGTCCCACCGGCTCATCGCCCGCCGCAGCGAACGGGATTCGGCGAACCCCAGGCGTGCCGCGCGCTGCGCGGGACCGGCGCAGGTGTGCAGCAGCCCGGCCGACTGCTCGCGCCGCACCGCGTCCAACTCGGCGCGCCACGTGGTGCCGAACTCGCTCAGGCGGCGCTGCAGGGTGCGCGGGCTGACGGCGAGCATCCGGGCCGCCTCGGCCAACGACGGCCGTCCGTCCGCCAGTTGCGCCCTGATCGCGGCGTGCAGGCCGGGCACCGCGGACTCCGGGGCCTGCCGGGGCGGCGGCAGCGCCTCGGCGGCCCGCCGGATGATGACCGCGAGCGCGGGGTCCGCGGTGACCAACGGCCGTGTCAGGTCGGCCCGGTGGAGGGTGATCGTGTCCGCGCCGGTCTCGAAGTCGACGCGCGCGTCGCCGAACGCCTCGGCGTATCCCGCGTGCGCGTCACGGCGGCGCGGCGCCCGGTGCGCGAAGCCGGCCCGGATCGGCGCGAACGCGGTCCCGGTGGCGTGCCGCAGCTGTGCGACGACCACGGCGAGCGCGAACTCGGCGACCACGCCGCGCAGTTCGGCGTCGCCGTGGCGGACCCCGTAGCCGATGGTGATCTCGTCGTCCGACTCCTGGGAGGTGAACACCGAGTTGCTGCTGACCAGGTGGACGTGGGCGGCGGCGCGGGCGAGCCCCTCGCCGACCGTCGGCGCGGTGCTCAGCAGGTAGTCGAACAGGTCGAGCGTGCCCGGCTCGTACTCCGCCGCGGCCAGCAGGCCCGCGTCCGCGCGACCGGCGCGCGAGACCACCGAGCCCCACAGCCGGTAGGTGTTCGCCGAGGGGGTCCGTACCGTCTCGGGATCGCGCAGCACACCCGGGATCCCGGCCGCCCGCACCATGCGCTCCGCGTCCGCGCAGCTGCTCGCCGCGGCCGTGGCGATGAAGCGGGGGACGACCACGCTCTCCGTCATCGCCGGCACCGGCCCGGTCGCCGTCCCCGGTGCGCCCGCCGCATCCACCGCGCCCCGCGCGCCTCCCGTGGCCGCCACGCCTCGCGCGCCTCCCGCATCCGCCGCGTCCGCCGCGGCGGGACCTGGGACCGCGCGGACCGGCGTCGGGCCCGCGGCTCGGGTCGGTCCGAGCCGGTCGGCTCGGTCGGCTCGGTCGACGGGCGGCATCCCGGGCACCTCCGGAGGCTGCTGGACTACGGCTGCTGGACTACGACCGATCGTCGGCGGCCGGCTGTCGGCGGCCCCGGCCGACCGCGGCCGGACGGGGCCCGATCACGAGCGGATCGCGATCGGACGCGGCACGCGGACCGCGGCCTCACAGCCCCCGTGAAGGACGTTATCGCAGCTTACGCGGGATCTGGCGCGTTGTGGCAGGTGACTGGCACGTTCTGTCCTCCCCTGACGGCCGTGTCCGGTACATGATCAGGTGTGCGGCCGGTGTGCCGCGGGCGCCCGCACGGGGGAACAGCGGGACAGCGGGGGAGAGCCGGTGCGGACCGCAGCAGCCGTCCGCACCGGCTCCGCCTTCGCGGCGCCCTTGTGACCGCGCCGGCGGCCCGCCGGTCAGCGGTCCAGCCAGTGGGCGCGGCCCAGGCTGATGATCCGCATGCGCAGCCGCGCCGCGCGCACGATGCGGTCGTGGGCGGCCGGGTCCTCGGGATCGGCGTCGAGGAAGGCCGCGGCGGTCGTCACCATGTGGTCGACGTAGAGCTGCGCGAGTATCAGCAGCTCGTCGGGCCGCCAGCCGGCCGAGGCGGGCTGCGCGGCGAGGCCGGCCGCCACCTCGTCGGCGAACCGGTCCAGCTCGGCCGCGATGGCCTCCCGCACCGGCCGCACCCCGCCGTAGCGCTCGCGGGCGATGAAGCGGATGTGCGGCCGGTGCTCCACGGCGTACGCGGCGGTGATCGCCACCGTGCGGTCGATGATGTCCGCGGAGTCGCCCGACCCGGCCAGCACGTCGCGGACCATCGTGTGCAGGCTGCCCAGCGACTCGGCGACCAGGGCCACCCCGAGGTCGGCCATGCCGGGGAAGTGCCGGTAGAAGGCCGCGGGGGAGACGCCCACCTCACGGGTCAGCTCGCGCAGGCCGAGGCTGCTGAGGTTCTGGTGCTCCAGCAGCCGCAGCCCGGCGTCCAGCAGGGACTGGCGGGTCTGCTGCTTCTGCGCCTGGCGGACGCCGGACGTGTGACTCATGTCATTCAGTAAACAACCGTTCTCCGACTCGCGCCAGTCCGTCGCGGCGTAGACTGAAGAAGTCAGTGAACAACTGTGAGCTGAAAACTCAACTCCCCGGAGATGCAGCAGACATGAGCCTCGTCGTCCTCCTCCTCGGTATGGGCGTCCTGATGGGCGCCGCCGCCCACATCTCGCTCACCGTCTTCACCGTCGCGGCCGCGGCCATCGGCGCGTGGCTGGTCGGCTTCGCGGTCCGCGAGCGGATCGGCCGCCACCGCGGCTGACCTCCGCCGCCGAGCCTGCCGGCCGGGCGCCCGCGGCGCCCGCCGATCCCGCCCGTCCACCACCGTTTTCGGAAGGGAACACCGTGAACACCGCAACGCATCCGGCCCCCGCGTCCACCACCGCACCCGCACCGTCGGCCGCCGAGCGCGGCCGCCGCGACGCCGACGGCATGGCCGTCGCGTCCTTCCTGCTGGGCCTGCCCGGGCTGCTCGTCATGAACATCGTGCTCGGCCCGGCCGCGATCGTCCTGGCCGTCACCGCGTACGCGCGCGGCACCCGCCGCCGTGGCCGCGCGCTGCTCGGCCTCGCGCTCGGCGTCGCCGACCTGGTGATCCTTGTCGGCCTCACCATCGCCGACCACGGCGTCCTGTGGTCCTTCAGCTGACGCGGCCGGCCGGAGCCGGCCGGCCGCGCCGGGCGGTCAGGTGAGGTCGACCGACGGGTAGAGCGGGAAGCCCGCGACCAGGTCGGCGGCCTGCCCGGCGACCCGCTCGGCCAGGCCGTCGGCCAGCAGGTAGTTGGCCTTCGACAGGCCGCCCTTGGCCGCCGGGGCCGCGCTCGTCCCGGCCAGCACCGTGTCGATCAGGCCGGCGATCTCGTCCATCTCCGCCGTCCCCAGCCCCCGCGTGGTCAGCGCGGGCGTGCCGATCCTGATGCCGGAGGTGTACCAGGCGCCGTTCGGGTCCTGCGGCACCGAGTTGCGGTTGGTGACGATGCCCGACTCCAGCAGCGCCGCCTCCGCCTGGCGACCGGTCAGGCCGTACGAGGACACGTCGATGAGCACCAGGTGGTTGTCGGTGCCGCCGGTCACCAGCTTCGCCCCGCGCCTGAGCAGCCCCTCGGCCAGCGCCCGCGAGTTGTCCACGATCGCCTGCGCGTAGGTGCGGAACTCCGGTCGCGCGGCCTCCGCCAGCGCCACCGCCTTCGCCGCCATCACGTGCGGCAGCGGGCCGCCCAGCACCATCGGGCAGCCGCGGTCGACGTGCTCGGCGAGCGTGTCGTCGCACAGCACCATGCCGCCGCGCGGGCCGCGCAGCGACTTGTGCGTGGTGGTGGTCACGATGTTCGCGTGCGGCACCGGGTCGAAGTCGCCGGTCAGCACCTTGCCGGCGACCAGCCCGGCGAAGTGCGCCATGTCCACCATCAGCGTCGCGCCGACCTCGTCGGCGATCTCCCGCATGATCCGGAAGTTGACCAGCCGCGGGTACGCCGAGTAGCCGGCGACGATGATCAGCGGGCGGAACTCACGGGCGCTCGCGCGCAGCGCGTCGTAGTCCACCAGGCCGGTGCGCGGGTCGGTGCCGTAGCTGCGCTGGTCGAACATCTTGCCCGAGATGTTGGGCCGGAAGCCGTGGGTGAGGTGGCCGCCGGCGTCCAGGGACATGCCGAGCATGCGCTGGTTGCCGAAGGCCGCGCGCAGCTTCGCCCAGTCCTGCTCGGACAGGTCGTTGACCTGCCGCACGCCGGCCTCGGCGAGCGCCGGGCTCTCCACCCGCTGGGAGAGCACCGCCCAAAACGCGACCAGGTTCGCGTCGATCCCCGAGTGCGGCTGTGCGTACGCGTGCGCGGCGCCGAAGACGTTCTTCGCGTGCTCGGCGGCCAGCGACTCGACGGTGTCCACGTTGCGGCAGCCGGCGTAGAAGCGGCGGCCGACGGTGCCTTCGGCGTACTTGTCGCTGAACCAGTTGCCCATCGCCAGCAGCACGGCGGGCGAGGCGTAGTTCTCGCTGGCGATCAGCTTCAGCATCTCGCGCTGGTCGGTCAGCTCGGCCGCGATCGCGTCGGCGACGCGCGGCTCGACGCCGCGGATCACGTCCAGCGCGCTGCGGAAGGCGGTCGACTCGGTGGTGCGGCCGCGGGCCGCCTCGGCGGCGGGCGGTGCGGTGAGGTCGTGCTGCTGCGCCATGGCTGTCCTCCGGTTGCGGGTACGGGACGGCCCAGGCGCACGGCACATATGTCTTGGACGAGCCGCTTCCCGATGGTTGAACCCATCCCAGCGCGCCAGTCACGGCTCGCGCCGAGCTTATCGCGTCCCGCTCGACGCCGGGCTCGCGCGGTTCCCCGCGCCCCTGGAGCGAACGCCGGGCGTCTAGGCTCCCGGGAAGGGGCCCGACCGGGCCGGGGGCGGAGAACGGGAGAGGGGAGCGTACGTGAGCGAGCCCGTGCGGGAGCACGTCACCGCAGGGGTCGGCGTGATCGACCTGGACCGCCCGCGCGCACTGAACGCGCTGGACCTGACCATGGTCCGGCTGCTGACCGCCGTGCTGACGCGCTGGCGCGCCGACCCCGCCGTCCGCTCGGTGGTGGTGCGCAGCACCTCACCGAAGGCGTTCTGCGCCGGCGGCGACATCCGGGCGATGCGCGACGCCGGGATGTCCGGCGACGACGCCGCGGTCAGGACGTACTTCTCCGAGGAGTACGCCCTGGACCTGCTGATCGCGCGCTACCCCAAGCCGTACACCGCGCTGATCGACGGGTACGCCATGGGCGGCGGCCTCGGCATCTCGGTGCACGGCTCGGCGCGGGTGGTGACCGAGCGCGCGTCGCTGGCCATGCCGGAGAGCGCGATCGGCTTCTTCCCCGACATCGGCGCCAGCTACTTCCTGCCCCGGCTGCCCGGCGCGGTCGGCCGCTGGCTCGGGCTGACCGGCAGCCGGATCGGCGGCGCCGCCGCGGTGGAGTGCGGGCTGGCCACCCACTACCTGCCCGCCGCCGAACTGCCCGCGCTGGAGGCCCGGTTGCTCGGCGGCGCAGATCCGGCCGGTGCGCTGGACTTCTTCGCCTCGCCCGCGCCCGTCTCGGAGATCGCCGGGCGCCGCGCCGCGATCGACCGCTGCTTCGGCGCGCCGGACCTCTCCGGGGTGCGCGACCGGCTGGCCGCCGAGGCCGCCGGGACCGCGGCGCACCGGAGCGCGGAGTCGGCGAGCGCTGAGCCGGGGAGCGCGGACCGGGTGACCACGGAGGAGGACCGGGAGTGGGCCGCGGAGACGCTCGCCGTGCTCGGCCGCGCCTCGCCGATGAGCCTGCGGATCACCTGGGACCTGCTGCGCGCCGGCGAGGGCTCGACGCTGGAGGACTGCCTCGCCCGTGAACTCGACCTCGCGGTGCGGACCGCGCGCGAGCCCGACTTCCACGAAGGCGTGCGCGCGCTGCTCGTGGACAAGGACCGCAGACCTGCCTGGTCGTCACACGGGTAGCTCACCATGTGAGACCGAGGTGTCAGAATGCGGACCAGGCGGCGTAGGGTGACGCCAGGTCCGCCGGTCGCGTGCGCCCGCAGGGACCTCCGACGACGACGTCACGACGCGACGGCGTCACGACGATTGGAGCGCCATGCCCCGGGAATGGGACGCGCGGACCTACGACTCGCTGCCGCTGCCGCACCTCGGATGGGGTGTGCGGACCCTGGGCAGGCTTCCGCTGCGCGGCGACGAACGGGTCCTCGACGCGGGCTGCGGCACCGGGCGCGACACCGAGGGCCTGCTGGACCGGCTGCCGTACGGCAGGGTGGTCGCCGTGGACGGATCGGTCCGGATGCTGGACCAGTTGCGCGAACGGCTGGCCGGCCGGCTGGACCGGGTCGACGTGGTGCACGCCGACCTGACCCGCCCGCTGCCCTTCGACGGCGCGGTCGACGCGGTGTTCAGCGTGGCCGCCTTCCACTGGATCGAGGACCACGACGCGCTCTTCGCCTCGCTCGCCTCCCGGATGCGCCCCGGCGCCCGCCTGGTCAGCGACTGCGGCGGCCGCGGCAACATCGCCGCGGTCAACGCCGCGGTCGCCGAGGTGCGCGGGACCGCGCCGGGCGGGTGGGAGTTCGCGGGCGTCGAGGACACCGAACGCCGCTTGGCCGCCGCCGGCTTCACCGACGTCGAGGTGCGGCTGCGGCCGGACCCGGCCCGCTTCGAGCCCGGCGAGCAACTGGAGTCGTTCCTGGCCACGGTGATCCTGGGCCCCGATCTCGACCGGCTGCCGGCCGAGGAGCACGAGCCGTTCGTCAAGGCGGTCGCCGCCCGGCTGACCGAACCGGTCGTGGACTACGTGCGGCTGGAGATCTCCGCGGTCAGGGCGTAGCCGGCGGCCGGCGCGGACCCGGCGACGGCGGTGCGTTCAGCGTTGTTAAGGTGTGATCGTTCGCCTGTCGTTCTGCTGTCGCCGCTGTTCCGCACCCGCGCACCGCACCGCCGCGCACCACGCGTTCCCCCACGCCCTCTGCCCGCCTGCCCGCCGGCCCCTCCGCGCGGGCCCGGACCGCCCGAGGCCGTATGAGCCCGCAGAAGCGTCCCACCATCGCCGACATCGCGGCGGCCGCAGGCGTGTCCAAGGGCGCGGTCTCCTACGCGCTCAACGGGAAGCCGGGCGTCTCGGAGCAGACCCGCGCGCGCGTCCTGGAACTGGCCGCGCGGATGGGCTGGCACCCCAGCAGCGCCGCCCGCGCGCTGTCCGACGGGCGGTCCGGCGCGATCGGCCTGGTCGTGGACCGGCCCGCGTGGGTGCTCGGCATCGAGCCGTTCTTCACCCAGCTGATCTCCGGCGTGCAGGCGCAGCTCGCCGGCACCGGCACCGCGCTGATGCTCCAGGTCACCGAGGACGCGGCGGCCGAGGAGGGCGCCTACCGGCGCTGGTGGGGCGAGCGGCGGGTGGACGGCGTGCTGCTGGTGGACCTGCGCGAGGACGACCCGCGGCTGGGCCTGCTGGCCGAACTCGGCCTGCCCGCCGTGGTGGTGGGGCACGCCGCCCCGGCCCCCGGCCGCCCCTCGGTCTGGCTGGACGACGCCGCGGCGGTCCGCGAGGTGCTGGCCTACCTCGCCGCCATGGGCCACCGCAGGATCGCCCGGGTCGCCGGACCCCGGCACCTCGTGCACACCCGCGAGCGCGGCGAGGACTTCGCCGCCGCGGCGGGCGAGCTGGACCTGGCGGAAGTGCGGTGCGTGCACACCGACTACTCCGGCGACGAGGGCGCCCGCGCCACCCGCAGGCTGCTGTCCGGCGCCCACCGGCCGACCGCGGTGGTCTACGACAACGACGTGATGGCGGTCGCCGCGCTCGGCGTGGCGCAGGAGATGGGCATCGCCGTCCCCGGCGAACTGTCCGTCGTCGCCTGGGACGACAGCGAGCTGTGCCGGCTGGTGCACCCCGCGCTGACCGCGGTCAGCCGCAGTGTCTCCGACTACGGGCGCCGGGTCACGGCCGCGCTGCTCGCGCTGATCGACGGCGAGGATGTGCCCGACACGCGGCTCGACGCGCCGGTGCTGGTGCCGCGCGGCAGCACCGCCCCCGCCCCGGCCCGCGCCCGCCGCTGACCGGCGCCCGCGCCCGTCGCCGACCGCGGACTCCCGCCGTACGCCGCTGAGCCCGGGACGCCGCCGTACCCCTGCCGTACGCCCCGCGCGCCGGCGCCCGACCGCGCGCCCGTCCCCGTACCGTCCCCGTACCGGCTCCGCGCAGGTCATCGGCCGACCTCCGTACCCCGCCCGTTGTTTCACGGTGTTTCAGGCACCGGAAACGTGTCCGACGCCTTGACGTCCCGTGATGCGCGCGAGTTAAATCACGTCGCGATAAAAGGCGTGAAACAAGTCGTGAAACAACCGTGCGGGCCCCCTCGCCGCACGGTGGTCCACGTCACTCGTGCGCGGTCGTCCGTACCGGCCCGTCCCCTCCGGGCGGTCCGGCGCGCCCGCGCCCCCACCGAGAATCCGCCGAGAAAGGCGACGACCCATGAGCGCAGCCCCCCACGGCCGTCGGCCGCGGCGGCGAACGCGGCGCATCCTGCTCGGGATGCTCACCGCGGGCGCCGCGGCCCTCACCCCGGTGCTTGCCCTGTCCGCCACCGCCCACGCCGCCGGCGAGAGCGTGCAGGTCTACCTCACCACCACCAGCGACTCCGGCGGCCGCAACGTCGTCAAGGGACTGGAGCAGCAGGCCCCGATCAGCTTCGCCTCGGGCACCGGCGGCTCCGGCCAGAACGTCACGGTCAACGAGAACACCGCCTACCAGGAGTTCACCGGCGCCGGCGCGTCCTTCACCGACACCGCCGCGTACCTGATGAACTCCAGCGGCGCGCTGTCCGCGAGCACCCGCAACTCCGTCATGACCAAGCTCTTCGACCCGGTCAACGGCATCGGCATCGACTTCCTGCGCAACCCGATGGGCGCCTCGGACCTGGCCCGCTCCAACTACACCTACGACGACATGCCGTCCGGCCAGACCGACCCCGGCCTTGCGCACTTCTCCATCGCGCACGACCAGACCGACGTCCTGCCGCTGACCAAGCAGGCCAAGCAGCTCAACCCGGCGCTGAAGGTGATGGGGACCCCCTGGACCCCGCCGCCGTGGATGAAGGACAACGGCTCCTACGTACAGGGCTGGCTGCAGTCGCAGTACTACGCCGCCTACGCCCAGTACTTCGTGAAGTACATCCAGGCGTACCAGGCGGCCGGCGTGCCCATCGACTACGTCTCCGCGCAGAACGAGCCGACCGTCGGCGGCGACTACCCCGGCGCCAACTGGAACGGCTCGGGCCTGGCGTACTTCACCAAGAACGACCTGCTGCCCGCCCTGCACGGCGCGAACCTGTCCACCAAGGTGCTGGCGCTGGACTGGAACCCCGACTCCTACGCCTCCTTCGCCGCGCCCACCGTGGACGACGCCTCGATCCGCAACGACCCCAACTTCGGCGGCATCGCCTGGCACGGCTACGAGGGCAGCGTCAGCACACAGACCGACATCCACAACCAGTACCCGAACGTGCCGTCCTTCGACACCGAGCACTCCGGCGGGACGTGGATCGGCAACCAGCAGAAAGAGGACATGGAGAACCTGATCGACTACACCCGCAACTGGGGCCAGAGCTGGGTCAAGTGGAGCCTGGCCGTCGACCAGAACATGGGCCCGCACAACGGCGGCTGCGGCACCTGCACCGGCCTGATCACCGTGCACAACGGCGACAGCCGCAGCGGGCAGGTCGACTACACCATCGAGTACTACACGATGGGCCACCTCACCAAGTTCGTGAAACCCGGCGCCCACCGGATCGACTCCGGCGACAACTCCACCATCCGCAACGTCGCGTGGAAGAACCCCGACGGCTCCAAGGCGCTCATCGCGTACAACGAGTCCGGCTCGGCGCAGCAACTGCGCGTCAACTGGGGCAACGAGAACTTCGCCTACACCCTGCCGGCCGGCGCCTCGGCGACCTTCACCTGGTCCGGCACCCAGGGCTCCGGCAGCTCCGGCACCGGCCACACCGGCGCCATCACCGGCTACGGCGGCAAGTGCGTGGACGTCGCCGGCGCCAACAGCGCCAACGGCACCGCGGTCCAGCTCTACGACTGCAACGGCACCTCCGCCCAGCAGTGGACCGCCTCCGGCAGCACCCTGCAGGCGCTCGGCAAGTGCATGGACGTGAGCGCGGCGGGCACCGCGGACGGCACACAGGTGCAGCTCTACGACTGCAACGGCACGGCCGCCCAGCAGTGGACGAGAGGCTCCGGCGGCACCCTGGTGAACACCGGCTCGGGCAAGTGCCTGGACGCCACCGGACCCAGCTCCGCCAACGGCACCCGGCTGCAGATCTGGACCTGCACCGGAGCCGCCAACCAGCAGTGGACGGCGCCCGCCGCCTGATCCACCGCCCGCGGACGGCCGCGGCGGCCCCGACACCGCCGCGGCCGCACCGCCGGGGAACACCGGAAGCACGACGAGCACGACGAACGCGATGAGCACGACGAACGCGACGAACGCGACGAACGCGAGGAACCGTTTCGTCGGCTGATGTTCCGCCCGACGTTGACCCAAGTGGCCCTGCGCGGGTGGGAGCAACCGTGACCTGACGCCTACTCTTGACGAGCCGTCCCGTGCCGCCGCCGCGGGGGGGGGGGGGGGCGGGGGGGGGGGGGGGGGGGGGGGGGGGGGGGGGGGGGGG
>JAJSZB010000145.1:0-15980 GCA_050613715.1 Streptomyces sp. IBSBF 3018
GGGGCCCACGGACCTGCGGCTGGTGGGGCCCGCGGGCGCGGCGTGGGGGACGGCGGCGCTCGCGCCTGCGGTCGGTGCGGCGTGGACGGGGGCGCTGATCGCGGCGGCGGTCGCCGGAGCGGCGGCGCTCGGGACGGCGCGGCGCGGGCGGCCGGCATGGGCGGTGCTGGCCTCGGCGCTGTGCGCGGCGGCGGCACTGGCCGCGACGGTGCTCGGCGCGGCCGACCTGCACCGCGGCCCGGTGCCCGCGCTGGCCCGGGCGCGGTCCACCGCGGAGGTGACGCTGCGGGTGAGCGGGGACCCGGTCGCGGCCGAGCACACGGTGGTCGTGCCGGCCGTCGCGGTGCGGGTCGGCGCGACGGCGGTGCGGACGCCGGTGGTGCTCATGGCGTCGGGGCCGCCGGGGCCGTGGCTGCGGCTGGTGCCGTCGACGCGGGTCGCGGTGACCGCGCGGTTCGCGCCGGCGGGCCGCACACCGGTCGGCGGCAGGCCCGAGGCCGCGGTGCTGAGCACGCGTGAGCCGCCCCGGGTGGTCGCCGCGCCGAGCGCCGCCCAGCGACTGGCCGCCCGGCTGCGGGGCGGACTGCGCGAGGCCGCCGCACCGCTGCCCGCGGACGCCCGGGCGCTGCTGCCCGGGCTGGTGGTGGGCGACACCGCGGGGTTGCCGGAGGACCTGAAGGACGCGTTCAAGGCTACGGACCTCGCGCATCTGACGGCCGTTTCCGGGGCGAACCTCACGATCGTGCTGCTCCTGCTGATCGGCCCGCCGGGCTCGGCCGGGCGGATCGAGCGCCGGGGCCTTGCCGCGGCAGTGGGGTTGCCGCTGCGCTGGACGGCGGTGACGGGCGCGGCCGTGACCGCGGGGTTCGTGCTGGTCTGCCGGCCGGGGCCGAGCGTGCTGCGGGCCGCCGCGTGCGGGCTGATCACGCTGCTGGCGATCGGCACGGGACGCCGCAGGTCGCTGTTGCCCGCGCTGGCCGCGGCGGTGCTGCTGCTGGTGCTGTACCAGCCGGACCTGGCGCGGTCCTACGGGTTCACGCTGTCGGTGGTGGCGACCGGTTCGCTGCTGACGCTGGCGCCGCGGTGGAGCGCGGCGCTGCGCCGCCACCGGGTGCCGCCGCGGATCGCCGAGGCGCTGGCCGCGGCAGCGGCGGCCCAGGCGGCGTGCGGTCCGGTGCTGGTGCTGCTGACGGGCCGGCTCAGCCTGGTCGGGGTGCCGTGCAACCTGCTGGCCGAGCCGGCCGTCGGCGCCGCCACGGTGCTGGGCTGCGCCGCGATGCTCGCCGCGCAGGCCACGCCGGTCGCCGGCCGCGCGCTCGCCTGGCTCGCGGGCGGCCCGGCGCAGTGGATCGCCTGGGTCGCGCGCCGCGGCGCCGCGCTCCCGGGCGCGGAGATCGGCTGGCCGGAGGGCGTGGGGGGCGCGGGGCTGCTGGTGGCGGTGACGGTGGCCGCGGTGTTCTGCGGCCGGCCGCTGCTGCGCCGCCCATGGACGGCCGCGGGGTGCGCGCTCCTGCTGCTCCTGGCGTTGCTGCGCCCGGTGCGGCTGCCGCTGCCGGCCGGGCAGTGGCCGCCGGCGGGCTGGCGGTTCG
Source organism: Streptomyces sp. IBSBF 3018 (assembly GCA_050613715.1). Lineage (GTDB taxonomy): Bacteria > Actinomycetota > Actinomycetes > Streptomycetales > Streptomycetaceae > Actinacidiphila. The sequence goes on from JAJSZB010000145.1 coordinate 1,590, forward strand.
CGATGTGCGACGTGGGCCAGGGCGACGCGCTCGCGCTGGCCGCGGGTCCGGGCGCCGCCGTCGTGGTGGACACCGGGCCCGATCCGGCGCCGGCCGACCGCTGCCTGCGCGAGCTGGGTGTGCGGACGATTCCGCTGCTGATCCTGACGCACTTCCACGCCGACCACGCGGACGGCCTGCCCGGTGTGCTGCACGGACGCAGGGTGGGGGCGATCGAGACCAGCGTGCTGGACGAGCCCGCGGGAGAGGCGGCACGGGTGCGCCGGGAGGCGGCCGCCGCCGGGGTGCCGGAGCTGCGGGCCGCGGCGGGGGAGCGGCGCCGCCTCGGGGACGTGGAGTGGCGGGTGCTGTGGCCGCCGCCGGCGGTGGCGGCGCTGCCGGACGACAACCCGAACGACGCGAGCGTGGCGATGCTGGTGCGTTCGGCAGGGCTGACGCTGCTGCTGATGGGCGATCTGGAGCCGGACGCCCAGCGGGAGTTGTTGGAGCAGGTGCCCGACCTGCCGCGGGTGGACGTGCTGAAGGTCGCGCACCACGGGTCGTCGTACCAGGATCCGGCGCTGCTGGCCCGGGTGCGGCCGCGGGTGGCGCTGATCAGCGTGGGGCGCGGCAATCCGTACGGGCACCCGTCGGCGCGGACGGTCGGCGTGCTGCGAGCGCTGGGCGCGGTGGTGCTGCGGACGGACGTCGACGGTCCGATCGCGGTGACCGGGGACCGCCCGGCCGACCTGGGCACGACGGTCGGACGGGGAGGAGGCGCCCGGTGACCCAGGAATCTAGAGAGCTACTTCTAAAGGAACCCTTGCAAGCATTCCTATCTAAAGATAGCTTTACAAATGTGACGGAGAAGCCCATGCGACCCCAGGTCCACCTCAGCGACCCCCGCGCGCTGCGCGCGTACGCGCATCCCGTGCGGATGGCCCTGGTCGGGCTGCTGCGCCGGGAGGGTCCGCGCACCGCGACGCAGGCCGCCCCGCTGGTCGGGGAGTCCGTCGCCAGCTGCTCGTACCACCTGCGGATGCTGGCCAAGTACGGGCTGGTGGAGGAGGCCGATCCCGACGGCCCCGGGCGGGACAAGCCGTGGCGGGCCACCGCGGAGTACACCGACTGGCCCGGCTGGTCGGACGACCCCGCGGTCGCCTCGGCGGCCGAGGCGCTGACGCTGGCGGCCGCGGAGAACCAGTTCCACCGGATGGCCAGGGCGATGGAGAAGCGCCACGAGCTGCCGCGGGAGTGGCAGGAGGCCGAGGGGTTCAGCGATGTCACGCTCTACCTCACCCCGGAGGAGCTGAAGGGCCTCGGGCGGCGCATCGAGGACCTGCTCCAGGAGTACGGCGACCGCGTCGCGCATCCCGAGCGCAGGCCCGCGGGCGCCCGCAGGGTGGTGTGCCTGAACGCCGGCTTCGTGGCGCCCGAACCCGAACCCGAGCCCGGGCCGGGGTCCCCGGCCGCCGACGACGCCCGGGCCGACCCGCCCGCCGGGGAGCGGACATGAGCGCCTCGTGGGCCGGGCGGGCGGCGCGCGCGGTGGCCCGGCGGGCGCCCGGGCTGCTGCACGACCGGCAGTTCCGGCGCTACTGGACCGGGCAGAGCGTGTCGTTCGTCGGCGACGAGATCACGTTCCTGGCGCTGCCGCTGGCCGCCGTGCTGGTGCTGCACGCCGACGCCCGGGAGATGGGCTGGCTGTCCATGGCCGGGCTGCTGCCGGCGCTGCTGTTCTCGCTCCCGGCCGGTGCGTGGGCCGACCGGCGCGGCCGGCGCCGCGCGGTGATGATCGCCGCCGACCTGGGGCGGGCCGCGCTCATGGTGTCGGTGCCGGTCGCCTACGCGCTCGGCGGCCTCACGCTGGGGCAGCTCTACGCGGTCGCGTTCGCGGTCGGCGCGCTCGCGGTGGTGTTCGACGTCTGCAACGCGACGCTGTTCGTCTCGCTGGTCAGACCGGAGCAGTACGTCGAGGGCAACGCGCTGGGCAACGGCAGCCGGGCGTTCTCCTTCGTGGCCGGGCCCAGCGCCGGCGGGCTGCTCGTCCAGGTGCTCGCGGCCCCGCTTGCGCTGCTCGTGGACGCCTGCTCCTACCTGGTCTCGGCCGCGAGCCTGAGCCGGATAGCGCCCGCGGAGCCGCCCGCCGCCGCACCGGCCAAGGGGCACTTCCTTGCCGGGCTGCGGTTCATCGGCGGCAACCCCGTCCTGCGCGCCCTGGTCGCCTCCGCGGCCACGGTGAACTTCTTCAACTTCATCTTCCACACCCTCGTGGTGCTCTACGCCGTCGACGGGCTCGGGCTGAGCCCCGGCACGCTCGGCGCGGTGGTGGGCGCGGGAGCGGTCGGCGGCGTCCTCGGCGCGGCGCTCACCGGGCGGATCGTGCGCCGCATCGGCCTCGGGCCGACGGTCGTGCTCGGCACGGTCGGCTTCCCCGCGCCCATGATGCTGGTGCCGCTGGCCGGCGGGCCCGAACCCGCGGTGCTGGCGCTGCTGTTCGTGTCGGAGTTCCTGTCAGGGATCGGGGTGATGCTGCTGGACATCGCCAGCGGCTCGCTCCAGGCCGCGGTCATACCGGACACGCTGCGCTCGCGGGTCTCGGGGGCGTTCCGCACGGTCAACTACGGCATGCGGCCGCTCGGCGCGCTGGCCGGCGGTCTGCTCGGCAGCTCCATGGGACTGCGCCCGACGTTGTGGATCGCCACCGTGGGCGGCGTGTTCGGCGTGCTGTGGCTGCTGCCCTCGCCCGTGCCCGGGATACGCGAGCTGCCCGCCAAGGCCGCCGACCCCGCGTTGGCCGCCGAACTCCCGGACGTCGGGCCCGCGGACGCCGGGCCCGGCTCCGGTCTCGGCGCCGAGGCGGCCCGCACGTAGCGGAGGCGGGGCGGGAGGCTACTCCAGCCAGCCGTCGACGTCCGCGGCGACCGCGTCCAGGGCCGCGCGGTCCAGCGTGCCGGCCGGGTCCTCCAGGACCACCAGCCACTGCGCGTCCTCCGCGTCGTCCTCGCCGGCCAGGGCGTCGCGCACCAGGCGGGGCTCCTCCGGCAGCGGGAAGGCGTCGGCCAGTTTGTCGGCGGCCTCCCGCGCGGCGTCGCGGTCGGGCAGCACCAGGACATGTCGTACGTCGCTCACCCGGGCATTGTCGCCGTACGCGGCACCGTGCCGCATCCACCCGGCCGGCGGGACCCGGGACGCCGAGCACGGGACCCGGGACGCGGAGCCCCGGACGCCGAGCCCGGGATCACGGACGGGAGTGTCCGAGGGGCGTGGGATGCTGGACCGCGATGGCCAGGAAGAGCGCACCCGACGACGTCCTCGCTCCGCTCACCCTCGCGGTGGGCCAGGAGGACCTGCTGCTGGACCGCGCCGTGCGCGAGGTGGTCGACGCCGCCCGGGCCGCCGATCCGGACACCGATGTGCGGGACTTGGCGCCCGAGGCGCTGCAGCCCGGCACGCTGGCGGAGCTGACCAGCCCGTCGCTGTTCGCCGAGCGCAAGGTCGTGGTGGTGCGCGCCGCGCAGGACCTCTCGGCGGACACGGTCAAGGACGTCAAGGCGTATCTGGCCGCGCCCGTCGAGGAGATCACGCTGGTGCTGCTGCACGCCGGCGGCGCCAAGGGCAAGGCGCTGCTGGACGCCGCCCGCAAGGCCGGCGCGCGCGAGGTGGCCTGTCCGAAGATGACCAAGCCGGCCGACCGGCTGGCCTTCGTCCGCGGCGAGTTCCGTACCCTCGGCCGCTCGGTGACGCCCGAGGCGGCCCAGGCCCTGGTCGACGCCATCGGCAGCGATCTGCGCGAACTGGCCAGCGCCTGCGCCCAGTTGACCGCCGACACCGACGGCGCCGTGGATGTCGCGGTGGTCGCGCGCTACTACACGGGGCGCGCCGAGGCCACCGGCTTCGAGGTCGCCGACCTGGCGGTCACCGGCCGCGCCGCGGAGGCGCTGGAGCGGCTGCGCTGGGCGCTGTCGGTCGGCCAGCCGCTGCCCGGCATCACGTTCGCGCTGGCCTCGGGGGTGCGCGCGATCGGCAAGGTGGCTTCCGCGCCGCGCGGCGCCAACCCCGGCCAGCTCGCCCGCGACCTCGGCATGCCGCCGTGGAAGATCGACCGGGTCAGGCAGCAGGTCCGCGGCTGGACCGCGGACGGCGTCTCGGTCGCGCTGCGGGCCGTCGCCGAGGCCGACGCCGCGGTCAAGGGCGGCGGCGCGGACCCGGCGTACGCACTGGAGAAGGCCGTCGTCGCCGTGGCCCGCGCCTCCCGCCCCCGCGCCTGAGGCCGCCGGGACCGCGCCCGGACGCCCGACACCCCGCGCCCGGCCGCCGGGCACCTCCGCCCGCCACCGGACGCCCGGACGCCTCCGCCCCGCCGCCGGACACCGGACGCCCGACCCCGCGCGCCCCGCGCTAGTTCCGCAGCTTGGCCAGCGTCCCCTTCGCGGACGCCTTCAGCCACTGCGTGACCTTGTCGACGGACGGCTGGCTGTCGGAGGAGGAGTCGGAGCTGAAGCTGGTGAACTGCGTCCAGTTCACGGAGTACGTCATCCAGCCGTCGCGCACCGCGACGGTCACATAGCGCTCGCCCGAGGCCGAGGACAGCGAGTCCGCGGTGATCACATACGCCTCGTCGCCCAGCCCGGAGACCGGCGCGACCTCGTACTTCTCGTCCTTGTGCTGCGTGTAGCCCTTCCACGTGTCCGTGAACTCGGCCGCGGGGTCGGTCTTCTTGTGCAGGTCGAACTGGACGTAGGTGTACGCCGACAGCGAGGAGGTGCCGCCGTCGCCCTCCATGCTCTGGCTGCAGCTCATCGAGTCCAGCGCGTCGCCCTTGGAGGTGTACGCGGTGTGCGAGGAACTGGGCTTGAAGTCGGGGCCGAACGGCGAGAAGTCGGCGGAGTCGCACAGGTCGCCGACCACGTGGTAGCCGCGCAGGTCCGCGTCCGAGCCGCCGCGCAGCAGCAGCACGCCCCCGGCCCACGCCGCCGAGGCGACCACCGCTCCCACCACGGTCCACAGCACCGCGCGCCCCGCACCGCCCCGGCGGCCCGCGCCGCCCGCACCCGGGGGAGCCGTCGGTGCGGCGCCCGGCACCGCGCCGGGAGGGGCAGGCGGCACGCCCGGCCCGGCCGCCGGGTACCCGGGCGGGGCCTGTCCCGGCGCCCCGGGCCCGTACGCGGACGGCACGGGCTGCCCCGGCGGGCTCACCGGCGGACCCTGCGGCGGCCCCTGGGGCGCGGCCGGCGGGTCCTGCGCGTACGGATTCTGCTGCGGCGGCACCGGCGAACCGTAGCCGCCGGGGCCCTGCGGAGGCGGGGAGTACGGAGAGCCGCTCGGCTGTTCCGAAGGCGTCGACATGGCCTGAGAGTAGTGCGGACAGCACACCGCCCGCCCGGGTTTCCGGGCGGGCGGTGACGTGTGCGGTGCGCCGCACGCACGTGGCGAACGTCCGTGTGCGGCGCGCGAGCCGAGCGGTACGGGTCCGGGCGGTAGAGGGGCCGCTGGGTCCGGTTGCCCGCGATGCGCGGATCGGTCGACGCCGTGCCCGCGCGGGGTCGGCGTCAGGGGGAGAGCCCGGGGGCTCAGCCCTGGAGCGAGGCGACCGACTGGGCCAGCGCCGACTTCTTGTTGGCGGCCTGGTTCTTGTGGATGACGCCCTTGCTGACCGCCTTGTCCAGCTTCTTGGACGCGTAGGCGGCGGCGACGCCGGCCTTCTCCGCGTCACCGGCGGCCACGGCCTCACGAGTGCGGCGGATCGCGGTCTTCAGCTCGGACTTGACGGCCTTGTTGCGCAGGCGCGCCTTCTCGTTGGTCTTGTTGCGCTTGATCTGGGACTTGATGTTCGCCACGAAGGAGCCTTCTCAGGTTCGATGCTTCAAGGGTTCCCGGAGAGGTCCGCCGGGAGCCACCAGGTGAGCGCCTCGGGTAGAGGGCACGAGGCACAGCGCCCCAGGCTACCAGCAGCCCGCGGCCGCTCCCAAACCCGCACCGGCCCCGCGCCCGGCCCCCGCGCCGGGCGCGTACCGGGCCCGTAACCGATCCGGCACCCGGCCCCGCGCCATGCCCGTGCCCGACCCCTCGGCACCCCTCGGCGCCGCCGCCCGCCGACGCCGCGCCCCGCCCACGGCGCCGCTCATGGGACTATGGAATCCCGCACCGTAAAGCGCCCCGAGAACCTCTACGAAACTGGACCCCTGCGTGCCCGCCATCCCTTCGCACCTGCCGCTCCACGTGCCGGAGCCGAGCCGTACCGACCCGGCGCTGATCCGCAACTTCTGCATCATCGCCCACATCGACCACGGCAAGTCCACCCTGGCCGACCGGATGCTGCAGCTCACCGGCGTGGTCGACCAGCGCCAGATGCGCGCCCAGTACCTCGACCGGATGGACATCGAGCGGGAGCGCGGGATCACGATCAAGTCGCAGGCCGTGCGGCTGCCCTGGGCGCCCACCGAGGGCGACCAGCAGGGCCGCACCCACATCCTGAACATGATCGACACCCCCGGCCACGTGGACTTCACCTACGAGGTGTCCCGCTCGCTGGCCGCCTGCGAGGGCACCATCCTGCTGGTCGACGCCGCGCAGGGCATCGAGGCGCAGACGCTCGCCAACCTCTACCTGGCGATGGAGAACGACCTCACCATCGTGCCGGTGCTGAACAAGATCGACCTGCCCGCCGCCCAGCCGGAGAAGTTCTCCGAGGAGCTGGCCAACCTCATCGGCTGCGACCCCACCGACGTGCTGAAGGTCTCCGCCAAGACCGGCGTCGGCGTCGACGCGCTGCTGGACCGGGTGGTCCGCGACATCCCGGCCCCGGTCGGCGTCGCCGACGCGCCCGCCCGCGCGATGATCTTCGACTCGGTCTACGACTCCTACCGCGGCGTGGTCACCTATGTCCGGGTCGTCGACGGGCGGCTCACCAGGCGCGAGCGCATCCGGATGATGTCCACCGGCGCCACCCACGAGCTCCTGGAGATCGGCGCCAGCTCGCCCGAGATGCTGCCGGCCGACGGCCTGGGCGTCGGCGAGGTCGGCTATCTGATCACCGGCGTGAAGGACGTCCGCCAGTCCAAGGTCGGCGACACCATCACCACCCAGAGCGCCGGCGCCACCGAGGCGCTGGGCGGCTACAAGGACCCCAAGCCGATGGTGTTCTCCGGCCTGTACCCGCTGGACGGCTCGGACTACCCCGAGCTGCGCGAGGCCCTGGACAAGCTCCAGCTCAACGACGCCGCCCTGGTCTACGAGCCGGAGACCTCCGCCGCCCTCGGCTTCGGCTTCCGCTGCGGCTTCCTCGGTCTGCTGCACCTGGACGTGATCCGCGAGCGGCTGGAGCGCGAGTTCGGCCTGGACCTGATCGCCACCGCGCCCAACGTCGTCTACCGCGTGGTGATGGAGGACGGCGCCGAGCACACCGTCACCAACCCCAGCGAATTCCCCGAGGGCAAGATCGACGAGGTGTACGAGCCGGTGGTGCGCGCCACCGTGCTCGCGCCCACCGAGTTCATCGGCGCGATCATGGAGCTGTGCCAGAACCGGCGCGGCTCGCTGCTCGGCATGGACTACCTCTCCGAGGACCGCGTCGAGATCCGCTACACCCTGCCGCTGGCCGAGATCGTCTTCGACTTCTTCGACCAGCTGAAGTCCAAGACCCGCGGCTACGCCTCGCTGGACTACGAGCCCACCGGCGAGCAGAACGCCGACCTGGTCAAGGTCGACATCCTGCTGCACGGCGACAAGGTCGACGCGTTCTCCGCGATCACCCACAAGGACAAGGCGTACGCCTACGGGGTGCGGCTGGTCGCCAAGCTGCGCGAGCTGATCCCGCGGCAGAACTTCGAGGTGCCCATCCAGGCCGCGATCGGCTCCCGGGTGATCGCCCGCGAGACGGTCCGCGCCATCCGCAAGGACGTGCTCGCCAAGTGCTACGGCGGCGACATCAGCCGCAAGCGCAAGCTGCTGGAGAAGCAGAAGGAGGGCAAGAAGCGGATGAAGATGGTCGGCAGCGTCGAGGTGCCGCAGGAGGCGTTCATCGCGGTGCTGTCCACCGACTCCGACGGGGACGCCAAGGCGAGGAAGTGACCGGGGGCGCCACGGACAGATCGGTCAACCCGCGGGCCGCGTCCCCTTACGCATCGGGCCCGCGGCCTCTACCCTGATCCGACCGGATAGGTTACTGGTGAGTTAAGAAGAAATCGCGCGCGTCCCGGAGGTTGCCGTGACCGGCACACAGTCCCTGATCGAGAACCGGCCGCCGTCCGTGGCGACGCTCTTCCTTGAGCGGGTCGCCGCCACGCCCGACGCCGAGGCGTACCGCTACCCGGTGCCGCCGGCCGACGGGCAGGGCCCGGACGAGTGGCGGTCGCTGACCTGGGGGCAGGCCGCCGAGCGGGTCTTCGCGATCGCGGCCGGCCTGATGGACCTCGGCGTGCGGCCCGAGGAGCGCGTGGCCATCGCCTCCGACACCCGGGTCGACTGGATCCTCGCCGACCTCGCCGTGCTGTGCGCCGGCGCGGCCACCACCACCGTCTACGCGAGCACCAACGCCGACGAGACCGCGTTCATCCTCGCCGACTCCGGCAGCCGGGTGCTGATCGCGGAGAACGCCGCCCAGGTCGACAAGGCCCGCCGGCGCCGCGCCGAGCTGCCCGACCTCGCGCACGTCGTGGTCATCGACACCGCCGACGCCGCCGACCCCGACGGCGACGGCTGGGTGCTGTCGCTCCAGGAGCTGGAGAAGCGCGGCGCCGCCTATCTGGAGCAGCACCCCGAGGCGGTCCGCGAGAGCGTCGCCGCGATCGGCCGCGACCAGCTCGCCACCCTGATCTACACCTCGGGCACCACCGGCCGCCCCAAGGGCGTGCGACTGCCGCACGACGCCTGGTCGTACATGGGCCGCGCCATCGAGGCGATCGACCTGCTCGACGAGAACGACGTGCAGTACCTGTGGCTGCCGCTCGCGCACGTCTTCGGCAAGGTGCTCACCGCCGGCCAGATCACCGTCGGCCACGTCACCGCCGTCGACGGCCGGGTGGACAAGATCATCGAGAACCTTCCGGTGGTGCAGCCCACGTACATGGCCGCCGTGCCGCGGATCTTCGAGAAGGTCTACAACGGCGTCGCCGCCAAGGCCCGCGAGGGCGGCGCCGCCAAGTACCGGATCTTCCAGTGGGCCGCCGAGGTGGCCCGCGAGTACGCCAAGACCACCCAGAACAGCATGCGGCTGACCGGCGTGCCCACCGCCCCGCTGGGCCTGCGCACCAAGCACGCGGTCGCCGACCGGCTCGTCTACGCCAAACTGCGCGAGGCGTTCGGCGGCCGGCTGCGCGCGTGCGTGTCCGGCTCGGCCGCGCTCGCCCCCGAGATCGGCTACTTCTTCTCCGGCGCCGGCATCCACATCCTGGAGGGCTACGGCCTCACCGAGTCCAGCGCGGCCAGCTTCTGCAACCCCGGCGAGTCCTACCGCACCGGCACGGTCGGCAAGGCGCTGCCCGGCCTGGAGGTCAGGATCGCCGAGGACGGCGAGATCCTGCTGCGCGGCCCCGGCATCATGCAGGGCTACCACGGGCTGCCGGAGAAGACCGCCGAGGTGCTGGAGCCCGACGGCTGGTTCCACACCGGCGACATCGGCGAGCTGTCGCCCGACGGCTTCCTGAAGATCACCGACCGCAAGAAGGACCTGATCAAGACCTCCGGCGGCAAGTACATCGCGCCCGCCGAGGTCGAGGGCCAGTTCAAGGCGGTGTGCCCGTACGTCAGCAACGTCCTCGTGGTCGGCGGCGGCCGCAACTTCTGTACGGCGCTGCTCGCGCTCGACGAGCCCGCGATCCTGGGCTGGGCGGCGGAGAACGGCCTGGAGGGCCGGCCGTACGCGGAGGTCGTGGCCAGCGACGCGGTGCGCGAGCTGGTCGACGGCTATGTGCAGCAGCTCAACGAGGGGTTGCAGCGCTGGCAGCAGATCCGCAAGTTCCGTGTGCTGCCGCGCGACCTCGACGTCGAGCACGGCGACCTGACGCCGTCGCTCAAGCTCAAGCGGCCGGTCGTGGAGCGGGAGTTCGCGCCGCTCATCGACGAGATGTACGCGGGCACCCGCGAGAGCTGAGACCGGCAGGCGCCGGGCGCCAGGCCCCCGGCGCCCCGGCCGGGGGCGCACAGTAGCGCAACCGGGGCGGGCGCAAGGGCGGCGGCCGGGAACGGATCGCACGAACGGGGGACGTCGCACCGCGGCGGCCGGGAAAGCCGGCGGGGCCTGCGACGCTGGGACGATGAGCGTCACCGAAGCCGCGTCGGCCTCGCCGGCCGCGCCGGCCCCCCGTGTCCTGGACGGGAGGACGGCCCTGCGGACCAGCCTGCCGGGCAACGAGCTCGCCGCCGGCGCGGCCCGCCGCTTCCTGCGCACCGCCCTCGCCTCCTGGGCGCCCCCCGGCATCCCGGAGCGCGCCGTGGACGACGGCACGCTGCTGCTCAGCGAACTGGTGACGAACGCCGTGGTGCACGCCGGCACCGGCGTCGACCTGCTCTGCCGGCTCGACCCCGGGCCGGCCGGCCCCGAGCTGTTCCTCGCGGTCACCGACCACCACCCCGGCCGCGTCCTGCGCTCCCGCGCCGCCGCGCCGCCCGAGGCCGCGGAGGACGGCCGCGGCCTGCACCTGGTCGCCGGGCTCTCCGACGCCTGGGGCGTCAGCTACCGCCGCGACCGCAAGACGGTCTGGTGCCGGATCGACCTGGCCGCGGACGCCCCGGCCCCGGCGGCCCCGCCCGACGGGCCGGCGCAGCTGCTCGCCCCCGCGCTGCCCGCGCCGCCGCGCCGCGCCGACCCCGACTGGATCAGCCGCGGCTCGCTGTCCTTCCTCGCCGAGGCGTCCGAGCTGCTGGCCGGGCAGCTCGACGAGGACAACGTCGCCTCGCTCGCCGCCCAGCTGCTGGTCCCGCGGCTCGCCGACTGGTGCGCGGTGTGGCTCTACCCACCAGGTGCGGCGCCCCGGCTGGCCCACGTCTGGCACCGCTCCGAGCAGCTGGCTGACGACCTGCGCGCCGTACTGGAGAAGTCGCCGCCGCCCGCGCAGGACGGGACGCGGGGCAGCAGGCCGCTCGCCGATCCGTTCGGCGCGACGGCCGTGCCGCTGGTGGCCCACGGGCACTGCCACGGCACGCTGATGCTCGGCCGGGCCGGGCTGCTCGGGCTGCCGGACGCGGCGGCCGGCCTGATCGACGACTTCGCCCGCCGGGTCGCGCTCGCCCTCGGTACCGCACGGCAGTACGCCCGCCAGGCGATGATCAGCACGGTCCTGCAACGCGGCCTGCTGCCGCCGGCGGCCGGCCGCATCCCCGGGGTCGAGCACGCGGTGGTCTACGAGCCGGCCGCAGGGGACTGGGTGGGCGGTGACTTCTACGACCTGTTCCCGGCCGGCGACGGCCGCTGGTGCTTCGCGCTCGGCGACGTGTGCGGCAGCGGCCCCGAGGCGGCGTCGCTGGCCGGCATCGCCCGCCCGGTGCTGCGGCTGCTGGCCCGGGAGGGGTGCGGCGTCGCCGACGTGCTGGACCGGCTCAACCGCGCGCTCGCCGACGAGGCGGCCACCGCGCTGCTCGCCGAGACCGCCGCGTGGCACACCGGCCAGGGCCGCTTCCTGTCCCTGCTCTACGGCGAGGTCACGCCGTACGCCCCCGGACGGCCGGACCCCCGGCCCGGCCCCGGCGCTGCTCCCGGCCCCGCTGCTGGTCCTGCTCCCGGCCCTGCCGCTGGTCCCGGCTCCGCTGCCCGTCCCGACGTGTCCCTCGGCGCGCGCTGCACGATCGCGTCCGCCGGGCACCCGCTGCCGCTGCTGCTCGCCGCGGACGGCACCGTACGGCCCGCGGCCGAGCCGCAGCTGCTGCTCGGGATCTCCGACGACGCCCGCTACACCAGCCAGCGCCTCGACCTCGCGCCCGGCGACGTGCTGCTGTGCGTGACCGACGGCGTCACCGAGCGGCGGCACGGGCGGCGGCAGTTCGACGACGACGACGGCCTCGCGGCGGCGCTGCGCGAGTGCCGCGGGCTGGCCGCGGCCGACATCGCCGAGCGGATACGCCGGGCCGTGCACGACTTCGACGACGCTCCACCGGCCGACGACCTGGCCCTGCTGGTGCTGCGCGCCTGACGGCCGTCTTCGCCGCGGCCGGGGAACGCCCGCCGGTGGCGGATACTGGGGGGATGCCCTCCGTACTCCCCGACGGCGAGCCCGTGCCCGCCGACGGCGCGCTGCCGCCGCACGCCCTGGCCGGGGCGGCCGACCGGCCGCTCGGGTTCTACCTGCACGTGCCGTACTGCGCGACGCGCTGCGGGTACTGCGACTTCAACACCTACACCGCGAGCGAGCTGCGCGGCTCCGGCGGCGCGCTCGCCTCCCGCGAGAACTACGCCGACGTGCTGATCGAGGAGGTGCGCAGGGCCCGCAAGGCGCTCGGGGACGACCCGCGGCGGGTGGAGACGGTGTTCGTGGGCGGCGGCACGCCCACGCTGCTGCCCGCGGCCGACCTCGGGCGGATGCTGGCCGCCATCCGGGAGGAGTTCGGCCTCGCGCCGGACGCGGAGGTGACGACCGAGGCGAACCCGGAGTCCGTCGACCCCGCCTACCTGGCCGGCCTGCGCGCGGCCGGCTTCACCCGGGTGTCGTTCGGCATGCAGAGCGCCCGGCAGCACGTGCTGCGCGTGCTGGACCGCACCCACACCCCCGGCCGGCCCGAGATCTGCGTGGCCGAGGCCCGCGCGGCCGGGTTCGAGCACGTCAACCTCGACCTGATCTACGGCACCCCCGGCGAGAGCGACGACGACTGGCGGGCCTCGCTGGACGCGGCCCTGGGCGCCGGGCCCGACCACGTGTCGGCGTACGCGCTGATCGTCGAGGACGGCACCCGGCTCGCCCAGCGCATCCGGCGCGGCGAGGTGCCGCCGACCGACGACGACGAGCACGCCGACCGCTACCTGATCGCCGAGGAGCGCCTGTCGGCCGCGGACTTCCACTGGTACGAGGTGTCCAACTGGGCCACCTCTGCGGCCGCCCGCTGCCGGCACAACGAGCTGTACTGGACCGGCGCGGACTGGTGGGGCGCGGGGCCGGGCGCGCACAGCCACGTCGGCGGCGTCCGCTGGTGGAACGTCAAGCACCCCGGCGCCTACGCCCAGGCCCTCGCCGAGGGCCGCAGCCCCGGCGCCGGCCGCGAGCTGCTCGGCGCCGAGGACCGCCGGGTCGAGCGCATCCTGCTGGAGCTGCGCCTGGCCGCCGGCTGCCCCCTCGACCTCCTGGCCCCCCAGGGCGCCCGCGCCGCCGCCCGGGCGGTGAGTGACGGCCTCCTGGAGCCCGCCCCTTACGACGAGGGCCGCGCCGTCCTCACCCTCCGGGGCCGCCTCCTCGCCGACGCCGTCGTCCGCGACCTGGTCGACTAGGGCCCGTCACGGCACACGCCCCGGGGCGTACTGCGGCGTACTCAGGCGCCCGGCTCCGTCACGAAGTCGATCAGTTCCTCGACGCGGCCGAGGAGCTCGGGCTCCAGGTCGCGGTAGCTGCTCACGGAGGCGAGGATGCGCTGCCACGCCTCGCCGGTGGTCAGGTGGGACCAGCCGAGGGCGCGGCAGACGCCGGTCTTCCAGTCCTCGCCGCGGGGGACCCGGGGCCAGCCGGGGATGCCGACCGAGGCGGGCTTCACCGCCTCCCACACGTCGATGTAGGGGTGGCCGACGACCAGGACGTCCGGACCGGTGACCGAGGCGGCGATGCGGGACTCTTTGGAGCCGGGGACCAGGTGGTCCACCAGGACGCCGAGGCGGGCGTCCGGGGCCGGGCCGAAGGACTCGACCACGGCCGGCAGGTCGTCCACGCCCTCCAGGTACTCCACGACGACGCCCTCGACGCGCAGGTCGTGGCCCCAGACGCGTTCGACCAGCTCGGCGTCGTGGCGGCCCTCGACGTAGATCCGGCCGGCCCGGGCGACGCGGGCCGTGGCGCCGGTGACCGCGATCGACCCGGACGCCGACAGCAGCGGGCCGCGCGGCACGGGGGCCGCGGCCCGCGGGCGCACCAGCGTCACCGTCCTCCCGTCGATCAGGAAGCCGCGCGGGGTCATCGGGAAGACCCGCAGCTTGCCGAACCGGTCCTCCAGCGTGACGGTGAGCCCCTCGGCGGTCTTCTCCACCCGCACCACGGCGCCGCAGAAGCCCGTCGCGGCCTCCTCGACCACCAGGTCCCGCTCCGCGGCCACCTCGGGCGCGGGCGCCTGCTTCTTCCACGGCGGGGTGAGATCGGCGTCGTAACTGCGGCTGCGCATGGGGGAGATCGTAGCCAGCACCGCCCGCCCGGTCGCGGTACCGTGCCGGTCGCCTCCCCGGCGGATCCCTCGGCGGGACACCCCGCCGTGGAAGAAGCAGGCGCCCGCGCCCGAGGTGGC
>JAJSZB010000146.1:0-15793 GCA_050613715.1 Streptomyces sp. IBSBF 3018
CCTCGGGCTCGGGGCTGGGGGCCGGGCCGGGGGCCCGGCCGGAGCGTGGGTCCGTGGCCTCGGGACGCGTGAGCGGCTCAGACATGGCTGCGCGCCGTCCACAGCTCGGGGAAGACGGTCTTGGCGGCGCGTTTCTCCAGCCACGCCACACCGGCCGAGCCGCCGGTGCCCGGCTTGGAGCCCATCGCGCGGCGGGTCGCCACGAGGTGGTCGTTGCGCCAGCGCCACACCAGTTCGGCGACGTCGGTGAGCAGCTCGCCCAGGCGTACCAGCTCCGCGTCCTGGTCGGGGTCGGCGTAGACGGTCTGCCAGACCGCCTCGACCCCGGGGTGCGGCTCGTAGCGGGCGGCCGGGTCGCGGTCGAGGACCTCGGCGGGCACCGGGAGGCCGCGGCGGGCCAGCAGCCGCAGCACCTCGTCGTACAGGCTCGGCTCGGTCAGCGCCTTCTCCAGCTCGGCGTGCGCGCTGGGGGTGCCGCGGTGCGGCACGAGCATGGACGCGGACTTGTCGCCGAGCAGGAACTCCAGCCTGCGGTACATCGCGGACTGGAAGCCGGAGCCCTCGCCGAGCGCGGACCGGTAGGCGTTGAACTGCGCGGGGGTCAGGTGCGCGATCGGCTTCCAGGACGCGTTGAGCGACTCCAGCTCGGGCAGGCTGCGGCGCAGCGCGGCCATCGCGGTGGGCAGGTCGTCCTCGCGCAGCGCGTTCGCCGCGGTGGTCCATTCGTGGACCAGCAGCGTGAACCACAGCTCCATCACCTGCGTGGTGACCAGGAACGCCATCTCGCCGGGGTCGTCGGACAGCGGGTGCTGCAAATGGGTGAGGACGGATGCCTGAACGTAGTCCTCGTACGGTGTCGAGCCCTCGAACGCGAGGTGAGGGGTCGCCGCCTCGTCGGTCGGTGTGTCGGACATGGGGTACCTCCAGTGCGTCGCCCGGGATCACCGGGCCGTGCCGCGATCATCGGCGGTACGGCCCGATCCGGCAAGGCCCGGAGGTCCGAGGCGGCCCCGTCGCCCGACGGCGCGAGCGGCCGCGGTCCCGGCCATGTCACTCGACCGGCGGTCCCTGGATGTAGCGGCCGTGGCTGTCGTACGGCCACTGGTTCGCGGTGCAGCCGTGCAGGCCGTATATCTGCTGCATCATCACCGGCGCGGGCTTGCCGGGGCCGGGGCAGCCCTCGTGGCCGTGGCCGATGCGGTGGCCGACCTCGTGGTTGATGATCAGCGCGCGGTATTCGCGGACCGGCCCGTGGAACTCCGGCGAGCCGAGCAGCCAGCGCTTGAGGTTGACCACGACGGTGGGGCCGACGTCGCAGTTGACCTCGCCGTGGGTGTCCAGGCCGGCGGCGCCGCAGAGGTCGTCGACGGTGTCCGGCGTGGCGATCTTGATCACGAAGTCGGCCGGGCCGGAGGAGACGAGCTGGAAGGCGTCGTGCCCGTCGGCGGTCCAGCCGCGCGGATCGGCCAGGATCTGCTCGATCTCCTGCGCGGCGGCGCCGGGCGACAGGGCGATGCCGCCCTCGACCTGCACCTTGTAACGGCGGAGGGTGCCGTGGCCCGCTGCCTTGCCGTCGGCGTGCGCGGTGCGGAACTCGCCGGTGCCCGACTGCGGCACGGCCGGCGCCTTCGACGCGTCGGGGCTGGGGGAGGAAGTCGCCTCGGGGGTGCGGTCGGCCGCCGCGGCGGGCCCGCCGCGGTCGTCGCCCGCCGAGGACGACGAGGCCGACGAGCCGTCGCCGCGGTGCGCGTGCCAGGCCGCGAACGCGCCCGCGCCCCCCAGCGCGAGCACGACCAGCAGCACCATCGGCACGACGGCGCCCCGCCGCCTGGTCCCGTCGCCGGTCTGTGGACGACGGCTCGGGCTCTGCACTGCCAAGACTCCCCCTGGGGCGGCGCGGCCGGGACCGCGCCCTGCCCCCTGGCGCCCCGCCTGCCGCGATCGATGATCGAACGCTTCCCCTCGTACGGTACTTACTCAGTATGTACGTGAGCTTGCCAGGGGCTGTCTGTGACAAGACTGCGACAAACGGGGCTGGTGGGAGGCCTGCGGCGCAGGAGCCGGGAGAGCCGGGCCCCGCAGCCGCGCGGGACCGGTGCGTGACCGGGACGGGGCCGGTGCGTGACCGGGGCGGGGCCGGAGGGGGAGGCGTCGGGCCGGGCTCAGCCCAGGGTGTCGGCGGCGGTGGGCGAGCTGTCGCGGAGGAAGACCGTGCAGCGCTCGTACTCGTCGTTCTCGCCGATCGCCTGCGCGGCGCGGCCGAGCGCGTGCAGAGCGCGCAGGAAGCCGCGGTTCGGCTCGTGCTCGAACGGGACCGGGCCCTGGCCGCGCCAGCCCGCGCGGCGGAGCGCGTCCAGGCCGCGGTGGTAGCCGGTGCGGGCGTAGGCGTACGACTCCACGACGCGCCCCGCCTCGAAGGCCTCGTCGCTCAGCTGCGCCCAGGCCAGCGAGGACGCCGGGTACTTCGCCGCGACCTCGGAGGGGGCCGCGCCCGAGGCCAGCAGTTCGCGCGGCTCGGGGTCGTCGGGCAGGTGCGTCGGGGCCGGGCCCCCGAGCAGGTTCTCGTGAGTGGACATGACTCCAGTCTGCCCGAGCCGGTCCGCGAAGAGGCCCCCGGCGGGTGCCGGGGGCCCGGCGGGGCCGTGCTACTTGCGCTTGTTGCCGGCCGACCGCAGGTTCTGCGCGGCGACGACCACACGCGCGGCCATGCCGGCCTCGGCGGCCTTGCCCCACACCCGCGGGTCGTAGGTCTTCTTGTTGCCGACCTCGCCGTCGACCTTGAGCACGCCGTCGTAGTTCTGGAACATGTGCGCCGCGACGGGCCGCGTGAAGGCGTACTGCAGGTCGGTGTCGATGTTCATCTTGACCACGCCGTTCTCCAGCGCCTCGTTGATCTCCGCCTCGGTGGAGCCGGAGCCGCCGTGGAAGACGAAGTCGAACGCGTTGGGCTTGCCGTACTTCTGCGCGACCGCGTCCTGCAGCTCCTTGAGGATGCTCGGGCGCAGCACCACGTTGCCCGGCTTGTACACGCCGTGCACGTTGCCGAACGAGGCGGCCAGCAGGTAGCGGCCGTTCTCGCCGAGGCCGACCGCCTCGACGGTGCGGAAGGCGTCGTCGACGGTGGTGTAGAGGGAGTCGTTGATCTCGTGCGAGATGCCGTCCTCCTCGCCGCCGGTCGGGGTGATCTCCATCTCCAGGACGATCTTCGCCTTGACCGCCTCGGCCAGCAGCTCCTTGGCGATGGCGAGGTTGTCGTCGAGGTTCTCGGCGGAGCCGTCCCACATGTGCGACTGGAACAGCGGGTCGCGGCCGGCCGCCACGCGCTCCTGCGAGATCTTCAGCAGCGGCCGGACGTAGCCGTCCAGCTTGTCCTTGGGACAGTGGTCGGTGTGCAGCGCGACGGTGACCGGGTACTTCTCGGCCACGATGTGCGCGAACTCGGCGAGCGCGACCGCGCCGGTCACCATCTCCTTCTTGTACTGCCCGCCCAGGAACTCCGCGCCGCCGGTGGAGATCTGGATGATGCCGTCGCTCTCCGCCTCGGCGAGACCGCGCAGCGCGGCGTGCAGCGTCTGCGACGAGGTGACGTTGATCGCCGGGTAGGCGAACTTGCCCGCCTTCGCGCGGTCGAGCATCTCGTTGTAGACCTCGGGGGTTGCGATGGGCATCGTGTCCGCTCCTCAATGACTGTGCGGGTGGTCCTGCTGGCGTGTCGACGTCATCGTCGCGCTCATCTTCCCAGACGCGACCGGATTCACCACTGCGGGTCAGTCCAGTCCCAGGTCCGCGAGGGAGTACGCGGACAGGTACGGCAGCCCGGCCTCGGCGATCTTGGGGCCGGCGCCGCGGTCGACGATCACCGCGACCGCCACGACCTCGCCGCCCGCCTCGCGGACCGCCTCGACCGCGGTGAGCGGCGAACCGCCGGTGGTCGAGGTGTCCTCGACGACCAGCACCCGGCGGCCCTTGACGTCCGTGCCCTCGATCCGGCGCTGCAGCCCGTGCGTCTTGGTGGCCTTGCGGACCACGAAGGCGTCCAGCCGCCTGCCGCGCGCCGCCGCGGCGTGCAGCATCGACGTGGCCACCGGGTCCGCGCCGAGCGTCAGTCCGCCGACCGCGTCGAAGTCCAGTTCCGCGGTCAGGTCGAGCATGGCCTGCCCGGCCAGCGGCGCGGCCTCGCCGTCCAGCGTGATCCGCCGCAGGTCGACGTAGAAGTCGGCCTCCAGGCCGGAGGAGAGGGTCACCTTGCCGTGCACGACGGCCTTGTCCTTGATGTGCCGCAGCAGGGCGGTCCGTACGTCGTCGCTCATGTCGATGAGCCTATCCGGAGCGGCTGACGCGCCGATCCGGTTATCCACAGGTCAGGCGGCCGGGGGCCCGGTTGTCCACAGGTGGGGACGGCGGGAGCCCGGCCGGTGGCCGCAGGTGGTACGGCTGTTCGGTCGGCCGGTGGCCGGCCGGTCTGTCAGCCAGTGTCCGGCCGGGTGATCAGCCGATGGCCTGCCAGCTCCACGTGGTGGTGATCTCCAGCGGGTCGATGGGCGTGACCAGGCGGGGCAGGGTGTTGAGGCCATTGGGCGGTCCGGACTGCGGCTCGACGCACACCGCCTCGGGCTGCTCGGTGTACACGACCACCCACTCGGTCGGGCTGCTGACCCGTACCCGCATCTCGCCGGGCCAGGTCAGCGTGACGTCCACGCCCTCCGGCATGCCGAAGCAGTCGTCCCACGGGCCCGGCCGGGGGGTGATGCGGTTGCCGTCGGGCAGGTGGTTCTCGCCGCGCTCCTCCTGCCACTCCGCGCTGAACGCCAGCTCGACGTCCTGGCCGCCGCGGCCGAGGTTGCGCAGCCACCACGGGTGCCAGCCGGCCTGCGCGGGGAACGAGTCGCCCGCCGTCTCCACGCCGAGCGTCAGCGTCACCGAGTGGGGGGCGAGCTCTACCGTGTGGGTGACCCGGCCGGGGTACGGCCACGGGTCCGCCAGCTCGTAGTGGAACGACGCCGTGGTCTGCGTCGCGGGCGCGGCCTCGGTCCACACGCTGTGCCGGCCGGTGCCGTGGATCGCGTGCGGGGGCGCGTCGACGGGGAGCTGATGGGTGACGCCGCCGTTGCGGAACACACCGTTCTCCGTCCGGCCGCACCACGGCACCATCACGAAGGCGCCGAATTTCGGGCCCTGGCGCAGCAGTTCGGTCCCGCCCACCTTCAGCGAGGCGATCCGGCAGCCCGCCTCCGGCTGCAAGGTCAGTTCGGCGTCGCCCGCCGTCAGTTTCGTCTCGTTCTCCACACGCCGAGCCTATCGGGGGCACGCCGGCGGACGGCGGCGGCTCAGCGGCGGCGCGGCCGGTCGTCCCAGTACGGGCCCAGTACGGGCCCAGTACGGGCCCAGTACGGGCCCAGTACGGGCCCAGTACGGCCCAGTACACGCTGGACCCGGCGTCGATCCCGACCGGCTGGAGCCGGCCGGAGCTGTCCGGAGCCGGCCGGCCGGGCGCGGCGTCAGCGGCGGCGGCGCAGCACCCGTCCGACGACGACCGCCGAGGCGAGCAGGGCCGCTGCCGCGGGGGCCGCCCAGCGCAGGGTGGCCGCGGCGCCGGCGCCGTCCGGCGCGGGCACGGGGGCGTAACGGCCGCGCGGCGGCGCGTGGTCCACCTCCTCGGCGCTGCGGCCGATCATCGTACGGCGCGCGTGTGCGGCTTCCGCGGGCGTGACCAGGTCGTCGAGCGCGGCGGCGCTCTCCGGGACCTCCACCTCGACCTCGACCAGTTCGAAGTCCTCGTCGCCCTCCGCGGGCGGCGCGGGTTCGCCGAGGTCGTCCACGACGTCGGGCTCGTCCACGGATTCGTCGGCAGGTCCGTCTGCGGGTTCCGCGCCGGGAGTTTCCGCGTCGGGCCTCCCGGCCGCGTCCCCCGGGGCCGCCCCTTCCTCCGGTGCGTTCTCGGCGAGTGCGGCGGAGAAACGGTCCAGCAGCCGGCGCAGCGCCGCCTCCACCACCGCGTCGTCGTAGCCGGTGAGGCGGCCGGTGACCGATCCGGCGGCGCGGAAGAGCAGCGTGGTGCCGGGCTCGGGCTGCGCGGCGGGTTCGACCGTCACGGTGACGGTCGCCGTGGCCCTGCCGTCCCCGCGCACCTCTCCGCCGCGCGCCACCAGCGTGAAGGGGGAGGCGTCGCCGGAGACGGAGAGGTCGGCGCGGTAGGTGATGGTGGAGCCGGCGACGCGCAGCCGCAGCCGCCCGCTCTGCCCGGCGGCCATGTCCGCGCCGGCGTCTGCGGCGTCGGGCTGCCAGCCCGGCAGGCTCGCGGCGACCACGGCCGGCGAACGCAGCGCGAGTGCCAGGCGTGCGGGCTGGGCTGGGACGAACGTCTCGTGCTCCATGCGGCGGAGCCTACCCACGCCGGGCCCCGGTGTGACGGTGCGGAGGCCGCACTTTTTCACCGGCGGCCTTTCCTCCGGTGTCCGCCGCCTCGCACCGGTTTTCACCGTCCCGCCCACCGCCCGGCCCCTCCCGTTCAGGTCACCTCGTGCCCGTCTGGGTCCGTGCGAGTCCGTTCTTCAGGGCCGCGCGGTTCCCTCAGGCCGGGAGCAGTGCCTCGCTCAGCACGAAGGAGGGGTCGACCTGCGCGGCCAGGTCCGCTCCGGTGCGCTCGTTGCCCCAGCTCCGCGCGTTCTTCTCGTGGAAGTGCACCATCTGCCGGGTGTAGCGGTCCCAGTCCCGGTCCTCGTACGCGCGGTCGGCGCGCTCGTGCAGGGTGCGCAGCGCCTGCCGGTTGGGTTCCTCCAGCAGCTCGAACCGCTGCGGGCGGCCCTTCTCCATGGCCCGCACCCAGTCCGAGTGGCCCACCGTGACCAGCAGGTCCTCCCCGACCTCGTCGCGGAGGAAGGCGAGGTCGTCCGCCCCCTGCACCTTGTTGCCGATCACGGCCAGGCCCACGCCGAAGTCGCGCGCGTACTCCTTGTACTGGCGGTAGACCGCAACGC
Organism: Streptomyces sp. IBSBF 3018; assembly: GCA_050613715.1. GTDB lineage: Bacteria > Actinomycetota > Actinomycetes > Streptomycetales > Streptomycetaceae > Actinacidiphila. The sequence goes on from JAJSZB010000146.1 coordinate 6,978, forward strand.
CCTTGCGCGTGGGCTCGGCGACCAGGAACGTCAGGTCGAAGCGGGTGAACATGCCCGAGGCGAACGAGTCGCTGCCCGCCGTCATGTCGACCACCAGATACTCGTCGCGACCGTCCACGAGGTGGTTCAGGCACAGCTCCACCGCTCCGACCTTGGAGTGGTAGCAGGCCACGCCGAGATCGGACTCGTTGAACGGGCCGGTCACCATCAGCCGCACCGACTGCGCGTCGTCCAGCGGGACCTCCGTGGCGCACGACGCGTAGACCGGGTTGTCCTCGGTGAGCCGCAGCAGCCGCGAGCCGTGGCCGGGCGGCGTCGTCTTGATCATCGTCTCGGCGGAGGCGATACGGGGGTTGGCGCCGCGCAGGTACTCCTTGATCTCCGGCAGGTGCGCGCCGAGTGCGGGCAGCGCGGCGGCGGCGTCCTCGTCCAGGCCGAGGGCCGGGCCCAGGTGCTGGTTGATGTCCGCGTCGACGGCGAGGACGGGCACGTGCGCGGCGGCGAGGTGGCGGACGAAGAGCGAGGACAGCGTCGTCTTGCCGCTGCCGCCCTTCCCGACGAAAGCGATCTTCATGTTCGGTCAGCGTAGTGGCGGCGGGCCCGCCCGGCGGTGCGCGGAGTGGGGAAGGCCACTCGTTCGGGGTCGATTCGGGCCTCCGGGGATGCGTAGTGTCTTGGGCATGGCTGAAAACGCTCACTCCGCGTCCACCCATGGGCAGACCGATCCGCTCGCCGTGCTGGGCGCGCTGCACGGTGTGCCGGAGGCGGTGGACTCCGTACGCAAGGCCGTGGACGGGGTCTACGGACACCGGGTGATGCGTCGCCGCTCCAACGAGGTCACGTCCGAGGCGGCGCTGCGCGGGGCGCGTGCCTCGGCCGCGCTGGCCGACGCGGACTGGCCGCTGGAGGAGGTGCGGCGGCGCAGCGACTTCTCGGCCGACGCGCAGGCCCGTACGGTCGGCGCGGCGCTTCGGCTGACCGCGGAGGCCGGTCAACTCCTCGGGGTGTGGCGGCAGTCGCCGGCCCAGGCGCTGGCCCGGCTGCACCTGGTCGCGGCCGGCGGCACCTCGGCGGGGGCGGCGGGCGCGGCGGACACGGTGGGGCGGCCCCGGCTGGCCGGTGAGCCGGTCGACGAACCCCTGGTCGGCGTCGAGGAGTTCCCGCTGCCCGAGCCGGGCGAGGTCAATGCCCGGCTGGAGGGACTCGCCGACCTGCTGCTGGCCGGCACGGCCGCGCCTGCCTTGGTCATAGGCGCCGCGGTGCACGGCGAGCTTCTCTGCCTGCGGCCCTTCGGCACTTTCAACGGCCCGGTGGCGCGCGCCGCCGAACGCATCGTGCTGGTCGCGAGCGGCCTCGACCCCAAGTCCATCTGTCCGGCCGAGGTCGGGTACGCGGAGCTGGGTCGCGCCGAATACCTCAAGGCCCTGGAGGGATACGCCTCCGGTACGCCGGAGGGCATGTCCGAGTGGATCGTCCACTGCGGCCGGGCCCTCGAACTCGGCGTCCGCGAGAGCGTCGCCGTCTGCGAGGCCCTCCAGCGCGGCGCTGCCTGAGACACGGCCCGGCCCGCGCCTTCGAGGAACGGGCCGACGCGGGCGCCGGCGGCGGGGCCCGGACGAAGTTGGGGGGGGGGGGGGGGGGGGCGCCCCCCCGCGCGGGGGGGGCGCCCCCCGCCCCCCCCCCCCCCTGGGCATGTCCGCCGAGTTACCAGTGCGTGCGCGCGATTCTGCCGATCAGGCCGGGATCTTCGCCCGTGACCTGGTGCGGCTGGCCCGGTTGGCGGGTCGGCTACGCGTGGGTGCCCGACTTCCATGCTCGGTCCGTGGGGCCTACTGCTGTGAACTGCGGTCTTCCTCCCGGAAGTCCGTGGTCTCGCGGGCCGCTAAGTCCTTTCTACCGCCGTCGGCGAGGATGCGGAACCCCTGGCTACACTTTTTACTTTTCATATCAATCAGGAAATTCTGTGAACTGGGCCGGGCTGGGCCCAGCTCGCCCCGGCCGGGCGGTCGTCAGGAGGCGGCGAACAGGCGGCGGCGCCGAGACGCCAGCCAGACCAGCCCCGCAGTGGCGGCCGCGGCGCCGACGGCGGCCACCACGAGCGTGGGCCCCGAGGGCATCGACAGCGAGGGAATGCGCTGGTTCAGCCGGACCGGTCGGCTGAACGTGAGCACCGGCCACTGCCTGGCGACCGCCTCCTTGCGCAGCGCGCGGTCGGGATTGACGGCGTAGGGATGGCCGACCGCCTCCAGCATGGGGATGTCGGTCGCCGAGTCGCTGTAGGCGAACGACCGCTCCAAGTCGTAGCCCTCGGACTCGGCGAGGTCGGCGATGGCTTCGGCTTTCGCCGGACCGTAGACGTAGTGCTCGATCTCCCCGTTGTACGCGCCGTCCTCCACGACCATCCGGGTGGCGACGACGTGATCGGCTCCGAGCATCTCGCCGATCGGCTCCACCACCTCCGAGCCGGACGCGCTCACGATCACCACGTCACGGCCGGCGGCGTGGTGCTCCTCGATGAGTGAGGCGGCCTCGTCGTAGATGATCGGGTCGATCAGGTCGTGGAGCGTCTCTGCGACGATCTCCCGCACCTGCTGCACATTCCATCCTTTGCACAGATCGGAGAGGTATTTGCGCATCCCCTCCATCTGGTCGTGATCCGCACCCCCGACCAAGTACACGAACTGGGCATATGCGGTGCGCAATACCGCGCGCCTGTTGATGAGGCCGCCCTGGTAGAAGGAGCGCCCGAACGCGAGCGTGCTGGACTTGGCGATCACGGTCTTGTCGAGATCGAAGAAGGCCGCGGTACGCGGTGGCAGGTGGTTTTCCACGGGATGAGCATAGGCAACCACCATTCGGCGTAAGCTCAGGCGCGTGGGTTTGCCTGAGAAGGCCTTCGGGTACACCATGGAAGTCACGGATCGTTCGCGACCGTGCTAACCCGGTCTGGCTCCTCCCCCCCCGAGTCGGACCGTGGGGACGACCCCCGCTCTCCCCCCCGGCGGGGGTCGTCGCATGTCCGGACCCGTTTCGAGGTCCTCGCACCGTTGTCGGCCGGCGGATGTCCATGGCCTTCTCCCCTTCTTTTCTTCGCGCGTGTGTTCGTTCCGATGTGCATGACGCGTGACGCTGTGTAATCGTTCCGGGTTCGAGTGGAACTCACTCCTCCGGGTGGCGGAGTTATCCACAATCGGCCGGTTGTCCACAGATTACGACCAAGATCATCTCAATTCCGCTGACTGTCCCAAGCTGATCGCAGGCAAGCACGCCGTGCTCGCACGACTAGCAACGGGGACAGTGAAATGAACCGCCGCACCAACCACCGCACACACCCGCGTAGCAACGCGGACACCGTCTCGCAGCCGCTGTCCGCGGCGGAACGCCGGGGTCCGCTGATTGTCACAGAAGACGAAAGTCTGCTCGACGATCTGTTGAGACTCTGCGCCGCGGCGGGCACGGAACCGGAAGTCGTCTTCGCGGCCCCGCCGCCGCCCGCGAGTTGGGAGGGCGCGCCCCTCGTCCTGGTCGGGACGGAGGCCGCGGAGCGGGCCCAGGGCGCCCACCGCCGCAAGGACGTCCTGCTCGTCGGACGCGATCAGGACGACGCCGAGGTGTGGCGGCGGGCGGTCGGCATCGGCGCCGACCACGTGCTGATCCTGCCCGACGCCGAGCCGTGGCTCGTGGACCGGCTGGCGGACGTCGCCGAGGGTGTGGGCGAGCCCGCGCTGACCGTCGGCGTGCTCGGCGGGCGCGGCGGCGCAGGTGCCTCCACCCTGGCCTGCGCACTGGCCGTCACCGCCGCCCGCACGGGCCGACGCGCCATGCTCATCGACGGCGATCCGCTCGGCGGCGGCCTCGACATCCTGCTCGGCGCCGAGCGCACCGGCGGCCTGCGCTGGCCCGACCTCGCCGACTCGCGCGGCCGCGTCAACAGCGGAGCCCTGGAGGAGTCGCTGCCCCGGCTGGACGCGCTCAGCGTGCTGAGCTGGGACCGCGGCGACCGCGTGCGGATTCCTCCGCAGGCCATGCGCGCGGTGCTGGGCGCCGCCCGGCGGCGCGGTGGCGTCGTGGTCGTGGACCTGCCCCGCCGCGTGGACGACACGGTCGCCGAGGCGCTCGCCCAGATCGACGTCGGACTGCTCGTCGTCCCGGCCGAGTTGCGCGCCGTCGCGGCGGCCGGCCGGGTAGCCGTCGGCGCCGCCATGATCCTGCGTGACCTGCGCGTGGTGGCCCGTGGTCCCTTCGCCTCCGGTCTGGACGCGCGGGACATCGCCCGGCTGATCGGCCTGCCGCTGGCCGGCGCGCTGCCGCCCGAACCCTCGCTGACCGACCCGCCACCGGGCAGCGGACCACCGGGTTCGTCCGCGCGCGGGCCCCTCGCGCGGTTCTGCGCGCAGTTCCTCGACCGCGTCCTGCCCGGCTCCGTCCCCGAGGCCGGCCACGGACCCGCCGGACCGGCAGGGTTCGCCGCACTCCCCGCGGTTCCCTCCCCGCCGCGCCTCCCCGGCCACCCGGGTCCCGCAGACAGCGCCATGAGCGTGACGTCATGAGCGCCTCCACCGCCGGGCTCCTCGGCGCGGTGCGCCTGCACCTGGCGGAGCGCGGCGGCGAGCCCACTCCGGCACGGGTCGCCGAGGCGCTGCGCGCGCACGGTCGGCTGCTGGGCGACGCCGAAGTGCTGGGCGTGGTCCAGGCGTTGCGCTCCGAACTGGTGGGAGCGGGACCGCTGGAGCCGCTGCTCGCGGACCCCGAGGTCACCGACATCCTGGTCAACGCACCGGACGAGGTGTGGGTCGACCGCGGCCGTGGTCTGGAGCGCGCCGAGGTCCGCTTCGCCGACGCCGCCGCGGTGCGACGCCTGGCCCAGCGCCTCGCGACCACCGCGGGCCGTCGCCTCGACGACGCCCGGCCCTGGGTGGACGCGCGGCTGCCGGACGGCACCCGGCTGCACGCGGTGCTGCCCCCGGTCGTCGTCGGCTCCCCGTGCCTGTCGCTGCGGGTGGTCCGCGCCAGGGCGTTCACCCTGGCGGAGCTCGTCGCCGCGGGGACGCTGGACGGCGAGACCGCGGCGCTGCTGCGGGCGGTGCTCGACGCCCGGCTGTCCTTCATGATCAGCGGCGGCACGGGTTCGGGGAAGACGACGCTGCTCAGCTGTCTGCTCGGCCTGGTCGACCCCGCCGCCCGGATCGTCCTCGCCGAGGACTCCGCGGAACTGCGCCCGGACCACCCCCATGTGGTCCGGCTGGAGACCCGGCCCGCCAACCAGGAGGGCGCGGGCCGGGTCACGCTCCGGGACCTGGTCCGCCAGGCGCTGCGGATGCGCCCCGACCGGTTGGTCGTCGGGGAGGTGCGAGGCCCCGAGGTCGTCGACCTGCTGAGTGCCCTCAACACGGGCCACGAGGGCGGTTGCGGCACTGTTCACGCCAACGCCGCGGTCGATGTGCCGGCCCGTCTTGAGGCGCTCGGCAGCACGGCGGGGCTCGACAGGGCCGCGTTGCACAGCCAGTTGGCGGCGGCCCTGTCGGTCGTGCTGCACCTGGTCCGCGATGCCCGAGGCCGTCGGCGGCTCGCCGAGATCCATGTCCTGAGGCGGGGGCCCGACGCACTGGTCGGCACCGTCCCCGCACTGGTCCGGGATGCGCGCGGCCATGCCGAACGCGGCCCCGGCTGGGACCGGTTGGCCGCGCTGTGCACGGCGGGTGCGTCATGAACGCGTTCTCGCCGATCGCCGCGGCGGCGCTCTGCGCCTGCCTCGCACTGCTGGTGCTCGGCGCCGCCCGCCCTGACCAGCAGTTCAAGAACCGCAATCGCGCCGTCCGCGTCCTGGGCGCCCGGGACGCCTCACCCGGGCCGAGCGGGCCGCGGCCACCGGCCGCCGCGCTGCGCCGCCTGCGGGATGCGGCCAGGGGCGTCGGCGCCGGTCGGCGGCCGGTGCTGCTCACCGCACCGGCCGGGGCGCTGCTGGGGCTCGTCACCTGGTCGCCCGTGCCGGTGCTCGCGGGAGTGGCGGCCGCTCCGCTGATCGGCCGGGCGCTGCGCCGCCGTGCGGTTCGGGCCGCGGACGCGCGGGCGGCCGCGGCCGTGGAGACGCTCTGCGGCACGCTCGCGGCAGACCTGCGCGCCGGTCGGCCGCCGCACGCCGCGCTGGCCGAGGCGGTCGGCACCGCGGGGTGGCAGGAGTCGGCGGAACTCGCGGAGGCGGCACACCTGTTGTCGTCGGCCGCGCGGTTCGGCGGCGACGTTCCCCAGACGCTACGCGCCGCGGCCGGGCAGCGGCCCGGACTGCGGGGGCTCGCCGCGGTCGCCGCGTGCTGGCAGGTCGCGGTCGACGGCGGCGCGGGCCTGGCCGCGGCGCTGGACCGGGTGGCCGCGGCGCTGCGGGCCGAGGCGGACCAACGCGAGGACCTGCGGGCTCAGTTGGCCGGACCCCGGTCCACCGCGGTGCTCCTCGCTCTCCTCCCGCTCTTCGGCCTGGTCCTCGGCAGCGCTCTGGGCGCCGACCCGTCGAGGGTCCTCCTGCACACCCCGACCGGTCTCGCGTGCCTGGCCGGCGGCGTCCTCCTCGAAGCGGCCGGTCTCGGCTGGACCGCCCGCATCATCAGCCGAGCGCAAGGAGCTCCGTCATGACCGCGCGGAGCCTTCACCCGGCCGTGGTCGGCTTCGCGCCGGGGCCGCACGACCGTCGCCCGGCCGAGCCCGGCGCCGCGCCCGTCCCGAGCAGGCTCCGCGTCGGCCCGGGACTTCGCGGGGGAGCGGGTGTGCCGGGCGGGTTCGGCGCCGCCGTCCACAGGGTGGGGACAGAGTTGGGAGTGGCCGCGGCGGTGGTGGCCGGACTCGCGGCGCTGGCACTGGTGGCGGCGGACGTCCGGCGCCGCCGCAGGGGTGCCGCACGGGTTCAGGAGGTCGTGGGCGCACTACCGGGCGGCCGGGGCAGGGCGGGGCCGCCGGAGTGGCTCCGGACGTCGGTGCGGCGCTGGGGAGCGGTGGCGGGCGCGGCTGTGGTGCCCGTGGTGCTCCTGGGAGGGGTGCTGGGCGTCCTGGCCGGGGTCGCGGCGGGGCTGGGAGCCAAGAGGTGGCTCGCGGGGCGCCAGCGGGCCACAGACGGCTCCGAGGCGTCCGCCGGTCACGGCGGTCGGCCGGGGGAGAGCGCCGACGTGTCATCCCAACTGCCGTTGTGCGCCGACCTCATGGCCGCATGCCTCGCCGCCGGCGCCGCGCCGGGGGAGGCGGCGGAAGCGGTCGGACGCTGCCTGGAGGGGCCGCTGGGCGCGGCGCTGATACGTGTCGCGGCCGAGGTACGGCTCGGGGCGGACCCCGCGGAGTGCTGGGACCGCTTCGGCCGGCGGCCCGGCGCCCGTGCGATGGGCCGCTGCCTCGGCAGGGCGTCGGCGACCGGCAGCGCGCCGGTCGGGGAGATGTCCAGGCTCGCCGCCGACTACCGCGCCAGCCACGGACGTTCGGCGCTCGCCCGGGCCCGCAAGGCGGCAGTGCTGGCGACGGCGCCGCTGGGCGTGTGCTTTCTGCCGGCGTTCCTGCTGGTCGGCGTCGCCCCGGTGGTGCTGGGACTGGCCGGCGCGTTCCTCGGCGGCGGCCCGCGCTGACCGCTGCCACACCACCCATGCCCGGCGCGGCGAGGGGCCGCGCCGGCCCGACCCGAACGACAACCCCGGCCCGAACGACCAACCGAACGACAAGCCGAACAACAGATCGAACGACGAAGAGGAGATGGCGATGAACGCGAGGAAGACGACCATGAGGACGACCACGTACGGCACGGGCACCGCGGCCGGCATGGGGCTCAGGCGCGGGCTCGCCCGCCGGATGCGTCGCTGCCGGAGCGCCGCCGATGCCGGGATGAGCACGGCGGAGTACGCCGTGGGGACGATCGCGGCGTGCGGGTTCGCCGCGGTGCTCTACAAGATCGTGACCAGCGGCCCGGTGCGGACCGCGCTCACCGGAGTGATCGAGAAGGCCCTCCATGTGCCCTTCTGAGCGCGTTCGCGAGCACCGGGGCCGACATGGCCCGCCCGGGCCGCCCGGACCTGGGCGGGTGCGGGACGGCGGCTACGTCACGGCGGAAGCGGCCGTGGTGATCCCGATCCTGGTCGCATTGGCCGCGCTGCTGATCTGGGGACTGGAGGCGGCCGCCGCGCAGGTGAGGTGCGTGGACGCCGCGCGGGCCGCCGCACGCGAGGCGGCCCGCTCCGAGACACCGGCGCGGGTCCGGGAGGCGGCACGGCAGGCCGCGCCGTCCGGCGCGCAGGTGAGCGTGCGGACCGTCGACGGCATGGTGCGGGTCCGCGTCACCGTTCCGGTGCCGCGGTTCCCGGTGACGCTCACCGCCGAGGCCGCCGCTCTGGACGAGTCGGCGCTCGACGATGCGCCGGCCGGGGCTCCCGCACCGGGCGGCGCGCCGCTCGACGGGTCGGGGCCCGCGACGGTCCGGCCCGTCAGCGACAGCGGCGGCTCGCCCGGGGTCCGGGCGGGCGGCGCAGGCGGAGGGGGTGAGGGCCCTTGAGGAGGGACCGCGGGTCGGCCACGGTCTGGTCGCTGGGGCTGATGGGGGTGCTGCTGGCACTGTTCGCGGCGGCGCTGGTCATGGACCGGGCCGTGATCGCCCGCCACCGCGCGGGCGCCGCGGCCGACCTCGCGGCCCTGGCCGCCGCGGACCACGCCCTGGACGGCGCACCCGCCGCGTGCGGTCTCGCGTCCCGCGTCGCCTCGGCGCAGGGCGCGGCCGTCGTGAGCTGCACGGTCACCGGCGAGATCGCCGACATCACCGCCCGCGTCGGCCCCGCCCAAGCCCACTCCCGCGC
>JAJSZB010000147.1:0-15777 GCA_050613715.1 Streptomyces sp. IBSBF 3018
ACCCGCAGCACGAGCGGACCAAGGCGTTCCTGTCCAAGGTGCTGTGACCGCGTGGGGGGGGGCCCCCCCCCCCGGGGGGGCGCCGCCCCCCCCCCCCCCCCGGCGGCGCGCGGTGCGGACGCCGGGGCGGGCGGGTGGCGCCGTCCGGCCCGCGGGGCGTTCCGCGGACCGGACGGGGTCGGGGGCGGACCGTGCGCGGTGCGACGGCCCGTCAGGTGGTGCGGCCGGTCAGGCGTTGCGCCCGCTGAGCGCGTACAGCGCCATCCGGCTGTCGTCGGGAAGGGTGAGGGACACCGCCTGCTTGGCGGAGTCCAGCGGCACCGTCAGGTGCCACAGGTTGATCGCGACGCCGTCGGCCGCGCCGTGGCTGTCGTAGCGGCTGTCGAAGCGGATCGCGGTGTCCTCGCCGAGCCGGGGGCCGGAGGCCGCCCAGTCGGTGGCCTTCAGCGACACCGGCGCCGAACTGCCGTCCGCGTAGTGCACGGTGGCGGTGCCGGTCACGTCGCCGTGGTGGGCGCTGAGCAGCACGTCGAGCGCGGAGTACGCGTGCGGCGTCAGCGGCACGGTCTGGCCGTGGGCGGTGGTGAAGTTGTCCGCCACGCCCGCGGTGTCGGGGAAGGCGTAGGCGCGTCCGTCGAGCACCCCGGTGCCGGGCGCGGGCAGCTGCTCGGCCGGGAAGCTGGTGCCGGTGCCGTCGAAGTCGCCGCCGGCGGTGGCGCCCGCGGTGGACACGCCGTCCAGGTCGTACTGGCCGCTCAGGTCCTGCGGGCAGTAGCCGGTGGTTCCCTGGCAGGTGGCGGTGGTCACCGAGACCGGGACGGTCCTGGTGGCGGTGGGCCCGCCGTTCTGCCGCACCCGCACGGTCACCGGGTAGGTGCCGTCGGGGGTGCCGGCCGGCGCGGTGACGTGCACGGTGATCTGCCGGGTGGCCGGCACGGTCCCCGAGGTGACGTGGACGCTCGCGCTGGTCGGCGAGACCTGCAGCCCCTCGGGCGCGCTGATGGCCACCGTGCCGTCGGCCGTTCCCGGTGCGGTCAGCACCGCGGAGACGGTCAGGTCGGCCGAGGAGCCGCCGGCCAGCAGGCCGGGCGCGGCCGGTGAGACGCCCGCGGCGGTGCGCCGCTGGGTGTCGCGGACGGGGTCCAGGGTGGGCGGCGCCGCGGACCTGGCGGTGCCCCAGGTGGAGGGCTGGTCGCCGAGGGTGAGCGCGATGTCCTTGCCGGCGCGGATGTCGCCGGTGGTCAGGTAGGTACTGCGCAGCGACCTGCCGCCGAGGGTGGCGGACTGGATGTAGCGCTGGGTGTCGCTGCTGCCCGGGGCGGTGATGGTGAGCTTGCCGCGCGGGTAGTAGTGCCGGTCCAGGGTGAGGTCGACGCGGTCGAAGACCGGCGTGGACAGGCCCCACAGGTCGGTGCCGGGCGTCATCGGGTAGATGCCGATGGACGACAGGACCTGCCAGGCGGACATGGTGCCCAGGTCGTCGTTGCCGGTGACGCCGTTGGGCGCGTTCGTGAACAGGGTGAGCGCGGCGTGCACCACGTCGGTGGTCTTCCACGGCTGCCCGGTGGACAGGTAGGTGTACGGGGCGCTGAGGTCGGGCTCGTTCTGCGGGTTGTACTTGTCCTGGTTGTAGTACGAGTACGTCCCGTTGACCCACACGTTCCGGGCGGTGCCGGCCGGGTCCTTCAGCAGCTGGTCGTAGGCGAAGAACGAGTCCAGCCGGTCGTTGGCCTTCTGGGTGCCGCCGATGAGGTCGACCAGGCCCGGCACGTCCTGCGGGACCAGCCACATGTACTGCCACGAGGTGCCCTCGTGGAAGCCGACGCTGGAGGCCGGGTCGGACGGGCCGACGAAGACGCCGTCGGTGTCGCGGGCCCGGAAGAAGCCGGTCGAGGGGTCCAGCAGGTTGCGGTAGTTCTGGCCGCGGGCGAGGTAGCGGCGGGCGTCGGCGGTGTGGCCGAGGTCCTTGGCCATGCCGCCGATCGCGGCGTCGGCGAGCGCGTACTCCAGGGTCGCGGACGGCCCGTGCTGGAAGTCGTTGTCACCGGGCTTGCCGGGGTGCGTCGGGTCGTAGGGCACGTAGCCGCCGGACAGGTACTCCTGGTCGGCCTGGCGCACCGCGGAGGCCGAGTCGGCCGGCGGGACGGTGTCCACGTGCTTCTTCAGCGCCCGGTACGCCTCCTCCTCGTGGCCCTTGAGCAGGCCCTGCCGCCAGGCGTCCACGAGAAACGGGGTGACCGGGTCGCCGGTCATGATGTTGGTCTCGACGGTGGCGTAGCCCCAGCGCGGCAGCGAACCGCTCTGCTCGGCGATGCGCAGCAGCGACAGCGCCATGTCACGGGACTCGCGCGGCGCGAGCAGCGAGAGCAGCTGCTGCTGGGTGCGGTAGGTGTCCCACAGCGACCAGTTCTGGTAGTACACCGAGCCGTCGCCGGAGTGGACCTTGCCGTCCCAGCCGGTGTAGCGGCCGTCCACGTCGCTGCCGATGTTGGGCGCGAGGAACGAGCGGTACAGCGAGGAGTAGAAGGTGCGCTGCTGCTCGTCGGTGCCGCCGTGCACGCGGATCTGCGAGAGGCGGTCCTGCCAGGCCTGCTGGGCCGCGGCCTTCGTGGTGTCGAAGGTGCCGCCGCCCTCGGCCTTGAGGTTCTTGTCGGCGCCCGCAGCGTCCACCCAGGACAGCGAGGTGACCGCGGTGACCTGGTGGTCGGTGGTGGCGTCGAAGCGCACGTAGGCGCCGTTGAGCCCGGCGGCGGTCGAGGTGCGGCTGCCGGCGGTGACCGCGGAGCCGCTCCAGGTCCCGTAGGAGGCGAACGGCCGGTCGAAGCGCGTCTCGGTGTAGACCGTGTACGGCTTGGTGTCCTGGCAGAAGCCGCTGCCGGTGACGGCGGTGACGACCGTGCGGTCGTCGAGCACCTTGACGGTGCTGGAGCTCACGGTGTGCAGCGCCTGGCCGGAGTCGAGCAGGACGTTGGCCTGGTCGGTGGACGGGAAGGTGTAGCGCTGCCAGCCGGTGCGGTCGGTCGCGCTCAGCTCGGCGGTGATGCCGGTGCCCAGCTTCACCTTGTAGTAGCCGGGCGACGCGGTCTCGTCCGCGTGGCTGAAGGGCGCGGCGTACGCGGCGTCGTCGGTGGAGCCGATCGCGCCGGTCGTGGGCAGCACCGGCAGGTCGCCGCCGAGGCCGCAGCCCACGCCGGACAGGTGCACCGTGCTGAACCCGCGGATGTGGTCCTGGTTGTAGTCGTAGCCCGTGTTGTGCCCGGTGTCGGGCGACAGCTGGACCATGCCGAAGGGGACGGCGGCGCCCGGGTAGGTGTTGCCGTCGTTCTGGGTCCCGATGAAGGGATTGACCAGGTGCGTGAGGTCGCCGGTGCCCGTGCTCGCCACCGTCTGGCCGGCGGCCGGCTGGGCCTGCGCCGGCAGCGCCGCGGCTCCCGCCGCGATCAGCGCGGCGGCGGCCACCACGACCGGAGCCCGCAGGCTTCGCATCCTTGGAGCCATCCTGTCGCTTACTCCTTTGACAACGTTGTCATAAGACCATGCGCACCAGGTGGGGCCCAGAAGAGGCTGGTGACACGGGCATGCCGAAGAGACGACAGGAATCTTCGCCTCCGATCTTCCCAGCGTCAATGGTGCGGCAGGAATCAATCCGTCTCCCGCTGTTCGCGGGGCCTCGCCGGGACTGCCACTCGAACGGTCGTACCAGGTCAGCGCCTTGCGGTGCGGCCGGGTGAGCAGCCGCACCGCGTACGGTGGTTCAGACCTGTGGCGTCGCGGAGGCGCCCGCCGCGGCGGGGCCGTGGCCGAGGGCGGCGGGCTCCTTGACGGGGGCGGGGACGGCGTCCTTGCCGGAGTTCTTGCCGGCGCCCTCGTGGGAGTCGGCGTCGGCGTCGGTGACCAAGGTCGCCTCGTCGAAGGGCAGTTCGCCGGCCAGCACCCGGTCGGCCCTGGCCCGGTCGAACTCGCCGGTCCAGGTGCCGATCAGCACGGTGGCGACGGCGTTCCCGGCGAAGTTGGTGAGCGCGCGGGCCTCGCTCATGAAGCGGTCGATGCCGACGATGAGGCCGATGCCGTCCACCAGGGCCGGTTTGTGCGACTGGAGCCCGGTGGCGAGCGAGGCGAGGCCCGAACCCGACACGCCCGCCGCGCCCTTGGAGGCGACCATCATGAACAGCAGCAGCGAGATCTGCTCGCCGAAGGCCAGCGGCTTGCCCATCGCGTCGGCGATGAACAGCGAGGCCATGGTCAGGTAGATCATGGTGCCGTCGAGGTTGAAGGAGTAGCCGGCCGGCACGGTGATGCCGACCACCGGGCGGCTCACCCCGAGGTGCTCCATCTTGGCGATCAGCCGCGGCAGCGCCGACTCCGATGAGGAGGTCGACACGATCAGCAGGAAGTCCCTGGCCAGGTAGCGCAGCAGCCGGAAGAGGCTGATCCGGGCGCCCGCCCACAGCAGCGCGCCGAGCACCACCACGACGAAGATCAGACAGGTCGCGTAGAAGCCGAGCATGATCGTGGCGAGCGCCTTGAGCGCGTCCACGCCCGCCGAGCCGACGACGGCGGCCAGCGCCCCGAACGCGCCGATCGGCGCGGCCCACAGGATCATCGACATCACCCGGAAGATCAGCTTCTGCAGGTGGCCGATGCCGCGCAGCACCGGTTCGCCGGCCCGGCCCAGCGCCTGCAGCGCGAAGCCGGCCAGCAGCGCCACCAGCAGCGTCTGGAGCACCTGGCCCTCGGTGAACGCCGAGACGAAGGTGGTCGGGATGATGGAGAGCACGAAGTCGACGCCCTCGGGCGGCGCGCCGGCCGCCTGTGCCTGCCCCGCGCCCTTGAGCGCGCTGGTCAGGTGGAGTCCGGAGCCGGGGTGCAGGATGTTGCCGACCGCGAGGCCGACGGCGAGCGCGACGAACGACATCGCCACGAAGTAGCCGAGCGCGAGCCCGCCGACCCGGCCCACCTGGGCGGCCTTGCGCACCGAGCCGATGCCGAGCACGAGGGTGCAGAAGATGACCGGTGAGATCATCATCCGGATCAGGTTCACGAAGCCGGTGCCGAGCGGCTTGAACTGCACGGCGGTGTCGGGCGCGGCCAGGCCCACCACGATGCCGGCGATCGAGGCCGCGATCACCGCCAGGTAGAGGTAGTGGGTACGGTCGGAGCGGCCTCCGGCCGGGCGGGCGGCGGCCGGACGCTCGCCGGAGCCGGAGCCCTCGCCGGGGCCAGGACCGTCGCCGGGGCCGGGGCCGTCGTCGCGGCCGCGGCCGCCGTCGCTGATGGGTGGGGCTGACACCGTCGTCTCCCTCGGTCCGCGGCCTCCGTCCCGGGCGACCGCTGCTGACTGGTCCCGGTGACTATGCGCGCGCCGCGTGACCCAGGTCACGTTTGCGTTCATTGAGTTCGCGGGGTGCGGGCACACTGGTGGGCATGTCGCCCCTGATACGCGCCCGCCGCGGCCGGTCGCGCCCGCGCAGCCTGGCCGGGCAGCTCTTCGCGATGCAGGTCGTCATCACCGCGGCGGTGGTCGCGGGCTGCGCGGTGCTCGCCTACGTCGACGCGGGCGACCGCGCGCAGGCCGCGGCGCGCGCCCAGGTGATCGCCACCGCGGGCGCGGTGGCCGACTCCCCCGCGGTGGTCGCCGCCGCCCGCTCCGCGGACCCCAGCGCGGTCCTCCAGCCGTACGCGGAGAAGGTGCGCGCCGACGCGAGGGTGGACTTCGTGACCATCATGGACACCCGCGGGGTCCGCTGGTCGCACCCCGACCCCTCGCTGATCGGCAAGCGTTTCCTCGGGCACATCGCGCCCGCACAGCACGGGCGCACCTTCACCGAGACGTACACCGGCACGCTCGGGGCGTCGGTGCGGGTGGTGACGCCGATCAGGGACGGCGGCCGGATCGTGGGCCTGGTGAGCGTGGGGATCACCGTGGACACCATCAGCCACCGGCTGCGCGGGCGGCTGCTGGGGCTCGTCGCCGTGGCGCTGGCCGCGTGCGCGGTGGCGGGCCTGGGCACGTACGTCGCCAACCGGCGGCTGCGCCGGCACACCCACGGCATGGCGGCGGCCGAGCTGAGCCGGATGTACGACTACCACCAGGCGACGCTGCACGCGCTGCGCGAGGGCCTGGTGCTGCTGGACTCCGCGCGCCGGGTGGTGCTGTGCAACGACGCGGCGCGCGAACTGCTGGGCCTGGAGGAGAACGAGGAGGACGTGGTCGGCCGCGGCGTCGCCGACCTGGCGCTGCCGCCGTCGCTGACCGGGGCGCTGCTGGCCGCGGAGCCGCGGCTGGACGAGGTGCATCTGACGGCGGACCGGGTGGTGGTGGTCAACACCTCGCCGGTGAGCGGCGGCGAGCGGCGCGGCACCGTGGTGACGCTGCGGGACCGTACCGACCTCCAGGCGCTGACCGGCGAGCTGGACTCGGTGCGCGGCTTCGCCGAGGCGCTGCGCTCGCAGGCGCACGAGGCGGCCAACCGGCTGCACACCGTGGTGTCACTGGTCGAACTCGGCCGCGCGCAGGAGGCGGTGGAGTTCGCCACCCGTGAGCTGCGGCTGGCGCAGGCGCTGACCGACCGGGTGGTGACGGCGGTGGGCGAGCCGGTGCTGGCCGCGCTGCTGCTGGGCAAGGCGGCCGAGGCGCACGAGCGCGGGGTGGAGCTCACGGTCACGCCGGACAGCAGCCTGGACGACGGGGTGCTGCCGCCGGAACTGGCCGCCCGCGACCTGGTGACGGTGCTGGGCAACCTGCTGGACAACGCGATCGACGCGGCCGTCGAGGGCGCGGGCGACGGCGCGCGCCGGCCCGCTGTCGAGGTCGCCGTACGGGTCGAGGACGGCGAACTGCTGCTGCGGGTGGGCGACTCGGGCGCCGGCATCGACCCGGCCGACATCAGCGAGGTCTTCCGGCGCGGCTGGACCACCAAGAGCCGCGGGCACGGCCTCGGCCTGGCGCTGGTGCAGCAGGCGGCGCGCCGCGCCGGTGGCTCGGTGGCGCTGGACCGCGCCCCGGCCGGCGGCGCCCGCTTCACCGTGACGCTCCCGCTGCACACCGGGCCGCGGACGCCCTCCGGAGCGGCCGGCGGCACGCGGGGCGAGGCGCCGGACGAGGCGCTGGACGAGGTGTCGGGCAAGGCTCCGGGCGGAGCGCCGGACGGCGTACGGGAGGTGAGGGCGTGATCGGCGTGCTGGTGGTCGAGGACGACCCGGTGGCGGCCGAGGCGCACCGGCTGTACGTGGAGCGGGTGGCCGGCTTCGAGGTGGCCGCGGTGGTCCACGACGGCGGCGCCGCGCTGCGGGTGCTGGAGCGGCGGCCGGTGGACCTGGTGCTGCTGGACCTCAACCTGCCGGACGGGCACGGGCTGCGGCTGGTGCAGCGGATGCGGGCGGACGGACACGGCGCCGACGTGATCGCGGTGACCTCGGCGCGCGATCTGAAGGTGGTGCGGCAGGCGGTGTCGGCCGGGGTGGTGCAGTATCTGCTCAAGCCGTTCGCGTTCCCGGCGCTGCGCGACCGGCTGGAGGCGTGGGCGCGTTACCGCAGCGAGCTGCCGGACGGCGAGGCGTCCGGCCAGGACCAGGTGGACCGGGCGCTGGCGGTGCTGCGCCCGCCGCGGGCCGCGGCGCTGCCCAAGGGCCTGAGCGCGCCCACCCTGGAGGCGGTGACCGGGGCGCTGCGCGAGGCGGGCCCGCAGGGGCTGTCGGCGAACGACGCGGCGCGGGCGGCGGGCGTGTCCCGGATCACCGCGCGCCGCTATCTGGAGCACCTGGTGGAGACCGGGCGGGCCGCCCGCACGCCGCGCTACGGCCAGGTCGGGCGGCCGGAGTTGTGCTACCGCTGGTCGCCCTGAGCGCACCGGACGCCCGCCCGGGTCCCCGCCGGGTGGTCGCCCGACGGCATCGTCCGGCCGCCCGGACGGCATCGGCCGGCCACCACGACCGCATCGGCCGGCCGCCCCCATTCCGCCGGCCGGCCGTCTCGATCGCGCCGCCCGGCCGTCTTGATCGCGCCGGTCCGCGCGCGGAGCCGTGCGCGGGGGGCCGGGCCGCGTACGCTCCCCGCATGAAAGACAGCGATTTCGTCCGGCGGGTGATCGGCGTCCTCACCGAGGCGAAGCAGATGCAGCAGTTGCTGGAGGAGGACCCCGACCGGGAGGACATCTCGGGGGACAACGTCAGGGCGCTGCTCAACGAGACGATGCCGACCATCGCGCTGCCCTCGGACGCTACTCCGGCGGAGATCGGCGAGGCGCTGAGCCTCCAGCTCGGCCCGGTCATCGAACGGCTCACCGGCGCCTTCTCGCTGATCTTCCTCCAGCTGGCCGAGGTGCACGACTCCGGGCGCACCGACGTCTCCTCCGCCGAGGTGCTGCAGGAGCTGGCGCTGCGCGCGGACAGCCTGTGGCCGGGCGACCCCGACGACCCCGACGACCCGGAGGGCGTGCTCTGACGGTCGGGCGAGCGCGGGAGGCGGGCCTCGGACCGCGGGGGCGAGCCGGCAGGGGTGGGGCTCCGGGGAGCGGGTCCGTGGCCCCCGGGTCAGACCCGGTGCACCTCGACGCCCCGCGCGGTGAACGCCTCCACCGTCTCGTCCGGGGCCTCCCGGTCGGTGATCAGCACCGAGATCTCCGCGGTGTCGCAGACCTGCGCGAACGCCCTGCGGCCCAGCTTGGTGGCGTCGGCGGCCACGACCACCCGCTGGGCGCGCTCGGCCATCGCGCGGTTGGCGTCGGCCTCGCCCTCGTCGTGGGTGGCGGCGCCGAAGCGCGGGTCGACCGCGTCGACGCCGAGGACGGCGTAGTCGAGGGAGACCGCGCGCAGCGTCGCGGAGGCCAGCGGACCGGTCAGCTCGTAGGAGTTGGGGCGCGCCACGCCCCCGGTGACGACGGTCTTCACGTACGGGCGCACGGCCAGTTCGCTGGCGATGTTGATGGCGTTGGTGACGATGGTGAGCGCGGTCGCGGCGCCGCGGTCGGCGAGGTCGGCGCGCACCGCCAGCTCCCTGGCCACCTCCGAGGTGGTGGTGCCGCCGGTGAGGCCGACCACCGCGCCGGGCGGGACCAGCGCCGCCGCCGCGCGGGCGATGCGGTGCTTCTCGTCGGCCTGGCGGGCGGCCTTGTACCGCAGCGGGAGGTCGTAGGCGACACCGCTGAGCACGGCGCCGCCGCGGGTGCGGGTCAGCAGCTGCTGGCGGGCCAGCTCCTCCATGTCGCGGCGCACGGTGGCGGCGGAGACGCCGAGCAGCTCGGCCGCCTCGCCGACCTCGATCCTCCCCCGCTCGCCGAGGACTTCGAGCAGCCGCGTCCATCGCTCGTGGGACCCCATCGCCGTCCGTTCCCCCCGCTCACCCGCGGGTCCAGCCCGTCACAGGGGTCCGAGCGTAGCGCCCGCGGCGGGCCGTCCCGCACACGCGCCGACGGCGCCCGCTCCCCCACGGCGACGAGGGGGCGCGGGCGCCGCGTCGGGTGCCGGGCCCGGCGCCGGTCCCGGCGGCCGGATGGCGGCCGCCGGGCACAGGTCACCGGGCGTCAGGCGTCAGGCACCGGGGCGCCGGTGAGCGGGCGTCAGGCGGTGGCCACCGCGAAGACGTGCATGTCGCCGCCCTGGACGGTGGACGGCAGGGTGACACTGGCCAGCTGCTTGCCCGCCTGCAGGGCGATGGGCGCGGTCGCGAAGACGTCCGTGCCCACCGGGTCGGTGGTGCCGCCCTGCACGTCGCGGTACGCGGTGTGCACGGCGACCACGTTCCCGTACGACGGCTGCTGGGACCCGCCGCCGAGCGTCCAGTCGCTGAAGCCGATCTGGGCCTGCTCGGTGGTGCCGTCGGTGTAGGTGAGGGTGACCGTCCCGGTGGTCTGGCCCTCGCTGGCGCTGCCGAGCAGGCTCAGCTTCGTCGCTCCCGCGGAGGTCTTGGAGACGTCCAGGACCTGGTCGCCGCCGCCGGCCACGATGTTGTCGGGGGCGCCGGCCTCCACCTGCGGCCAGGTGAAGTCGAAACCGGCGGCCGAGACCGTCGCACCCGGGGTGGCGCCGGACGAGGCGAGCGCCTTGGCCGAGTAGCTCCAGCCCTCGCCGTCGAAGTCGGCAGCCGGGTTGTCGTCGTCGGCGGAGATGCCGCGGTTGTTGACGTACCAGGTCACCGTGCCGCGCACGCCGACGGTCACCGACAGCGAGGCGGGCGGCGCGGTGCCGCCGTGCGAGGAGGTCAGCGTGATCGGGATCGAGTAGACGCCGGCCTTGGTGCCCTCGGCCGCCGACACCGACAGCTTCGCGCTCGCGGCGCCGTTCGCCGGCACCGTCACGTTGCCGGAGGCGGGCGTGAGGGTGATGCCCGCCGGGGGCTGCGCGGACCACTGGACGCCGACCTTCTTGTCCTGGATGGTGGTCAGCTTCAGCGCGGTGTCCGCGGAGCCGCCGGGCTCGACCTTCACCTGGGCCGGGTCGGTGGAGGCGAAGAACTGTGCCTCACCCTCGCGGAAGGACGGCGGCGCGTTCTTGGCGGCGCTGCCCCATGAGGTGTTCGCCGTGGCGCCCAGGGTGTAGTCCAGGGTGCCGCCGCGGGTGACGAAGGACGCCGGGAGCCACGGCTGGTCCGAGCGCTTGCCGTTCACGCGCAGGCCCTGCACGTAGATGTTCGAGGTGGACGCCTGCGGGGCGTTGACCGTGATGGTCCTGCCCAGGCCGGTGCGGACCACCGCGTGCGGGAACACCGGCGAGGACAGCACCAGGTCGGCCCGGCTGGGGACCTGCGGGTACATGCCGAGCGCGGAGAAGACGTACCAGCTGGACATGGTGCCCGCGTCGTCGTTGCCGGGGATGCCGCCGGGGGCGTCGGTCCACAGCCCGTCGGTCTCGGCCCGCACGGTCTCCTGCGTCTTGTACGGGGCGCCCAGGTAGTCGTACAGGTAGGGCGCGTTGATGTCGGGCTCGTTGGTCGGGTCGTAGCGGGTGGCGTCGGCGGCGGAGAAGTCGAAGCTGCCGTCGGGCTTGCGGAAGAAGGCGTCGAGCCGGGAGACGGCCGCCTTGTCGCCGCCCATCGCCTGGGCCAGGCCCGCGATGTCGGAGTAGACCATCCAGGTGTAGCGCGCGCTGGTGCCCTCGACGAAGCCGCTGCCGGTGCCGGGGCTGAAGGTGGCGCCGGACCAGGAGCCGTCGGAGTTGCGGTCGCGCATGTAGCCGCCCTGCGCGGTGGCGCCGGGGTCGAAGACGTTGGTCCAGTTGCCCGCGCGGTCACGGAACGCCTTCTGCGTCGTGTGGTCGTTCACCTGGCCGGCCAGCTCGGAGATGCCGAAGTCGGCGGCGGCGTCCTCCAGCGTCTCGGCGGCGCCCGCCCAGCAGTGGCAGTTGTTCGCCGGCACGTAGCCGAGCTTGAGGTACTGGTCGAGCGCCGGGCGCTGGCCCACGCACTCGACGTTGCAGCCCGCGCTGCTGGAGTCGTTGGCGGTCGGCACGGTCGCGGCGGTGACCAGCGACTTCAGCGCGCCCTTGACGTCGAAGTCACGGCCGCCGAAGGCGTAGATGCCGGCCAGCGCGGCGTCCGAGGGGTCGCCGGACATGATGCTGGTCTTGCCGTTCTCCAGCAGCCACCGGTCCCACTCGCCGTCGCGCTGCTGCGCGTAGTTGTACAGGGACTGCGCATAGTCGCTGCCGACCCGCGGCTGCAGCAGCGTCAGCAGCTGCACCTGGGCGCGGTACTGGTCCCAGCCGGAGAAGGTGCCGTACTGCGCGTGCTGGCCCTTGGCCAGCGAGTGCGTGGTGCGGTCGCCGCCCAGGTACTGGCCGTTGACGTCGCTGGTGAGCGTGGGCTCCAGCATCGAGTGGTACAGCGCGGTGTAGAACGTGCTGCGCTGGTCGTCGCTGCCGCCGCCGACCTGGATGCGGCCGAGGGCGTCGCGCCACTGGGCCGCCGCCTGGGAGCGCACCGCGGCGAAGGACTTGGCCGGCGGGTTCTCCGCGCGCAGGTTCGCCTCGGCGTTCTGCGGGCTGACGTAGGAGATGGCGACCTTCACCTGCACGTGGTCGGTGCCGGACGGGAAGGTGACGTAGGCGCCCGAGCCCTTGCCGGCCGCGGCGTTGCCGCTGCTGCTGTAGCCGGTGCCGCCGGTCGCCGAGGTGGAGCCGGCGTTCAGCGTGCCGTCGGTCCAGGTGCCGGTGGCGGCGAACGGCTGGTCGAAGTGGGCGGTGAAGTACAGGGTGTAGACGTCGTGCCGGTTGTTGGCGCTCTGCGGGCCGCAGAAGTTGCCCGCGCTCACCGAGCCGGTCACGGTGTGCGTCTTGGTGTCCACCTGCGTGGTCGCCGCGGTGCTGCCGCTCTCGGAGTTGGAGGTGCGCAGCAGCATGGTGGCCGGCTTGTCGGCGGGGAAGCCGAACTCGCCGGTGCCGGTACGGGCGGTGGTGGTCAGCTCGGCGGAGGCGCCGTTGTCCAGGCCGACCTTGTAGTACCCGGCCTGGGCGGTCTCGTTGGCGTGCGAGAAGGTGCTCGCGTAGACCGCGTCCTTGGTGTCGGAGCTGGGCGAGGAGGTCACGTCGCCCACGTAGGGCATGATCGGGATGTCGCCGTTGGCGCCGGAACAGCCCACGCCGTTGAGGTGGGTGAGGCTGAAGCCGCGGATCTTCGTGGCGTCGTACCGGTATCCGCCGGGGGCGGGCGTGGAGAACTGGTTGCCCGTGGAGTTCTGCGGGCTCCAGGCGAGCATGCCGAACGGCACGACGGCGCCGGGGTAGGTGTTGCCGGCGTTGGAGGAGCCGATCAGCGGGTTGACGTACGGGACCGGGTCCCGCACCAGGCCCGAGGAGGTCGCCGGGGCGGCCGAGGCGGGCGCGGCGGCCAGGCCCGCGCCGAGCAGCGCGGTGGCCAGGGCCGAGAGTGCGGTGGCGACTGTTCGTCGCGGGGATCTGAGCGACACCATTGGCGGCGGTTGCCCTTCCTGCGGAGGGGGTGGGGTCGGGGGGATCTCCGGACAACGATGAAGACAACGTTGTCTAGCTGGCGTTGACTCTCTCCCGGCCCCCTGCGCATGTCAAGGCCCGCACCACGCCTGAGCATTGCCCCTCCGGGGGGTGGGGACTTCGTGCCTTCGCGCCACGATGTGCCGGGGCGGCGGCCGGTGCGGGCCGGGCCGCCGCCTCGGGATTGGACGCTGTGGCGTCCGCTCAGACCTCGTCGTCCACGAAGAGCTGCTCGACGCTCTTCACGTCGAATGCCTCACCAAGCCAGTACCTGAGCAGTTGCCTCTCGTGGCAACCGAGGATGCGTTCCCGTACCTCGTCCGACACGGTGAACTCCCGCATTTCGAGGACCTTCACCACCGCGGTCGCGATACCGAGAACCTTGGCCTCGGCCTCGTTCTTCCGGGCCAGTTGGGCTTTCAGCTCAGTGATACCCGCTTCCTTGCCCGCCAGGTACGTCTGCTCGAGCAGCGTTCCGCGGCCGGGGAAGAAGCTCCCGTTCTTGATCAACTGGCGTCCTCGTCCTCGAAGAGCTCGTCGACGCTCTCGATGCTCAAGGCCTCGTCGAACCAGTGCTCCAGCAGAACGCTGTCGCGGCACGCGAGGATGCGCTCCCGGGCGTCATCCGGGACCTCGATCCCCCGGTGGCCAAGGATTCGCAGCACGCCATTCGCGAGCCCTTCGGCCTTGCCCTCGGCCTTGCCGACCTCTTCACCCTCGGCCCTGCCCTTGAGGAAGGTCTCCTCGATAAGCGTTCCGCGGCCGGGGAAGTAGGTACCGTTCTGCATCAGCTTCCTCCAGGTGTCACCTGCCGGGGTGTTACCCAGGCCGATCTCCAGCATGGACGAGTAGTAGTTGAGCGCGTCGTCCTCCGCGACGCCGAGGGCGCGGGCCAGTGCGTCCAGTATGGCCGGGGCGTCGGGTTCTTTGCTGTGGACGAGCGCGGAGAACGCGGCCAGTGCGAGGTCGCGGCCGGCCGCCTCGGGGTCGGTGATGGGCGGGACGTTGTCGGGGCCGAGGGCGAGCGGGTGGACGCTGAGCGCGGTCCAGCCGCCCCAGCCCTGCCGGAAGGGGCCGGCCGCCCAGTCGGCGGTGGACCGGTCGTGGCAGACCACGATGAGCAGCGCCGGGCAGTCGTACTTCGCGCTCAGGTAGGACAGGTAATACCCCCAGCTCGCGGGCTTGTTCTCGTCCCGGCGACCCTGTGCCTCGACGGCGAGCATGAACGGACCGCCCTCGCCGTCGATCGGCACGACGCGCAGGACCGTGTCGACGCGGCGCTCCAGCGGGCGGATCTCGGTCACGTCGGGGGACATGACCTCGATGGCCGCCTTGGCCGGAGCCCGGACGTTCAGGATGCGCAGGACAGGAGTGAGCACTTCCGGACGATCCTGAAAGATCCGGTGTGCCGCTTCATGGTGGGAAGTGACCATGAACTGACCGTATGGAGACCGTTTCCGACGCACAGGCGATCGGAAGTCGATCACTCGAAATAGTGAACTACTAGCGCGAAGTTGACGCGGCCTCACATGACCGCTACAGCGCCGCCGGGAGCGCGGGCGTCAGGGCGTGGGCCGGCCCCCGTCCGGCTCGCGCAGCAGGTCGACGAGGTCGCGGGGCAGGCCGTGGGTGTCGTGGAGGTAGCGGTAGTCGTCCTCGCCGAGCGGGCCGGCGAAGCGCCGCCGGGACAGCACGCGCCGGCCGCGGTCCAGCGCACCGTCGAACCGCCGCTCCTCCTCGCGCAGGACGTCCATGACCTGCCGCGGCGTCGGCGTCGGCGAGCCGCCGGGCAGCGGCGGACGGAAGTGGTCAAGGGTGTCCTCGACCGGCTCCACCGGGAGGTCGGCGAGGCTGCGCCCCGGGCTGCCCTCCCCCGGGGGCCGCTGCCGCAGGATCGTGAGCACGCGCCGCAGCAGCCGGCGCGGTACGTAACCGCGGCCGGTGTTGCCGGGCCTGACGCCGTCTCCGATCACGGCGACGGCCGACCGCAGGTGGTCGGC
The DNA here is from genome assembly GCA_050613715.1 of Streptomyces sp. IBSBF 3018. GTDB lineage: Bacteria > Actinomycetota > Actinomycetes > Streptomycetales > Streptomycetaceae > Actinacidiphila. The sequence continues at coordinate 14,943 of JAJSZB010000147.1, forward strand.
GGCGATCCGCAGCTCGGGGCCGTCGAGTCCCCACAGCCGCGGCAGCGTCCGCGTCCAGGGCTCGAAGAGGTCGATGTCGTGCACGCTTGCGTGGCCGCCGAGGACCATGACGAGGCGTTCGAGGCCCATCCCGGTGTCGACGGCGTGCCGGGGCAGCGGGTGCAGGCTGCGGTCGGGCCGGCGGCGGTAGCGCATGTGCACGTGGTTCCAGACCTCGACCCAGCGGGCGTCGGCGGTGGGCGTGCCGCGCGGCGGGCCGTCGCCGGTCCACACGAAGATCTCCGAGTCCGGGCCGCAGGGCCCGGTGGGGCCGTTGGACCACCAGTTGTCCTCGCGGGTCGGCTCCACGGGTACGCCCAGCTCCTGCCAGGTGCGCCAGGACTCCTCGTCGGGGCCGAGCTGGTCGTCGCCGCCGAAGACGGTGGCGTGCAGCAGCTCCGGGCGCACGCCGAGTCCTTCGGTGAGCAGCTCGTGGCCGAGGCGCAGGGTGCGGCCCATGCCGTAGTCGCCGAGCGACCAGGAGCCGAGCATCTCGAAGACGGTGAGGTGGGTCAGGTCGCCGACCTCGTCCAGGTCGGTGGTGCGCAGGCAGCGCTGTACGCCGGCCAGCCGGGTGCCGAGCGGGTGCGGCCGCCCTTCCAGGTACGGGGTGAGCGGGTGCATGCCAGAGGTCGTGAACAGCACCGGGTCCCCGTCCGGGCGCGGCAGCGGGACGCCGGGGATCAGCCGGTGGCCGTGCTCGCGGAAGTAGTCGGTGAAGGCGGTCACGACGTCGCGGGTGGTCGGCCGGGGCTGTGGATGCCGCGGCGTCGGCGGGACGGGCGGGGGCGAGGGG
>JAJSZB010000148.1:0-15991 GCA_050613715.1 Streptomyces sp. IBSBF 3018
CCGCCAGGCCCCGCACCCCCCCCGCAGACCTCCGCAGAGAGGAGCCTCGCCGTGGCCGTATCGCGCCGAGTCTTTCTGGGCACTTCCAGCGCCGCGCTCGCCGCGCTGATCACGACGGGCGGCCCGCTCGGCCGCACACCCGCCGCCTCCGCGGCCTCCGCCGGGGCCGCCGGCGCCGCGGACGACCTCGCCGCCATCCGCGCCACCCTGCTCGGGCTCTACCTCGCCCACGACTGGCTGGACGACGGGACCACCGCCCGGGTGGAGTGGACCTACCAGAGCCAGGCGATGGACTACCTGGCCGCCCAGCGCGCCGACGGCTCGTGGGGCGACGTCGACTACGCCGCCACCAACAGCGCGGCCAACGGGGCCGCCTGGTCTCCGTACCGGGCGCTGGACCGCATGCAGGCCATGGCCGCCGCCTACGCCAACCCGGCGGGAGCCCACCACGGCGACCCTGCGCTGCTGGCCGGCGTGCAGAAGGCCGTCGACCACTGGTTCACGGTCAAGCCGACCAGCGTCAACTGGTGGGAGACCGGCATCGGCATCCAACTGCGCATGGAACGCATCGCGTTGTTCCTCTACGGACAGCTCGGCGCGGCCCGCAACGCGAACATCACCGGCATCCTCCAGGCCAGTACGACCGGCACCGGGGAGAACGCGGTCTGGTACGCGCAGAACGTCGTCTTCCGCGGCCTGCTCACCCCCGACCCCGCGCTCGTCGCCGCCGGGCGCGACGCGATGGCCACCGCGATCCTGCTCAGCACCGGCGACGGCATCCAGAGCGACCTGAGCTACCACCAGCACGGCGAGCAGCTGTACTCGGCCGGCTACGGCCGCACCATGCTCACCGACGTCGCCCGCTGGCTGTACGTGCTGCGCCCCACCTCCTACGCCTTCGCCCCCGCGTCGGTGCACGACTACACCAGCTGGGTGCTGGACGGCACCCGCTGGATGGTCAACGGCGACCACGCCGAGTTCAACGTCTTCCTCAACCCCGCGCCGCGCTACGCCAGCAACGCGGAACGCATGCTGGAGTCCCTCCAGCTGCTGGACTCCGCGGTGCCCGACCAGGCCGCGCGCTTCGACCTGCTGCGGGCCGACATCGCGCTGCAGAGCAGCGACACCGGGCTGACCGGCCACAAGTACTTCTGGCGTTCGGACTTCGCCGCCCACAAGCGCCCCGGCTGGGGCGTCGGCATCAAGATGGTCTCGGCCAGGACCGTCGGCTCCGAGTGGCGCTCGTCCAACGCGCGCGACCTCAACTACCTGTACTGGGTGCCGTTCGGCACCACCTTCATCGCCCGGCGCGGGGACGAGTACCGTAACCTCTTCCCGGTGTGGGACTGGTCGCGGCTGCCCGGCACCACCAACCCCGCCGTGGTGGTCCCGCTCAGCGCCGGCAGCCCGTTCAAGCAGTCCACCACCTTCGTCGGCGGCGTGGACAACGGACTGTACGGCGCGGCGGCCCTGGACATGGACAAGTACGGCACCACCGCGCGCAAGGGCTGGTTCTGCTTCGACGACGAGTTCGTGGCGCTCGGCGCGGGCATCGCATCCACCGACCCCAACCCCGTGGTGACCACCCTCAACCAGACCCGCCGCTCCGGCGACGTCGTCGCCGCGGGGACCACCGTGCCGCCGGGGACGACCACCACCGTCACCGGGACGTGGGCCCACCACGACGGCACCGGCTACGCGTTCTTCGAACCGGTCGCCATGACGGTCAGGAACGCGACGGTCACCGGGGCCTGGTCCGACATCGCCACCGGCCAGGACCCCACGCCCGTCACCGAGGACGTGTTCGGCATCTGGCTGGACCACGGCGTCCGACCCGCCGGCGCGGACTACGCCTACGTGGTGCGGCCCGGGGTCGACCGCGGCCAGGCCACCGCCTACGCGCAGAACCTGCCGGTGCGCGTGCTCGCCAACACCACCTCCCTGCAAGGCGTCCGGCACGACCGCCTGGGCATCGCCCAGCTGCTCTTCTACGCGGCCGGCGTGGCCACCGTCCGCACCGGCGTCACGCTCGCCGTCGACCAGCCCTGCATGGTCCTGCTGGACGAGTCGGCGCCGGGCGAGGCCGTCGTCACCGTGTCCGCCCCGCAGGCGCCCGGCGTGACGGTCACCGTCACCCTCACCCGGTCCGGCACGACCACCCGGCGGAGCGTCACCCTGCCCGCCGGCGACATGCAGGGCGTCAGCGTCACCCTCGGAGCGCCCGCCGACGACGTCGCACTGCGCCGGCCCGTGCTCACCTCCTCCGAGCACGACACCTCGGTCGGCGCCCACTTCCTGACCGACGGCAACCCCAACACCCGCTGGAGCTCGGCGTACTCCGACGCCCAGTGGGCGATCGTCGACCTGCTGACGCCCCAGCTCGTCGACGGCCTGACGCTGCGCTGGGAGACCGCGTACGCCACGTCCTACACCGTCGCCGTCTCCGCCGACGGCGAGACCTGGCGGACCGTCTTCACGACCACCGCGGGCGCCGGCGGCGTGCAGACCCTGGCCGTGCCGGTGCAGCCGGTGCGGTTCGTCCGGCTCGACCTCACCGAGCGCGCCACCAAGTGGGGTTACTCGCTGTGGAGCCTGGAAGCCCACGCGGCCACCGACCTGGCCCGCGGCAAGCCCACGGTCGCCTCCTCCGTGCACGTCCCCGAACTCGCCGCCGCCAACGCCACCGACGGCCAGGCCACCACCCGCTGGGGCTCGGACTACGCCGACCCCCAGTGGCTCCGCGTCGACCTGGGCGCCCGCACCGCCATCGGCACCGTCAAGCTCGCCTGGGAGACCGCGAGCGCGAAGTCCTACCGGCTCCAGGTCTCCGACGACGCCACCACCTGGACCGACGTCCACTCCACCACCGCCGGGCCCGGCGGCGTCGAGACCCTCCCCGTCACCGCCACCGCCCGCTACGTCCGCATGTACGGCACCGAGCGCAACACCGCCTACGGCTACTCCCTCTACGCCTTCGAGGTCTACGCCCGCTGACCCGGCCCCGGTTGACCCGGCTTCGGCACGGCCCTCACCGGCCCGGCCCCGGCACGGCGCACGGCGGCGCCCGCCGGTCGGGGCGGGCGCCGCGTGGGGTCAGAAGGTCCAGCGGGTGTGGGTGAAGACGCCGGAGCCGCGGCCGAAGCCGTAGGAGGTGGCGGGGGCGACCGCGTAGACGGTGGAGACGCCGGTGCGCATGGCGTCGTCGATGCCGTGGAAGGTGCCCTCGGGGGAGGTGATGTGGGCGCCGTACTTGGCGGTGTAGGCCGCGGCCACCTCCTCCAGCAGGTCCGGGTCGCGGACCTGCTCCGCCTCGCCCTCGACCACCAGGTCCAGGCTCTCCGCCAGGGAGTTGCCCCCGGTGGTCAGGGCGCAGTGCGCGTTGCCCGCGAGGTTGCGGGCCTTCTGCTCGCCGGGACCGCTGGAGAAGTAGAGGACGCCGTCCAGCCAGGCGGCGAGCACCGGCGTGACGTGCAGCCGGCCGTCCGGGCGCACCGTGGAGACCCAGAAGACCTCGGCGGTCTCCAACTGCCGCCGCGCCTGCTCCCATTCGGTCGCGGTGGCGTCCGCGGCGCCGGGCAGCGGAATGATCGCGGAGCTGTAGCGCGCGTCGAGCTCGGCCGTCGGCTCGCGTGCGGGTTCCTTCGTCGGCATCGCCGTACTCCTTCCGTCCGTGTCCCGTCCGTCAGGGAAGCGGTGCGTCCATGGTGTTGCTGGTGCACGGGCAGGGGTAGGGCCACCGGCTGTCGACGGCGTCCGGGCAGCCGCTCGACGGGCCCGGCCGGCACAGGCCCTCCACGCAGCACGAGCAACTCGGGCACACCCGGACCGGGGACACCACCAGCGGCGGCTGCGCAGCGCCCTGCGACGCGCCCCCTTTCAGGGGCGAGCGGCCGGCTGCTCCGGCGTCCTGGCGCTGCTTGACGATGAGGGCGGTACTGCTGTCCAGCACGAACGACTCCTCCTGCGACGGGGCGGAACATTGAGTAAACGGGACATAGTTGAGCATATGGCTTCATACTCACTCAAGGTGTGACGCCCCGTCAACCGGCCGCCGGAACAGTGACCCGTTCGACGTAGTCCGGCCCGGCGCCCCGGCCCCGCAGCGCTCCGGCCGCAACGCGTTCCGGCCCCGGCGCGGGCCGGGGCCGGAACGGATCACGCGCACGCGCCGCCGGTGCTACGCGGTCAGGAACTCCCGCTGCGACAGCGGCCGGTTGACGATCCGGATGTCGCCGATGTTGCCGTGGAAGACGATGTCCACCGCGCCCGCGTACTCGTGCCCGCCCACCAGCCAGGGCAGCCCGAGCGAGGTCAGGCCGAGCGACAGCCGGTGCGGGTTGTCGGCGACCGGCGCGCCCTCGACGTACATCCTGGTGAACCGGCCGTCGTTGACCACCGCCAGGTGCCACCACTTCAACTCGACCAGGCCGTGGCCCCAGTTGGTCGTCGGGTAGGTGTCGTTGAGCGGGTAGTGGTTGAACTGCGGCTCACGGCCGTTGTTGGAGATCGCGAGCTGGACCAGCGGCTCGCCCTGGTCGGTGTTCTTGCCGTGCTTGCCCGCCGCCCCGGCCGAGCCCCGGCGGCTGAGGATCGACGCCCAGCCGTTGTTCCCCGCGTCCCAGTCCAGCGGCATGGAGACGAACGTCTCGATGGTGTAGCCGGACCGGAAGGTCTCGGCGTTCAGCGGCGCCTGCGCGCCCGTGGTCAGGTACGTGCCGTGCACGGGGTTGCGGCCGCCGACGAACTTCAGGCTGGCGTGCCCCGGCTGGTCGGGGTGGTGGTCGGCGGACCAGGTGAGCGCGTCGGCCGCGGTGCCCGGCACGGTCACCACCGTCAGGTCGTTGCCCCGGCCCGACAGGTCGCGGACCGTCTGGCCGGAGGCCAGCGCCGTGCCCGGCGCGCCCTGCCCGTCGAAACGCCAGTACGCCAGCGTGCCCTTGACCAGCTCCTTGCTCGCCGGCCGCGACGGCCGCACCGGGATCGGCGCGAATCCGGAGAAGCGCCGGTCGAAGTCGATCGCGACGGAGAAGTCGTCGACCGGGCCGGTGATCCGCGCGTGCTCGGCGGCCAGCAGGGTGCGGCTCTCCGGGTCCTGCGCGAGGATCCACGGGTTGATCGTCTCGACGTCGATCGTGTTGCGGACCAGGTCGAAGTGGTAGAGCCGGATCATGCCGCCGCCGCCGAAGTAGCGGTTCTGGTAGTTGGTGATGTGCATGTGCACGTCGTTGCCGGCGGCGTTCTTCGCGGTGGTGCGCCCGGGCGGCCAGTAGTGGCCGTTGAGGGTCAGGAAGATCTGGTCGTTGTCGTTGATCAGCTTGTCCCAGACCGTCTGCCCGTAGCCGGACAGCACCGCGTTGTTCTCCGGGTCGCCCGACTGGTACGGGAAAACGTTGTCATCGTACGGAGAGCCGACGATGTCGTGGGAGGTGAGGATCACCGGCATCTTGGGGTGGGCCTTGATGACCTGCTCGGCCCAGGCGAAGCCCTGGTCGGTGGTCCGCCAGTCCAGGGCCAGCACCAGCCAGGAGCGGCCGGCCGCCTCGAAGACGTGCGCGGTGTTGTACCCCGTCGAGTCCGCGCCGGCGAAGGTCTTGGAGCGGCGGAACCGCTGCGGGCCCATTGTCCGCAGGTACGGCGTGTCGCCGCGGCTGTCGTCGCCGCTCACGTCGTGGTTGCCGGCCAGCACGCTGTACCCGGCGCCGTGCCGGTCCAGCAGCGCGAACGCCTTGTCGACCTCCGCGAACGAGGACGGGTCCGCGTCCTCGGTCAGGTCGCCGAGGTGCACCATGAAGACGATGTTGTTGTCGGGCGTGCCGCTGTTGTCGATGATGTAGCGGAACGACTCCTCCTGCGGCGTCCGCTCGATGCTGTCCTGGCTGCCCCAGTACAGGAACTGGGTGTCGGGCATGACGGCCAGGGTGAACTGGAGGGACGTGGTGTCGGGCGTCCAGGAGCCGGTCCTGCCGCCGTTGTCGCCGCGGGAGCCGGCGGACGCGGTGGCCGCGTTCGAGGCGGCGTCCGAGGCGGACGCGGCGGACTCGGCGACCGCGGGCGTCGCGCCGAGGGCGGTCGCGCCGACCCCGACCGCCGCCGCGCCCGCGCCGGCCAGTGCGGCGTTGCGCAGGAATCCGCGCCTGCTCTGCCCGGTGCGATCGTGTGACGGCGTGTCACCAGGAGTGCACATGAGGGTCCTTCCGGGGTGGTTGTCGCAAACGCAACGAAGTTAACCCTCCGCCCGCGCGGCCAGGCAGACGCCGGATGACGAACAGAGATCGAGTGTCTGACCAGGCCAGGAGCGCTTGCCGAACTGTGACCGGCGGCGGACCGCCCGTACGCGGACAGCGACCGGCGGCCGCGGGAGAGCGCTGTCCCGCGGCGTGGCCGAGCGGGGTCAGCCGGCGTCCCGCGCGGGGCGCGGCGTGGGCCGCCGTACCGGGTTCCGCGCGTCCCAGGAGGCGAGGATGCGCAGGGCGTCGTGCGAGGGGGTGCCCGGCTCGGCGGTCAGGACCATCAGGCGCTGCCCCGAGCCGTCGGGGCTGGACCAGGTGTCGCAGTCGAGGGTGAGGTCCCCGACCAGGCGGTGGTGGTAGCGCTTGGTGCCGTACGTCGCGCTGTTCACCCGGTGCTGGGCCCACCAGACGCGGAAGTCGGGGTCCTGGACGGACAGTTCGCCGACCAGCGTCGCCAGGTCCGGGTCGTCGGGGTCCGCCGCGGCGGCCATGCGCAGCGCGGCGACGGCGTCCCGGGCGTCGTGGGCCCACTCCCGGTGCAGCTGCCGGACCTCCGGGTGCGTGAACAGTAGCCGCAGGTAGTTGCGCGCCGGAGGGGCGAGCGCACCGAAGTCCGTGAAGAGGGCCGCGGCGGCCGGATTCCAGGCCAGGACGTCCAGCCGGCTGCCGAGGACGAGCGCGGGGGTCTCGGTGAGCTGGTCGAGCAGGCGCCGCATGGCCGGGCGCACGCGCTGGGCGGGCCGGCGGCGGCGCGGCCGGGCGTCGGACCGGCCGGCGAGTTCGTAGAGGTAGCGCTGCTGGTCCTCGTCCAGGCGCAGGGCGCGGGCCAGGGTGGCGAGCACCGGCGCGGAGGCCCGGACCCGGCCCTGCTCCAGCCGGGTGTAGTAGTCCACGCTGATCGCGGCCAGCAGGGCGGCCTCCTCCCGGCGCAGTCCCGCGACCCTGCGCGCGGCGCCGGTGTCCGGCTCGGGCAGGCCGCACTCCCGTGGCGTCAGCTGGGCCCTGCGGGCCCTGAGGAAGGCGCCGAGCGCGCGGGGGTCGGATTCCGGGGTCATGCTCCCAGTGTCGCTGTTGCGGGCAGGCCGCCGCGTGCCGCAAGGGGGGCAGGTTCTTTCCCGGGCAGGAACCCGGCTCTCCCGCGGCGGCGCGGCGCGGCGGAACGTGGAGATGCGTCCGGCGGAACGTGGAGACGCGTCCGGCGGGGTGCGGGCCGCGGCCCGCCCGTCGCGCGGACGCGCCACGACACCGCTGCACGTACGCACACCGCTTCACGTACGCACGCTGCTGCACGTACGCAGACCGCTTCACGTACGCACACCGCTCCACGTACGCACAACCGCTCCACGAACGCGAGGAGAATCGCGCATGTCCCGGCTCACCACTGAAGGCACCGCTCAGCCCACCGCCCAGCCGACTGCTCAGCCCACCGCTCAACCCGCTGCCCGGTCCACCGCTCGGCCCCCTGCCCGGTCCACCGCCCACCCCGTGACTCGGGCCGCCGCCCGTGACGGGCGGACAGCGGCGGCGGGTGCGGACACAAGTGCCCCGCCGGTCGCGGTCCGCTTCGAGAGCGCCGGCGTCCCGATCGCGGGCCACCTGTACCTCCCGGACCGGCCCGGGGCGGTGCCGCTGCCGGCCGTCGTCGTCGGGCACCCCGGCGCGGGCGTGAAGGAGCAGACGGCCGGCACGTACGCGCGGCGGATGGCCGGACGCGGTTTCGCCGCGCTCGCGTTCGACGCCGCCTACCAGGGCGAGTCCGGCGGGCTGCCGCGCGGCCTGGAGGACCCGGCCCAGCGGGTGGAGGACTTCAAGGCCGCGGTCTCGTACCTCGGCGCCCTCGACGCGGTCGACGCCGGCCGGATCGGCCTGCTGGGGATCTGCGCCTCCGGCGGCTACGCGCTGGCCGCCGCCGGCGGCGACCTGCGGGTGCGGGCGGTGGCCGCGGTGTCCACCGCCGAGCCCGCGCGGCAGTTCCGGTTCGGCGCCGACGGCGCCCAGGACCCGGCGGTCTTCCGGGGCCTGCTGGAGGCTGCCGCGGCGGCCCGCGACGCCGCCGCGCGGGGCGAGGACCCGGGTGCCATGCCCGTCTTCCCCGACACCGTCGAGCAGGCCCGCGCGCTCGCCGGGCAGCACGGCGTCGACGGGTTCGAGTACTACTGCACCCCGCGCGGCCGGCACGAGCGCGCCGCGCGGACCTTCGCGTGGGAGAGCGTGGACCGGATGACCCTGCACGACGCGTTCCACGCCGTTCCGCTGATCGGTCCCCGCCCCCTCCTCCAGATCGTCGGCGAGCGCGCCGTCACCGCGTGGATGGCCGTCGAGGCCCACCGGCGCGCCACCGGTCCGAAGGAGCTCCACTGGATCGAGGGCGCCCGCCACGTCGACCTCTACGACAGGCCGGAGTACGTCGACGCCGCCGTTGACCGGCTCGCCGGCTTCTTCGCCGAGAACCTCGCCGAGAACCCCGCCGGGAATGCCGCCGCGGACCTCACCGCGGCGTGAGGCGGGGGACTCGTTCCGCGCGGCGCCCGCGGGTTCAGCCGCGCGGGGCCCCGCCGTGGGCGGCGAGCCGGCCGAGGGTGTCGAGGTCGATCGCGGCGGCCAACTGCCGGTAGGCGGCGGCGTTCGGGTGGAGGTGGTCGCCGCTGTCGTAGGCGGCGAGCAGGTGGTCGGGGGCGGAGGGGTCGCGGACCACGGCGTCGGCGTCGACCACCGCGTCGTAGACGCCGGAGGTGCGGATCCAGGTGTTGACCAGGGCGCGCTGGGCCAGCGGGCCGGAGCCGCAGACGGAGTAGCCGCCGCACGGCGTGATGGTGAAGCCGACCGCCTTGAGGCCGGCCGCGTGGACCCGGTCGACGATGTCGCGCAGCCCCGCGATCACCTGGTCCGCGGGGACGCCGCCGGCCGTCAGGTCGTTGACCCCCTCGAAGACCAGCACCAGGGAGACGCCCGGCTGCTGGAGCACGTCGGCGTCGAGCCGGTGCTGCGCGCTGACCCCGTACAGCGGCGGCTGCCGGTCGGCCGTCACCTCGTTGCCGCCGATGCCGGCGTTGGCCACCGCCGCCAGGCGCCCGGCGGGAGCGGCGGCGATCCGGGCGTAGAGGTCGTCGGTCCAGCGGGTGTTCGAGTCCAGCGCGGTGCCGGTGCCGTCGGTGATGGAGTCGCCGAGCGCCACGATCGTGCCGACGCCCGGTGCGGCCGTCACGTCCACGCCGTCCACGAAGAGCCAGGAGGTGGTGGTGCCGGCGAAGGCGAAGCCCGGCGCGCTGTCGCCGGCGTGGTCGCCGGTGGCCAGGTAGGAGGTGGTGTGCGCGGCGTTGTGGTAGGTGGCCGGGCCGGTGGCCGCGGAGCTGAACAGGCTGACCGCCAGCGCCTGTCCGCTGCCGACCGTGAGCGCCGTCGCGTCGCCGGTCACGTCCGCGCCGACCGGGATGGTCACCGATGCCGAGCCGCCGAAGGTGACCGGGGTGACGCCGGTCGCGGACGACCCGTCGGCGAGGCCCACGGTCACCTTGTCGAAGGTGACCGGACGGGTGCCGTACCGGTTGCTCAGCCGCACCCGCACGGCGGAGCCGCCGACGCTCGTGCGGACGATGTTCCGGATCGTCTGGTCGGTCAGCCCGTTGTGCGACAGGCCGGAGGAGCTCGCGGCGGTGGGACCGGCCGTCCAGGTCGCGGTCCAGTGGCCGGCGGCGAGGGAGCGGCCGGGGGAGTCGGACCGGTCGGCGGTGGAGCGCCCGGGGGAGTCGGATCGGGCGGCGCCGGATCGGGCGGCGCCGGGGGAGTCGTCCGCCCCCTGGGCCGTGCCGGCGACCGGCAGTACGAGGGCGGTGGCGAGGCCGAGAGCGAGGACGAGCCGTCCGGGCGTTCGCCGTCCGGGGGCTGCGCCCGGGCGGGAGCGGCGCCGGGCCGTGGGGGGCTGAGGGGGCATCAGGGGTCCTGACGGTGGTGAGCGGATACGACGGAGCGACATCGGTTCACACTTATGGATGCACATCAGATATGTGACAGCTGTACGGCAGTCGGACCTTAGGCCGCGGGTGACGTCCCGTCAAGAACCCGGCCGCTCCTCCGGTCTCCGCCGGGTGATGTACCAAGAGGGGCCACTGACCGGAGCAAATCCAACCGACCACGGCAAACGGGGATCGGAGATTCACTTGATCACCGACCGTAAGGATTTCCGCCGTCCCTGGATGTCTCGGGAGCGTGTGCGTCAGCCAGGGCCTGGAGCCATGCATGGCAAGCCGTGGTGGATCGCGGTCGGGCACCTGCGGAGGCGGTTGCGCACCGAGTTTCCCGGGTCTGGGCCCGGAGCTATACGCGCGAGTTGCGGAGTGACTGCCACACAGCGCCGGCCAGTGCGCGCGTGGACCGGGGGAGGGACAGATGTTCGTGCTCGCGGTACAGGGACCAGTTGTATTGCACGAGGGAGAGCTTGTTGGAGGACAGCGATCCCGCCTGGTGGGCCCTGTACACCGCGAGCGGCTCGGCCAGGCCCCGGGCGTCAGCACCGTCCCGCATGATCGACAGCCAGAGGGCGTAGTCCTGGCGCTTGCGCATCTCCGGCATCAGCCTCGTACCCAGGACCCTGCGGTCGTACATGGCGGTCAGAGCGCCGATGTGGTCCTGGAGCAGCATCGCGCGGTAGTCCACGTGCTCGCGCGCGCGGATCACCCGCCCGTTCGGGACCCAGTCGGTGCTCTCGCCGTCATGGTCGGCGTCCATCTTGAAGTACGACGTGAACGTCAAAGGCGCATCGCCTTCCGCGGCGAAGGCGAGCTGCTTCTCGGTCTTCTCCGGCAGCCACATGTCGTCGCTGTCGAGAAAGGCGACGTAGTCCCCGCGGGCCCGCGCGATCGCGAGGTTGCGGGCTCTGCCCGCACCGCCACGCTCAGGCGCCGACTCCGGCAGGACGCGCTCATCCTGCTCGGCGAACTCACGGAGCAGGTCCATGGAGCCGTCGGAGGACTGGTCGTCGGTGACCAGCAGTTCCAGCTCGCTGTGGGTCTGGGTGAGCACCGATCGAACGGCCGCGCCGAGGGTGGCGGCCGAGTTGTACACGGGCATCACGACAGACACCAGGGGCACAGCGCTTCTCCTTCCAGATCCAGGAACGACGGTCCATTCAAGCACTGCAATCACCAGGAGCTGTCATGCATGTGGTCATCGCCGGCCAGGGCTACGTGGGTCTGCCGCTTGCGGTGCGCCCTGCTGAGGTGGGGCACCGCGTCATTGGTTACGACGTGGACACGGACCAACATCGTGGCGTGCCTAGATCATTGTTGAGGTTACCTGCACCTGTATTCAGTACTCCTTACTCGGTGATGTGCCGTTCCGCTTGCGCTCCAACATCACCACCGGGCAGTTGAGGGCGTCGGCAATCTTCATCAGGTTGGCAGGCGTGGCGCTTCGCCACCCCGATTCGATCTCGTTCATCAACTGCTCGGAAATGCCTACGGCCTGCGCTAGCGCACGCTTCGTGAGCCCTGATCTGGTGCGCGCCCAGGTAACAGCCGATGGTTCGTGGTGCAGTACGCGCGGTCGCCTTCGTTTCGAGACAGTCACGGCCGTCACGCCAACGCGATGATGCACCAGACGACTTTTCCGCCGGTGGGCAACAGGTAGTAGTCCCACTCCTTGGAAATCTCGCCCACGATGAACAGTCCCCTGCCGCCCTCCGCATCACCGGACAGTGCGGCGTTGGCAACCGGTGGACGATCGCTCGGGTCAGCCACTTCCGCGATGAGCTGCGCATCGTCGTGGCGCAGCGTCAGCGTGACGTGGGCGTCGGGAGTCTCGGACGCGACATGCTGCACGGCGTTGGACACCAGCTCACAGACGGCCAGCTCGGTCGTGTCGATGCTCTCGTCGGCCACCTGCCAGGCGCGCAGCACGTCGCGCACGTGCCGCCTCGCCCACGGGGTCGCCTCGGCTTTGGCGTCGAGTTCAAGGGTGCTGACGTAGCGCTCAGCGGTCATGGTCGCCCGCCTCGTCAGCCGGTGCCGGCGAGTTCGTGGCGGTGGCCTCACTGGCGAGCCACACGGTGCCGCGGATCTTCTCTGCCAGTTCTTCGCGCATGTAGGCCGCGACCACTTGGTCGTGGTGGAAGTGGTCGGCGCTCAGCACCAGGACGTCGACAACGTTTTCGGTGCGGCAGCTCGTGATCAGCTCCACCCAGGTGTCGAGTCGTTCACCGGGGTGTTCCTCATAGTGGATGCCGGCCAGGCTGAGACCCTGGTCGGCCGAGAAGGCCGCCAACGCGGTGACCGCTTCCTGCACGGCTGCCTCGTCCATGCTGGGGAGACGGCGGAGGTAGGCGAACGCGCTGGTGACGGTGCTCCGAGGATGCGGTCGCGCTGCGGCGGTGGTCATGTGGTCGCTCCTGTGCCTGGGGGATGGGGCCATAGGGAGCGTGGGCGGAGGTACCGCCTGGGCGTCACGACGGCGCTGCATAGGGCGGGCATACGCCGGACGTATGGACTGCCGGGCACGGCGCGGCTACTGTCCGTAGGCTTGACCTTCGGCACTGGCGGTAGGCGGCCTTGGGGTACGGAATGGCACAGCAACAGGTTCGGTACTGCTCCTGCGGTACGCGGCTGGCCCGCGACAACCGGGGGACGTCATGTGCTTCCTGTCTGCGCCGACGCGAGACTACGGCCGTCAGCCAGCCGCCCGTAGTGCCAGCGGAGTTCTGGCAGGACGACCGGCTGCGCGAGGCTCTTGCGGCCTGGCACATGGGTCAGGTGTTCTACGCCTACCGCGTTCACCCCTGGCATAGCCGGGTCGTATCGCAGGAAACGCTCGCCGGGTGGTTGGGCCTTACTCAAGCGCAGCTCAGCCGGATCGAGAGCGCCACTACCCCACCGCAGGACCTCGGCAAGCTCATGAGCTGGGCGCATAGCTTGCGGATTCCGGGCGACCTACTGTGGTTCAAGCTGCCGAGCGACAAGCCAGAAGCGATGGCTGTCACCACCGACACGAAGCCGGTAGCGGGAGACGTGCCGGAGCATCGCGGTCGTGCAGTGCTGCCGGTCGTCGTGAACGGCCACCCGGTGCTTGTTCCTGTCGATGCTCAAGCACTCGTCGCCAGCGGTCTGGGCGGCTTGCTCGACGTGTCGGTGGCGCCTGCTGAGGAGCCGAGCACCACGGAGCGCGAAGCGATGAGCCTACTCAACCGTCGGTCACTCTTGAAGGGCGGCGTTGCTGCCGCAGCGCTGCCGGGTCTTGGCCTGGACGAACTCCAGCACGTTGCCGCCGCGTTGGAAGACGCGCGACGCTACCTCGATACGCCCGTGGTGGACTACTTCCGCCGCCAGCTCGACGACGCCAAGCACGACGATGGTGCACGGGGGCCGCGGAAAACATTGCCTGTCGTGCTCGGTCTGCTTGGCGCGATCGACCAACACGCCCGTGAAGTGAAGCCAAATGTGCGACGAGAGCTGCTGTCAGTCGGGGCAGATGGCGCGGAGTTCGCTGGCTGGCTGTACCGCGATCTCCACCAACCGAGCACGGCGACGTTTTGGTACGACCGCGCGATGGAGTGGGCACAGGAAGCCGACAACCCTGCTCTGCAAGGCTATGTGCTGCTCAAAAAGTCGCAGATGGCCTACGACGAGCGGGACGCTGTCCGGGTGTTGACTCTTGCCCAAGCGGCCAGCCACGAGCGCTGGCGATTGCCGCTGCGCGTCCAGGCTGAGGTAACTCAGCAGGAGGCGTTGGGCGCGGCCATGGTCGGTGACCCCCTGACAGTTGTGCGTGACAAGCTCGGCACTGCTCAAGACCTGCTTGCGCGGGCAGGCGACGACGCGCGGGAGTTGGGGGCGTACTTCACTGAGCACACCCTGATGTTGCGCAACGCGATCAGCGTCACGGAGGCCGGTAAGCCGGGTATGGCCGTCGAGCTGTTCAACGAGGCGATGCGGGCGGGCACGTTGTCCACCCGCGATGGCGGCTTCTTCAACGCCCGCCGTGCTGCTGCCCTGGCACTCAGCGGCGAGCCTGACGAAGCGGCGCGGGTCGGCACCGCTTCTGTCACGGTTGCGCGTGAGATGAAGTCGGCACGCACCGCACGGGTACTTGGCGAGACGTTGCAGACGCTCGCCCGTTGGGGCAGCCGGCCGGCCGTGCGAGAGTTCCGTGAAGCACTGGAAGTTGCCTAGGCCGACAACCAATCGGCCACGGTGCGGATGACGAACGCCTGGTAATCCTGGCTCTTGGGGTTGCGGTACTGCGGGTCATCGTGGACGGCGAAGCCGTGCTGCGAGCCATCGACGGGAACGAGCTGCACCGGAGCTGTGAAGCGGAGGACGGCGTTCTGCGACGACTCGAACGGCACGAGGGTGTCAGCCGTGCCGTGCACGATGAGCGTAGGTGCCTGCACCAGCCCAAGGGCCTCTTGCGCCGGGAACCAGAACGCTTCGTTGAGCATGGCTCGGCCGTGCACGAGCGTCGGCGTGAACTGGATGGCACCGCGCTCGTCAAGCCCTTGGGCTGCTTCCTCGGTGATGGACTCGTCCACCCAGTACGGCCGCGAGTCGATGGTGCGCCACTTGTAGTCGAGCTGCGGGTTGAACAGCAGCAGGCGCGAGACTTCCTGCGGTCGGTGCGCGGCGTAGTACGCGGCAACGCCACCGGTGAAGCTCGTACCGTTCAAGGTGATCTGCTCGGCCCCGGTTGCTTCGCGTGTGTAGGCCAGCGCTACCCGGATGTCATTGAGGATGGTCGCAAGGGTCAGTTCCTCCTGTCGCCCTTCACTCTCACCGTGGCCGCGTAGGTCGAAACGCAAGGACGCGACGCCGGCCGTCGCCAGGCCGTCAGCGAGCCGCGTGAAGAAGCCGCCTTCGTCGCGGGTGACGCCTCCGCCGTGCACCAGCACCGCGGCTCGGGTCGTTGGCTCCGAGGGCGTTACGAGCGTGGCTGCCAGGCGCAGGCCGTCGAGGGTGCGAACCGTCACGGTGTCAGAAGGCATGCTCGCAAGCGTAGTGCGGGTGATCTCCGCTGACCGGGCTCGTTGTCTGCTGGCCGATGGGCGGCAGAGCCGCCACCTGTGTCTCTACGTCGCCGTAGCTCTGGCGGCAGGCATGAGGCCGGAGACCTCGTGCGGTCCCCGGAGCCCCCCCCGTACGGTTGCGGTCCGAACTGGCCGGTCATGTACTAAGGCAGATTGATAAGCTAGCCTTAGTACATGAACGGTGACCCGGACCCCGAGGATGTCGCGGCCGCGCTGCTGGCCGCTCTCGGCGGGCTGGTGCGACGGGTGCGGCAGGTGCCGACCGGCGGGCTGAGCACGCCCGAGCGCGGCGCGCTGTCGAGGCTGGGCCGCTCCGGGCCCACCACCTCCTCGGCGCTGGCCCGGGACGCGCAGATCTCCCCGCAGGCGATGGGGGCCACGCTCGGCGCGCTGCGCACCCGCGGCCTTGTCGAGCGCCGCCCGGACCCGCACGACGGCAGGCGCGCGGTGCTGTCGTTGACCGACGCCGGTCGGCGGGCGCTGCGCGACAAGCGCAACGCGCGCGTCGACCTGGTCGCCCGGGCCCTCGGCGGCGANTGCTGTCGTTGACCGACGCCGGTCGGCGGGCGCTGCGCGACAAGCGCAACGCGCGCGTCGACCTGGTCGCCCGGGCCCTCGGCGGCGACCGGTTCACCGACGAGGAGCTGGTAGGGCTCGCCGCCGCCGCGGCGCTGCTGGAGCGGCTGGCCCGGACCGTCTGACGCCGACGCACCCCACGAGGAAGCACCCGATGACCGATCCCTCCCCGCCG
>JAJSZB010000149.1:0-15705 GCA_050613715.1 Streptomyces sp. IBSBF 3018
GCCTTCCCCCGGCGCGCACCCCGGACGCCGGGCCACCCCGTACGCCCGGGGCCGGGCCCGCCACCGGACTCCACGTGGAGATCTGCCGCGACGCCGAGGCGTTCGCGGCGCTCGCGGGGGAGTGGGACGCGCTGTACCGGCGGTGCGGGGACACGGTGACCGCGTTCCAGAGCCACGCGTGGCTGCACTCGTGGTGGACGTCGTACGGACGGCGCGGGCGGCTGCGGGTGGTGCTGGTACGACGCGGCGGCGCAGCCCGCGAGGACGGCGGAGGCGGTGGCAGCCCCGGCGGAGGCGGTGAAGCCGGGGAGCGCGGTGAACTCGTGGCCGCCGCACCGCTGATGCGTACGTACCGGCCGCTGCCCGTACTGGTCGCGCTCGGCGGCGCGATCACCGACTACACGGACGTGCTGGTCGCCCCCGCCGACGCCCCCGGCTCCCGACGCACCGGCATCACCGACACCACCGGCGGCGCGCACGCCGAGGACCCCGCGCGCCCCGAACCCGCCACCCACGAACCCCCCGCCCGCGAACCCGACGGCGACATCCTGGACGCCCTGGCCGCCGGGCTGCGGCGAGCGGCCCGCGGCGGCGCGGTGGACCTGCGGGAGGTGCGGCCCGGCGGCGGCGCCGAGCGGCTGTACGCCCGGTGGCGCGGCCCGAAGCGGCAGCTGGCCGACTCGGTGTGCCTGGAGCTGCCGGGCGCGCCGATGGACGGCCTGATCGCGCGGGTCGGCAGCTCGCGCGGGCAGCGCGTCCGCAAGGAGTTGCGCGCCCTGGACCGCGCGGGCCTGGCCGGGTACGACGTCGCGCCCGCCGACGTGCCGCGCGCGGTCGCGACGATGCTGCGGCTGCACCTCGCGCAGTGGCGGGGCCGGGGGATGACGCCCGAGCACCGGCGGCCGCGGTTCGCCGCGCACCTGACCCGCGCGGCCACGCGGCTCGTCGCGTCGGGCGACGCCGCGGTGACCGAGTACCGGCGGGGCGGGCCGGACGGCGAGGTCGTCGCCGCGGGCCTGACCGTGCTCTCCCCGGGCCTGGCCGGCGGCTACCTCTACGGCGCCGACCCGGCCCTGCGCGCGGCCAAGGTCGACCTGATGACCATGCTGATCCGGCAGGGCGCCGCGCACGCGGCGGACGGCGGCCGACCGGTGCTCAGCCTGCTGCGCGGCGCGGAGCCGCACAAGTTCCACTGGCGGCCCGAGCACCGCGCCAACCTGCGGCTGCTGCTGGCCGGCCGCCTCGCCGCTCCCGCGCTGCCGCTGCTCCTCGCCCCGGCCCGGATGCGTGCCGCCGCGGCCCGCTCCCCCCGGCTGCGCGCCCTGCGCGACCGCCTCCGCAACGCCCTGCGCGAGCGCCACGCCTGACGCCGCGCCGGCCGGCGGCCTGCCGGCTCATCGCCACCGGCTGCCGGCCACCGGCCACCGGCTCACATCTGCCGCCCGCCAGCTCACGGCACCGGGCGCGGCCGCGCCGCGGCCCCCGGCGCGGCCGAGGCGGTCGGCGCCGCCCCGGCCGCGGGCGTGCCCGGCGCCCCGGGCGTGCCGGGAGCGGTCGGCGCCGGCGTCCCACCCGCGACACCACCGGCCGTAGAGGTCGGCGTCACAGGCGGCGTCCCGGTCGCGGGCGGCGTCGGGCCCGGCGCCCCGCCGGCCGTAGGAGTCGTGGTCGGCGTCGCGGTCGTCGGCGGCGTCGGCGGGCCGCCCGGCGTCGGCTTGGTCCACACCGGCGCCACCTGGCGCGCGTACAGCAGCGAGCGGTAGACCGCCGTCGCCTTGGGGTTCTCCTGGCACTGCCACACGCCGTGCGGGCAGTAGTCGGTGATGGTCTGGTAGAGCGGGCGGTGCCGGGCGATCCACGTGAGCATCAGGCTCATGTAGTCCGGGTCGTCGCCGTTGCGGAACATCCCCCACTCGGGGTACGAGATCGCCTTGTGGTGCGCGGCGGCGAACTCCACCTGCGTCTGCAGCCCGTACGGCTCGGTCACCTGGTCGTAGAACGACTCGCCCGACGGCTGGTCGTAGGAGTCCATGCCGACGATGTCGACGCTCGCGTCGCCCGGGTAGCACTGCGTCCAGCCGATCGCGTCCCGGCCGCGGTTGGGCGCGAAGTCGAACCGGAAGTGCTGGCCGGGCACCGCGCGCATGGCGGCCACGACGCGGTTCCAGTACGTCTTCCAGTCCTGCGGGTCGGGCCCGCAGCGGTGGGTGTACGTGGTGCCGTTCATCTCCCAGCCGAGCACGATCACGGTGTCCGGGACGCCGAGCCGGACCAGCCGCTGGGCGAGCCGGGTGAAGTGGGTGTCGAACGCGCCGCTCGCGCCCTGCCGGATGAGCGAGCGGACGACGCCGTCCGGCAGGTGGTCCTCGTTGCGCTCCTGCATGGGCACGTTGAGCACGAACAGCCGGTCGGGCGCGGCGCGCTTCCAGTCGGCCCAGGGCTGCAGCAGGTCGCCGCCGCCCTCGATGGCGTCCCAGCTGTCGCCCGGCAGATAGGTGTGGCCGACCCGGATCTCGGTGCCGCCGAGCCAGGTCTGCAACGCGGCGAGGCTGCGCACGCCCTCCTCGCCCGAGTCGGTGAACGCGCCGAGCGGCGGCAGCTGTGCGCCGGGCAGCGCGCCCCACATGCCGCCGCCGGGCGGACCCTGCGCGGCGGACCCGGTGGGCTTCGGCGTGGCCGGCGACGCGGACGCGCCGGGAGCGGCGGCCGGGGGAGCCGAGGAGCCCGTCGCGGCGGGGTGCGCGCCGCCGCCCGGTCTCTCGTCGCCGAGCGCGGTGACCCGCAGCCCGGTCACCAGCAGCGCGGCCGCCGCCGCGCCGACCCCCGCCTTGGCCGCCCAGTGGCGTCGCTCGGCCATGGTCACTCCTTCGTCGCCCGAGAAGCAGGCGCCGTGGACAACGCCTTCTGACGACCAGTCATAACGTACGAAGAATGAGGCCGCGCCATGGCGTACGCCGAATGGGGAGGACCGCCGCGGCTATGTCACCGCGATTCGCGCGCGAAACCACCCGCGCATTATTTTCTGTCCTCCCGTCAATACCGTTGCCGAGCCCATTCGTACATCACTCGGGCGGATGAATTTTCCGCCTGCCCGTACCGATGATCCGCCCGTTTCCGCGCCCCGGAGGCACGATGAGCGGGCGACAGGGGCGGACGGACGCGCACAGCGCGGCGAACGCGAAGGACGCGAAGAACCGCAGGACACGCAGAACGCGACGGACACGACAGACACGACGGACACGGACGCAACGGCGGGAGGAGCCGGTCATGGTGACGCGCAGACGGGTGCTGAGGACCGGCCTGACCTCCGCGGCGGCGGTCGGCGGCACCGCGGCGGCGCTCCGCCCGATGCTCGCCGCGCGCGGCGGGGACGGCGCGGCGGACGGCCGTGCCGCGGGCGGCTCGCCGGCCGGCGCGGCCGCGGGCGGCTCGGCGCCCGCCGACGACCTGCCGCTGTTCGACGAGGTCTACCGGGGTCGGCGCATCCAGGGCTTCCGCTCGTCCTCCCAGGCCAGGGTGGCGCTGTATGTGGACGGCAGGCCGCTGGAGGTGATGCGGCGGGTGGACGGCAGCTGGATCACCATGGCGAACCACTACCAGCCGTACCTGACCCCGCTGGCCACCGCGCGCGGCGCGGTCGACGTCATCGGCCGCGCCCAGCTCGCCGACGACGCCGACGCGATGCCGGGCATGGACGACGCCCCCGCACACGGCTCCGCAGCCCACGGCTCCGCAGCCCACGCTTCCGCCCGCGACGTCTCCGCCCGCGACGTCTCCGCCCGCGACGCTTCCGCCGCCCGCGACGCCGTCTCCGCCGCGCGCCACGACCACTGACCAGCCGAGGGGTGCGTCCCTGTGTACACCCGTATGAACCAGCGCCACCTGACGAGCAGCCAGCGCTCCCGCTTCGTCGAGGCGGTGGTCGAGCTGAAGCGCGCCGGCAGGTACGAGAAGTACGTCAGGCTGCACGCCAAGTACTTCGCCGCGGACGGCGAGACCGGGCTGCGGATGGCGCACATGGCGCCGACGTTCTTCCCCTGGCACCGCCAGTTCCTGCTGGTGTTCGAGCGTGAGCTGCAGAGCCTCGACCCGACGGTGACCGTGCCCTACTGGGACTGGACGGCCGACCGGTCCGCCTCGTCCGCGCTGTGGGGCGACGACTTCATGGGCGGCAACGGACGCGACAGCGACGGCCAGGTGATGACCGGCCCCTTCGCGTACCGCACCGGCAACTGGCCGATCCGCTACGGGGTGACGAAGGAGAAGTACCTCACCAGGAACATGGGCCGGCCGGACCGGCCGATCGCGCTGCCGACCAGGGCCGAACTGGACGGCGCGCTGTCGATCGCCACCTACGACACGGCGCCGTGGAACTCCGCGCCGGGCACCAAGGGGTTCCGCAACAAGTTCGAGGGCTGGACGGTCAGCGAGACCAAGGGCGGCTACCTGCACAACCGGGTGCACCAGTGGGTCGGCGGCCACATGACCGGCGGCACCTCGCCGAACGACCCGATCTTCTGGCTGCACCACGCCTTCTGCGACCTGCTGTGGGTGCGCTGGCAGCGCAGGCACCCGTACTCCGGCTATCTGCCGGCCGCGCCGCTGGGCGCCAAGGACCCCGAGCACGGCCGGGTGATGAGCCTGCACGAGGAGATGCCGCCGTTCGGCGTGACGCCCGCGCAGGTGCTGGACCACCGGCGGTTCTACACGTACGAGGAGAGCTGACCGCACGCAGGAGGAGAGGCGACCGTACGGCGACGGCCTCCCGGCGCGGGACTCGTGTCCGCGGGCCGGGAGGCCGTCGCCTTGGGTGCACCTCAGGTGCGTACGACCTGGTGGGCCGGATTTACCAGCCGGAGTCGTCGCCGCCACCGTGGATGGAGGCGTTGGTGCACTGGTTGCCGAACGCCGGGTTCAGCACGCCGATCACGTCGATGGTGTTGCCGCACACGTTCACCGGAACGTGGACGGGCACCTGGACGAGGTTGCCGGACAGGACGCCCGGCGAACCGACCGCAGCACCCTGGGCGCCGGCGTCGGCCGCCGCCACACCAGCGCCGGCGGCCAGAGCGGCACCCGCGGCGGCGGTGACGGCCGCGGCCTTTGCGATACGCGACATCAAGATCTCCCTGAGACGAGAAGCAGCCGCAGCACCTGCGGCTTTTTGACGCCCTGCGCAACGGTGGGGGATCACGGATGGTCACGCCGGTTGAGCCGTTCCGGTGACGCCGGCGGCCGCCCGTGCGGTTCCGTACGTCAGCTCGCCGGAGCGGCCGGGGCGGTCGACGGCGCGGCGGACGCGGCGCCCGTCAGGCCGCCGAGCAGCGCGCCGAGGGTGTCGACGAGCCCGCTGACCACGCCGGTGGCCGCGCTGAGCAGGCCGCCCACGGTGTCGGTGAGCGACTTCACCAGGGTGTCGAGCGCGGTCTGGAGCTGGGTCAGCGCGTCGGTCGCGGCGTCCCGGGCGACCCGGGAGCCGGCCTTCTGCGCGTGCGCCTGCCGGGTGGACTCGACCGCGGCGCGCGCGGCGTCGGCCTCCTTGGCGAGCGTGTCGGCGGTGGTCTTCCCGGCCACCGCGTCCTCGACGAACACGGCGACGGGCGAGGCCACATGGCCGACCCGGCCGAGCGTCCTGGCCTGGGCGATGATCGTGGTGGCGTCCGCGGGCGCCGCCACCGGCCGGGAGGTGCGCAGGTGCTGGGAGGGCGTGTCGGCGGACGCGGAGGACGCTGCCAGCACGCCGCCGGCGGCCCCGCCGACGAGCGCCAGGGAGACGACCACGCCGGTGATCCGGTGGGTACGCATGGGGACGGTTTCCCTTCGGGAGGTGAACAACTATCTGGACCACCGTGAAAAGCGGAAAGTCGCACCGCAACCCAACCGGACCGGGTGCGTTCCCCGGCGTGGCGCCTTCGATCGGCAAGTGACGGGGCAATTCCGCTGCGACCGCGCCGCGTTCGGCTGCGCGCCCGTCGCGGCGGCACCCCATAGCGGCAATAGGCCGTCCGAGGAGGCCGGTCGGCGGAGAATTCCCCGAACGGGGGAATCCTGCGGTCACCGGTCGCCCGCTGAGGTGATATCCGCCGCGGCCCGGCCCCGGCGGCGGTTAGGGTCCCGCGCATGACCCAGACCAGCCAGACCCCTGCCGCGTCCGCGGCGCCGCTCCCCAGCCGGCTCGGCACCCTGGTGGTGATCCCCTGGGCCGGGGAGCACCAGGACGACGGCGCCGACATGCCGTTCCTGATGGCCTACACGCTCGGCGACGGCGCGGCGGGCCCCGAGGGCGCGGCGCAGGCGGTGCTGGAGGCCGCGGCGGAGATCGGGCTGCCGGTGGGCGGCGCGATCCTGGAGGTCGGCACGCTGCCCAAGCCACCGGTGAAGGTGCTCGTCGAGGGCGGCCAGGCGGTGCTCACCATGCCCTATCTGCACGTCAACTGCCCGGTGCCGGAGGAGTGGACGGCCGCGGCGCGGGCCCGCGGGTCGGTCTACCTGATCCTGGCCAGCCGCCCCTGGCCGCAGGCGGCGCCCGGCACCACGCTCACGGAGGAGGAGCTGAGGGCGTTCGCGGCCGACCCGGAGGTGCTCGGCTCGGCCGCGCACTGCCTGGTGCCGGTGTCGACGCTGAACCTCTAGTCAGCTGGTCGGCGCCTTCGGCCAGCCTTTGCTCAGCGCCTTCGGCCGACGCTTCGGCCGGCGCCTTCGGCCGGAGCCGGACGTGACGAGGGGCGCTCCCCCGGCGGGAGCGCCCCTCGTCGTCTCCGGTACGGCCGCCGCGTGGTGCGGCCGTACGTCCTACGCGTCCAGGTGGTTCACGTGGTCCGGGGTGACCGGACCGTCCGTGCGGACCGGGTGGTCCGGGTGGTCCGGGTCAGCCGTTGACGAGCTGGTTGCCGGCGGCGACGGCGTCGGACCCGGCCTGGACGGCGTTCTTCACGGCGGCGACCTTCTGGCCGACGCCGGTCTCCTGGGCGACGCCCTGGGCGACCGGGGCGGCCTGCTCGCCCACGGCGCTTGCGGTCAGCGCGGTGCTGGTGAGGGTGCCGCCCAGGTCGGCGGCCTGTGCGGCGCCGGCCGCAGCAGCGGTCGCGGAGGCGGCGAGCAGGAAGGAGCCGGCCGCGGTGGTGAGGATTCGGCGTGCATTCATGGTCGTATCAACGCCGCGGCACCCCGCCAGGGCACGCTCCGCACGCCGTCCGTCACCCCGCGTCCGCCGGATTCACCCGGTCAGGGGCGGCGCCGGTCCGGTACGGCCGGCGCACGGCGTACGGCTCGCACGCGCTTACGTCGACGGCACGTCGGGTCAGCGGTCGCGCGGGGCGGGATCGCGCGGAGCCGGGATTGCGCGCCCGCGGTCGTACGCCCAGGGGCACGCGCCTGGCGTCGGGCCCGGCGTCACGCGCCCCGCGGGTCCCGCGTGCACCCCTGATCCCGTACGGCACGGCGCGGCGACGCTTCGTTGCCCGGCCGTGACAGGCGGCGCACCGATCGGCGAAGTGGCGCGGGCACGCTCGTGTTCAGCCGGTCAGCCGGTCAGTCGTTCGGGGCAGACCGCCTGCCCGTTCCGTCGCCCGTCCCTGGGGGGAATCGCCATGTCCGCTGTACCGCGCGGCCGTCGTCGCAGCACCGCCGCCGCCATCGCCGTGACCGCGGCCGTCACCGCGAGCGCCGCGCTGCTGCTGTCCGCCTGCGGGCCGGAGGACGCCACCGACGCGACCGACGGCACGTCACCGACCGCGTCCGGCCCCGCGACCACCGGCAGCGCCTCGACCGGCGGCTCCGGCAGCGGGAGCGGCAAGGGCACGTCGGACTCCGGCGGGAGCCCCGCGCCGGTCAACGGCACCGCCCACAACGGGCTGACGATCAGCGACGGCACCCGCTACGTGGTGATGAACGGCACCCGCGTGGACTTCGGCACCGAGGTGCGCGACCTGGCCTGGTCGCGGGACGGCGGCAAGGCGGCGTTCGTCGACGGCGACGGGGACCTCGCGGTCAGCAACGCCGACGGCAGCGGCCGGGTGATCGCCGCGCGCAACCCCGGCGGCCAGAACTGGTCGCACCCCACCTGGCTGCTGCGCGCCGACGACCCGGTCAACGGCGAACCGGGCGCGGACCGGATCGTGTTCGCCGTCCGCAGCGGCAGCACCTCGCGGCTGGTCTCGGTCGACGCCTCGGCGCACGACGCGACGCCGCAGCCGCTGTCGCTGAACCACGTCTCCGGCGAGGACGTCCCCGACCTGCCGCAGACCGGCAACGTCTGGCCCAACGCGGGCGGCAGGCACGGCACTTCGGTCTACGCCAACCAGGCCACCGGCGACGTCTACATCCGCGACGACTACCTGCGGCAGCAGGGCTTCGACCTCGCCAAGGGGTCCGAGCCCGCGCTCGGCCCGGACGACGGCGGCGACAACGGCGAGATCGTCTTCGTCCGCTCGGTCGGCGGCCACGACCACCTGTTCGTGGAGCACAGCGGCGCCAACGGCCCGACGTACAAGGACATCACGCCGAACGCGACCACCGACTACACCGAGCCGGCCTGGTCGCCGGACGGCAGGACCATCGCCGCGCGCACCCCGCAGGGCGTCGTGACGCTGGCCGCGGACGGCTCGCAGCCGCCCGTGCCGACCTCCGGCTACCACGGCCTGCCGGCCTACCGCGCCTCCTGAGGCGGCGTCATCCGCGCGGCCCCCGCAGCGAGTTCGGCGCGCAGCTCGTCCAGGTGCGCGTCGGACTCGGCGTGCGGCGAGAACTCCACCACGTCGAGGAAGCGGAACAGCACCTGCGTCGCGGTGATCGCGAACTCGTAGTCGGCGAAGCCCACCACGGCCCCCGAGGCGCCGCGCGCCGCGCCCCGGACGACGTGCTCGGTCATGGCGTCCGGGGCCTGCGCGTCCAGCCCCCTGCGGGCGCCCGGCCGGGCGAGGTACGGGCAGACCATCGAGGCGTAGAGCATGCAGGCGCGGTGGCCCGGGCCTTCGAGGGTGGGCGCGAGGTTGCGGTACGGCCGGCCGGCCGCCAGCGCCTCGGCGATCGCGGCGCTCTCCGACGCGCCGACCACCCGCCACACCGGGCCGCGCGGCATCAGCTCCCCGCACACCGAACAGCCGCGTCCCCGGGCGCAGTTCGCGCTGCGCTCGTAGTCGGTCAGGGCGAACTGCGGGGTGTCGCCGTGCCACGGCGTGATCGCGGGGACGGGATAGCCGCGGGCGTCGCGCGGCCGCGCGCCGACGGCCGGCGGCACCGGAACGGCATCAAACCGCACGGTCACCGCCGTCGCGGGGACGCTGGGCGCCGGGACGCCGGCCGCCGGACGAGTCGTGGCCGTCGCGGGGGGCCTGGGCGTCCTGCGTGTCGCGCGAGCCTCGCGCGCTCCGCGCGTCGCCGCCGCGCCTGCCGCGGCCGGTGAGGCGTGCGACCAGGCCGCGCCTGCGTCCGGGGGCCGCGCCGGCCGCGCTCCCGCCCTGGTCCGCGGCATCACCCGACGCCTCTGCGGCTGCCGCCGCCACGGCCGCCGTCTCGGCCGCCGCCTCCGCCTCCGCGCGCAGTCGCCGCTCCCGCGCCTCGTGCCACTGCGCGACCGTGCGCTCCACGTCGAAGAGCCCGCGGCCCAGCGGCGGGCCCTCCGGCGGGCGGCGGATCGCGGCGGCGAGCTTCTCGTTGATCACCTCGAGTATTCGCCGCACCTGGCGCTCCGAGACCGCCTCGGCGATCGCGGCCTCCGCGTCCTCGGCCTCCTTGCGCAGCGCCAGCGACGGCGGCAGGAAGGACAGCCCCTCGCGGCGCATCTTGTCCTTGACCCACCACATCTCGTCGTACGAGGAGCCGGCCGGACGCAGCGGCTTGCCCTTGCCGGTGAGCCCGTCGAACGCGCCGCTCTCCTGCGCCTCGCGGATCTGCCGGTCGCTCCAGGTCTCCCAGGAGACCCCGGGCGGCTTGCGTTCGCTCATGTCTCACTCCTCGGCTGCGGGGCCGGCACGCCTTCGAGCCTACGCGGTCGGCCCCCCGCGGCAGAGGGCCGGACCCCGGCCCGCCGCGGGGCGGCCCGTCACCCACGCCACCCGCGTCACCCCTGTTGCCGCGGCCATCCGAGTGGACATCCGACATCACGATTGCCACTTGGTACGACTATGTAACTTTTGCCACGTTCGCATCCGAGCGCCACTGCTGCGCCCGCACAACCAGGGCCGGTAGGCTTTCCGTGTGATCTTCAAGCGCATCGGAAACGGGCGGCCGTACCCGGACCACGGCCGGGTCAGCACGCGCGAGTGGGCGGACGTCGCCCCACGTCCCGTGCGGCTGGACCAGTTGGTGACCACCAAGGGCCAGCTCGACCTGGAGACACTCCTGGCGGAGGACTCGACGTTCTACGGCGACCTCTTCGCGCACGTCGTGAAGTGGCAGGGCGACCTCTATCTGGAGGACGGTCTGCACCGGGCCGTACGCGCCGCGCTCCAGCAGCGTCAAGTGCTGCACGCCCGGGTCCTGGAGATGGACTGACAATCCGCTTACGCTGCGCTCATGAGCATGCTCACCCCCTCCGGTATGGGCGGGAAGTACAAGGTCACGGGGACTGCCTACCCGCGGATGCGCCGGCCCAGGCGACGCGGCCGGATCGTCGCCGCGGTGGTCGCGTCGGTCGTCGTCCTCGGCCTGTTCGGGTGGGGGGCCGTGCAGCTCTTCCATGTCTTCAGAGGCGACGACGGCGACAACCAGGCGAGCGGCTCGCCGCAGAACACGCCCTCGTGCGCGCCGGTGACCCCCGCGACGCCCGCCGCGAAGCCGATGGCGCTGCCGCAGCCCTCCGGCGTGACGGTGAGCGTGCTCAACGCGACCGCGCGCGGCGGCCTGGCCAAGTCCACCGCCGACGAGCTGGCCAAACGCGGCTTCAAGGTGGCGCGCTTCGGCAACGCGGAGCCGCCCTACGACAAGAAGGTCACGCAGTCTGCGCTGGTCGTGGCAGGTCCGGCGGGCGAGGCGGCGGCCCGTGAGGCCGGTACGCAGGTCGTCGGCTCGGCGGTGAAGATCGACCCGGCCCGCAAGGGCAAGGGCGTCGACCTGCTGATCGGCAACGGCTTCTCGGCACTGGCCTCGCCCGCGGACGTGGCGAAGGCGCGGGTGGTCGCGGCGAACCCGCCGCCGCCGAAGCCGACCTGCAGCCCGGCGTCCCCCTCGGCGTCCGGACCGGCGCGGAAGTCCTAGCCCACCGCGCCGGGGGCGGAGGTCCTAGCCCACCACGCCGGGGGGCGGAAGTCCTAGCCCACCGCGCCGTAGAGGCGGTCACCGGCGTCGCCGAGGCCGGGGACGATGAACCCGTGCTCGTTGAGCCGCTCGTCGACCGCAGCGGTGACCACGGTGACCGGGCTGCCGGCCAGTTCGCGCTCCATCACCTCGACGCCCTCGGGCGCCGCCAGCAGGCACAGCGCCGTCACGTCGTCGGCGCCGCGCTCGATCAGCAGCCGGATCGCCGCGACCAGGGTGCCGCCGGTCGCGAGCATCGGGTCCACCACGTAGACCTGGCGGCCGGAGAGGTCCTCCGGCATCCGGGTCGCGTACGTCCTGGCCTCCAGCGTCTCCTCGTCGCGCACCATGCCGAGGAAACCCACCTCGGCGGTCGGCAGCAGCCGCATCATGCCGTCGAGCATGCCGAGGCCGGCGCGCAGGATCGGCACGACCATCGGGCGCGGGTGCGACATCCGTACGCCCGTGGTGGGCGCGACGGGTGTGCGGATGTCGACCTGCTCGGTGCGGACGTCCCGCGTGGCCTCGTAGGCGAGCAGGGTGACCAGCTCGTCGGCGAGCCGCCGGAACGTGGGCGAGTCGGTGCGCGCGTCGCGCAGGGTGGTGAGCTTGTGCGCGACCAGGGGGTGGTCGACAACGTGGAGACGCATGCGACGACTGTAACCGCCCGCCGGGACGGCCTGCCGCGGCCCTGTCACCCGCATCTTCTGCCGCCGCGGTGGGGTAAACCCCTCATTCGGGGGAAACAGAGCACATACGCCCGGCGTCCCTCCCGGGTGAACCGAGCGCTGGACGGTGAGCGCGAATGCCTGAGATGCGGGACGGTGCCGACGCGGGCGACGGCGGCGGTGAACGCGACGTGGAGCGCCGCAGGAAGCGCGCGGTGTTCCTGCGGGAGCTGAACGAGGCCCGGGAGCTGCGCGACCGCGTACAACCGCGACGCGCGCGGGCGAACCGGATGCGGCAGCAGATGCGGATGCGTACCTTCCGCTGGTGAGACCGGCCCCCGCCGCCCGTCCCCGCCCGTCCTCGCACGGGTCCCGGCCGGGCCCGGCCGCCCGCCAAGCTCGTGGATTTACCGTCACGTGACGAAGAACTGGCACGTCGCGGTGGCGAAGACCCTTCGCAAAGCCCGGGTTTCTGCCACGATGCCGATGGGTGGGACCATCGTGGAGGCATCAGAAACATCATCGAGGCCTTCACGGAACGCGAGTGGATCGCTCCACGCGATGTGGATCGCTTGCGGCCCCGCCCGGTCCGGACGGCCTGAGACCTGTGGGAGAGTCACGGTGTACTTCGCCGCACTGCTCGCGCGCACCGAGGACGGTTGGCAAGCGAGCGAACCCGATCTCGACGATGTGGAAACCCTCGCCGACCTGAGTGACCTGGCCCGCGCGGCCGGCGACGAGGATGAGACGGTCCTGGTCTTCATCGAGCAGGAGGACGCCTGGTTCGGCGTCATCCGGGTCGACGGTGAAGAGGACCCCAGGATCTACGTGTCCGACGCGGCGGCGGCCGCCCGCAGTTCGTACGGGGAGATCCTGCTCACCGACGAGGTGCTGGGCCGCGACCCGGAGGACCTCGACGACCTGGTCGACCTCGACGGAACCGAGGACGGCGAGGACGACGACGAGGACGAGGGGGTGGCCGGCCCTTCCGAGGACCATGTGCCGGTGGGCCCGCTCGGCGACACCGATCTGCTGGTCGATCTCGGCATGAGCACGGCGGACCTGCTGGCGCTCAGCGGCGACGGCGCGCTGACCGGTGAGGCGCTGGGTGAGATCGCCGACGCGATCGGCGCTGCCGATGTCCTGGAGGCCGTGCGCTGACGGCCCCTCCACCTCCTTCCTTTCCCCCATCCGTACCCTCGGGCGGCGCCCCGGGGGACCCCGTCCGCGATCCGTGGGCGCCCGCGATGCGGCTCGCGCTCGCGGTGGCCGAGCGCGCCCCGCTCACCGGCGATGTGCCGGTGGGCGCGGTCGTGCTGGGCCCGGACGGCTCGATCCTGTCGCGCGCGTGCAACGAGCGCGAGGCGACGGGCGATCCGACCGCCCACGCGGAGGTCCTCGCGATCCGCAGGGCCGCGGCGGCCGAGTGGCGGCTGACCGGCTGCACGCTGGTCGTCACGCTGGAGCCGTGCACGATGTGCGCGGGCGCGATCGTCCTGTCCCGCCTGGACCGCGTGGTCTACGGCGCGCGCGACGCCAAGGCCGGCGCGGCGGGCTCCCTCTGGGACGTGGTCCGCGACCGCCGCCTCAACCACCGCCCCGAAGTGATCGCCGACGTCCTCCCCGCCGAGTCCGCCGCCCTCCTCACCGCCTTCTTCCGCGGAACCGATTTCTGAGCACACCCCCCGGTGGGCTAAGCTCTCCCTCGGTAGCGTGTCCGAGCGGCCTAAGGAGCACGCCTCGAAAGCGTGTGAGGGGGCAACTCCTCCGTGGGTTCAAATCCCACCGCTACCGCTCTCGGTTCGACGAACGCGGGGCCCGACCGATCACCGGTCGGGCCCCGCGGCGCGTCCGGCTCCGACGGCGTGCACCGCTTCGGCGACCACGAGCAGCGTGGCGATCGGGTCGTCGCCGAGGGGGTAGACGCCGACGTGGTCGGCGCCGGCGTCCCGGTGGGCGAGCAGCTTTCGCGCGACGGCGGCCGGGTCGCCGTGGGCGACGAGCGCGTCGATGAGGCGGTCGCTCCCCGCGCGGGCGAGATCGTCGTCGGTGAAGCCGAGCCGCCGGAGGTTGTTCGCGTAGTTGGCGACGCCCAGCGCCGTCCCGGGCGGCGCGGACCGGGCGATCGCGCGAGCCCGCTGGGCGTCCGGCTCGGCCAGCGCGAAGTGGCCGGGCAGCAGCAGCTTCCGCGCGCCCAGGACGGCGCGTGCCCGCCGGGTGTGCTCCGGCGTCACCATGCACGGCACGGCGCCGGCGACGCGGTCACGGGCCAGGCGCAGCATCCTGGGCCCGAGCGCGGCCAGCACCGTCCGGTCGGCCGGCACGCCCCTGACGGCGAGCCGGTCCACGTACGACGCCAGCGTGTCGTACGGCGAGGCGTACTCGGTGTGGACTTCGCGGTGCCCGATGCCGACGCCGAGCAGGAACCGGCCGGGATGGCGCGCCTCGATGCGGTGATAGGAGGCGGCGACGGCGTCCGCGTCGGCGGTCCAGACGTTCACCACGCTGGTGCCGACGACCAGCCTGGTGGTGGCGTCGAGGAGTTCCTCCGCGAAGGTGAGGTCGGCCGGCGGTGAGGCGTCGAGCCAGAGGGTGCCGTAGCCGGCTCGTTCGACGTCCGCCGCGGCTGCCGGGTCCACTTCGTGTTCGCGCAGATGGGCGCCGAGGAGGCCGAGTTCGATGGTCATGTCCCGACTTCAGCACGACGGCCCGAGGCGAACCAGGACCAAGGCTGACGCGCAGCGATAACCTGGAGGCATCGTCGCGGGGAGGGCCGGTGGAGCTGCGGGCGCTGCGGTACTTCGTCACGGTCGCCGACGAGCTGCACTTCGGACGGGCCGCCGACCGGCTGCACATCGCCCAGCCCGCGGTCAGCAGGCAGATCGCGCGGCTGGAGCGCGAGCTGGGGGTCCGCCTGTTCGACCGTTCACCGCGGCGGGTGCGGCTCACCGAGGCCGGGCATCGGGTGCTCGACGCGGCGCGCGAGGCGCTGGCGGCCGCCGACCGGGTCCGCGTCGCGGCGAGCCCGCGCGCGGGTGTGATGCGCATCGGCACCGGCACCGGCCAGTTCACCGCCCGCCTGGAGCGCGGGATCGACGCGTTGCGGGAGCAGGCCCCGGCGTTCGACGTGGTGCTCGTGGATCTGCCGCTGCCCGCGCGCCTGAACGCCCTGCGGCAGGGGGAGACGGATCTGGCGCTGGTGCGGGGAGTGCGCTCGGCGCCCGGGCTGCGGGTCCTGCCGACGTGGACGGAGTCCCTGTTCGCGGTCGTGTCCGCGCGGCACCGCGCCGCCGGTCGTACGGCCGTCGGCGTGGCCGAGCTGGTCGGCGGTCCCTTCCGGACCTCCCAGGACCACGACCCGTCGGTGGTGGCCGCGCTGCGGGAGGCCGCGGCACCGGTGCGGCCGGGCCGCCGCGCGGGCACGCTGGGGGACACGATCGTGGAGATCGGCTCCGATCCGCGCAGTTGGACGGTGCTGCCGGCCGATCAGGTGGCCGAGCTCCGCTCCACCCGGGTGCGCGCGATCCCGCTCGATCCTCCGGCGACGATCACCGGGAGCGTCGTCGTCCCGGACGACCTCCCGTCCCCCTGCGCCGCGGCCCACCGGGCGGCCTTCGGCGACTGACGCCGTCCCCCTTACTGCCGCGCCCGCCTTGCCGCGCCCGCCCCGGCCGCGCCCGCCTGCCGCACCCGCCTGCCGCCTCGCAGGGACGCCCACGGTCGCCGCCGCTCACAGCTTGAGGATCAGGTCGCGGACCGCGGCGGGACGGGAGAGGAAGGGGTGGTGGCCGGTGGGGAGGGT
>JAJSZB010000014.1:0-43123 GCA_050613715.1 Streptomyces sp. IBSBF 3018
GGCGGCGGGTGGTGCGGCGCTACCGGCCCGGGGACGGCTGGGTGGTTCCGGTGCCGGAGCCGTCGCCGGAACCGGTGCCGGTGCCGGTGCCGGTTGCCGTGTCCGTACCGGTGGACGAGGTGTCGGACGGGTCGGCGCTGTCGCCGAGGGGGGCCTGGCCGAGGGCGCTGAGCTTCCAGCCGGCCGGGGTGCGGGTCAGCTCGCCGAGCATCCGGCTCTCCTTCACCGACGGCCCGCCCTTCGGCGCCTGCACGGTGATCCGCAGCGCGACCATCACGCCGGCCTTGCCCGCCCGGGTGTCCAGCTCGGTGACCGCGCCGGACAGCACCTTCGCGGTGCTCACGGTCTGCGCCTGCTGCACTTCCTTGACGAAGTCGGCGCGGCCCTGGACGAGTTGGGAGTGCAGCTGGCCTGTGGTGCTGGACTCCCACACGTCCAGGCCGTGGTCGACATCGCCGTGGTCGAGGGTGTTCATGTTCTGCACGGCCTGCTCCCCCGCGGCCAGCACGGTGTCGCGGGCGCGGGCGAACGCGGCGTCGTCGTCGTGCGCGGCCGAGTACCACGCCCAGCCGCCCCACGCGGCGGCGACCGCGGCGGCCACGACGAGCGCGAGGGCCGCCAGCACGAGGGGGGTGACCCGGCCGAGCGGACCGGACCGCGCGGCGGGCTTCGCGGCACGGTCGGCGTCGCGGTCGGCGCGGTCGGCGCGGTCGGCGTCCCGATCGGCGCGGTCGGCGCCCCGATCGGCGCGGCCGGCGCCCCGATCGGCGCGGCCGGCGCCCCGGCCCTCGTCCCGGTCCTGCGTACGATCCACCGCGCCGTCGCCGTCCTCGCGGCCGTCCCGGCCGTCGCGGCCCGCGTCCCGGTCCTGCGTACGATCCACCGCGCCGTCGCCGTCCTCGCGGCCGTCGCGGCCCGCGTCGTCCGGCGTCGCGGACGGTGTGTCCTGCGTGCTCGCGCGCATGTCGTGTCTCCCCCTAGCGTGCGGTGAGTTCGGTGATCCGCCAGTGGCCGGCGCTGTACTGCGCGGTCACCGAGAGCTGGGCGGCGGCGCTGGTCGCGGCGCCGCCGGCGCGCTGCGCGGTCTGGTCGAGGAAGACCAGCAGCCGGGCGCGCCGGCCGGTGAGCGAGACGACGCCCGCGCGGACCACCCGCGTGGTCAGCGTCAGCCGCTGGCTCGCGACCTGCTCCCTGATCTGCGCGAACAGCGACTGGTACTGCGTCGCCGCGTGGCCCGCGAGCACGTCGCGCGCGGCCTGCGCGGTGGTCTGGGTGTCGTCGGGCGTGTAGGCGAAGATGCGGGTCAGCGCGCTGCTGACGTCGCCGGTCACCTGGTCGGTGGCCGCGGTGTCGGTCAGCGCGCGGTTGCCGGTGGCCGCCGGGTCCCGCAACTGCGCCGCCCCGTACAGCAGTCCGCCGGACGCGAGCACCACGACCAGCAGGACGGCGACCGCGGCGACCCGGCGCCGCGGCCACCGCGCGGCGCGCTGCCAGAGCCGTCCGAGGCGTCCGAGGCGGCCGGGAGCGCCGGGAGCCTGCGCGGGCTCGCCGGGCGTGCCTGCCTCGCTCGCCGTGTCCGTCTCGCCTGCCTCGCCCGGCTCCTCAGCGGCCTCGGAGGCATCGGAGGCCGCCGGCACCTCGGACGCCGCGGGCTCCTCCTGCGCGGCGGAAGCAGCCGGCGCGCCGGGACCGGCCGGAGCAACCGGACCAGCGGCGGTCGCGGCCTCGGACGCCTCCGCGGCCTCGGGCGGGTGGTGGGTCGTGGTCATGCCCGGGTCCTTCCGTCAGCTCGCGCCGAGCGGCACGGCGGTGAGCGCGGTGAGCTTCCAGGTGCCGCCGGTGCGGGACAGCGCGGCCTCGAAGCGTTTGCGGTCGGAGCCGGCCGCGCCCGAGGCCGGGGTGGTGCGTACGGACACGGTGGCGATGAGCCGGGCGGTGCCCGCGCGGGTGTCGAGTTCGGTGACCGCGGCGTCGGTGACGTCGCCGCTCGCGGTGGTGTCCGCGGCCTTGAGCCGTGCGGCGTCGGAGGTGTGGCTGCGGGTGAGCTGGTCGTGCAGCGGCCCGGACGTCACGTCGAGCCAGGCGGCGAGGTCGCGGTCGACGTGGCCGCGCTCGACGCTGGTCACCCGGGCGATGTCCGCCCGGCCGGCGTCGAGGGCGGCGTCGCGCGCCTTGCCGTAGCCGAGCGCGCCGTCGCCGCGGGTGTCGGCGTAGACATAGCCGGAGACGCCCAGCAGAACCGCGGCGGCCGTCCACACCGCGGCCCACGCGAGCGTACGTCCCCCGAACCGCCAGCCCGTGCGGGCGGCCTCCGCCTCGGGCGGGTCCACGGCGTCCGCGGAACCCGTCTCGGCGCCTGGCCGGGCGGTCCCATGAGCCGGGGAGCCCGCGCCGGACTCCGCGTTCGTCCCCGCGTCCGCCTCCGCGTCCGCCTCCGGCGGCTCCGGGTCCGCGCCCGCCTCCGGCGTCACCGTCGCCGGCCCGTCGTGCGTCGTCATGGCGTGTCCCCCAGACCGAGGAGGCCCGCGAGCGTGGTCGGGGCGGCGGACGGCAGCGCGGGGAGGCCCAGCGCGCCGGGGAGTGCGGGTGCGGCGGCGGAGCGCGCCGACCGCGCGCCGGACCCGCCGGACGTGTCGGACGCGCCGGATGAGGTGGTGGACGTCGCCGTGGTGGACGTCGGCAGGACCGAGCCGGGCTGCGCCGGGTCCGGGACCCCGCCGCCGCCCGGCGCGTGCGCCGAGCCGCGGACGTCGCGGCCGGAGGACGCCGGGGAGGTGCAGCGCGCGGCGGTGTTGAGGGCCGTGGCCGGCGCGCTGGTGTCCAGCCCGTTGCGGTAGACGGTGCCGCCGTAGCCGGAGGTGCACGGCAGCGGTGAGAAGAAGGTGACCGCCATGCCGAAGTTCACGCCCTGCGCGGTGACCGCCGTGGAGCCGGCCGCGACCACCGCGGGCACCTTGACCAGGAACTCCTGGATGCCGTGCTGCCGGGTGACCGCGACGTCCGAGGTGGTGAGCAGATTGGCGAGCACCACGCTCAGATCGGGGCCGACGTCCCGCAGCAGCGCGCTGACCTGGCCCGCGGCCTCGGGCGTCGCGGCGATCAGCCGGCGCAGGTCGGCGTCGGAGGAGTTCAGCTGCGCGGCCAGCTGACTGGCGCTGGAGGCGAAGGACTTGATCGCGTCGCCCTCCTCGGCCTGGGTGCGCAGCACGGTCTGCCCGTCGACCATCAGCTTGGTGTCGACGGGCAGGTTGGCGTCGGCGGCGGAGACGAACGCGCTGCTGTTGTCCAGCAGCGACTGGAGGTTGGTCGCCTGTCCGTCGAACGCCTGCCCGAACTCGTCGACGACCGTGCGCAGGCTGTCCAGCGGCACCGATCCGGCGAGGTCGTCGACGCTGGTGAGCAGGTCGGTGACGGGCGCGGGCACGCTCGCGTCGGCCGCGGCGATCCGCGAACCGTCGTGCAGATAGGGGCCCTTGTCGGTGCTCGGCCGCAGGTCGACGTACTCCTCGCCGACCGCGGACAGGTCGGCGACGACGGCCTTGAGGCGGCTGGGGATGTGCGGCGCGGAGTCGTCGATCCGCAAGGTGGCCTCGACGCCCTCGTCGGTGAGCGACACATCGCCGACGCGTCCCACCGAGACGCCGCGGTAGGTGACGTCGGCGTGCTTGAACAGGCCGCCGGCCTCGGGGAGTTCGACCTTCACGTCGTAGTAGCCGCTGAGTCCGACGTACCGGCCGAGGTCGGCGTAGCGCACCCCGATGTAGCCGAGCACGAGGACGGCGATGACAAGGAAGGCGATGTTCTTGGCGACGGTGGTCCTCGTCAGCATCAGCGGCCCTCCGTGGTGGTCACCGAGGGCAGCGGCAGCGGCAGTCCGCCCTGCTTCTTCGCCGCGGGCGCGTCGGTGGGCGTGGGGGTGGGGCCGACGCCGGGGTAGGTGCTGTCGTCCGGTTGCAGCGCGGGGACGATCCGGGTGCCGGGCGCGGCGGTCATGTCGAGGTAGACGTTGAGGTAGTCGCCCTTGACGCCGTTGAGGACCTCGTCGGTGAACGGGTAGGTGACCAGGACCTGGAGGGAGTCGGGCAGGTCCTTGCCGGAGTCGGCGAGCCGCTGGAGCGTGGGCGCGAGGGCCTTGAGGTCGGCGACCATGTCGTCCTTGCTGCGGTTGACGGTGTCGACGGCGACGCCGGACAGGGTGTCGAGCGAGCGCAGCATCGTGACGAGCGAACCGCGTTGCTGCTCCAGCACTTTGAGGCCGGGGCTGAGTCCGGTGAGCACGGTGCCGATCTGCCGGTCGCGGGCGGCGAGCGTCGCGGACAGCTGGTTGACCCCGTCGAGGGCGTCGGTGATGTCCTGCTTGTGCGTGTCGAGGTCGCCGACCAGCGTGTTCACCTGGGTGAGCATGTCGCGGATCTGCGGTTCGTTGCCGGTGAGCGCCGCGTTGAGCTGGGTGCTGATGGTCTTCAGCTGCTGGATGCCGCCGCCGTTGAGCAGCATGGACAGCGCGCCGAAGACCTCCTCGACCTCGGGGTTGCGGTTGGTCCGCGCGATCGGGATGACGTCGCCGGCGTGCAGCCGGCCGCCGGCGCTCTCGCCGGTCGGCGGCCCGGACAGCTCGACGTACTTCTCGCCGAGCAGGCTGGACTGCTCCAGGTGCGCGTAGGCGTTGGCCGGCAGCACCACCTTGCCGTTGACCTTCATGGTCACCACGGCCTGCCAACCCGCCCGGTCCGCCGTCCCCTTGCCGTGGTCGTCGGCCAGGCTGATGTCCGTGACGCGGCCGACGGCGACGTCGTTGACGCGTACCGACGCCTGCGGCACCAGGTCCAGCACATCGGCGAACCGGGCCTTGACGGTGTACGGATGGGCGCCGAGGTCCGCGCCGCCGGGCAGCGGGATGTCCTGGACGCCGCCGAACCCGCAGCCGGTCAGGGCCAGTCCGAGGACCGCGGCGCCCGCGACGGCGGTCGCGGCACGGGCCCTGGTCGTACGGTCGCCGGCCGCGGTACGGGCTCCGGTCGCCGTACGGGTCCGGGCCGTCGTGCGCGTCATCGGTCCGCTCCGTTCGCGGCGTGGGCGGGGCCGACCGCGGGCAGCGGCAGCGGAAGGTCGGCCGAGGTGGCCCCCTTGGCCGAAGTGGTCGGCGTGGCCGGGGTGGTCGGCGTGGTCAGCGGTCCGCCCATGCTCAGCTCGTTGATGTCCGCGCGGCCGTCCAGCGCGCCGGTCCTCGGGTTGTACGCGTTCAGCACGTTGTCCGCGGCCAGCGGCGCGGTGTCGAGGAGTTCGGCGAGCGAGGCGCGCTGGTCGACGAGGGTCTGCGTGATGGGTTCGAGCTTGGTGACGCTGGTCTTCAGGCGGGTGCGGTTGTCCTGGACGAAGGTCTTCACCTGGCCGAGCGCGGTGGACAGTTGCTGCAGCGCGCCGCCGAGGTCCTCCTTGTCGTCGGCCAGGAAGCCGCTGACGGTGGAGAGCTGGTCGGTCGCGGCCTTCACCTTGCCGTCGTTGGCCTTGAGCATCGCGGTGAAGGACTGGAGGTAGGACAGCGTCGCGAACAGGTCGTCGCTGCGGCCGTTGAGGGTCTTGGAGGCCGCGCCGAGCTGGGCGATGCTGTCGCCGATGGCCTTGCCGTTGCCGTCGAGGTTGGCCGCGCCGGTGTCCAGCAGGTCGGACAGCGCGCCGGTGGCGTTGGCGCCGTTCGGGCCGAGCGCCTTGCTGAGCTGCGTGACGCTGTCGTAGAGCTGGTCGACCTCGACCGGGGTGGCGGTGCGGGTGGCGGGGATGACCGCGTGGTCCTTCAGCCGCGGGCCGCCGGTGTAGGCGGGGGTGAGCTGGACGTAGCGGTCGGCGACGACGCTGGGCGCGACGACGACCGCGCCCGCGCCGGCCGGCACCTTGACGCCGTGGTCGAGGGTGAGGGTGACCTCCACCTGGGTGCCCTTGGGCGTCACCGCGTCGACCGTGCCGACCTTGACGCCGAGGATGCGCAGGTCGGAGCCGGGGTAGACGCCGACCGCGTGGTCGAAGTAGGCGGTGACGCGGTCGCCGCCGGGGCCGCCGAAGGCCAGCAGCCCGGCGGTGACGGCGCCGGCCGCGATCACGGCGAGCACGATGGCCAGGGACAGTGCGCGCCGTCGCAGGAGCGCGGTCATGAGGCGCCTCCCGTCGCCTTGGGGGGCATGCAGCCGGTGGTCGGCGGGGTGCCCTTCGGCAGATAGTTCCTGGGCACCAGGCCGCACAGATAGCTGTCGAACCAGCGGCCGTTGCCGAGGGTGTTGCCGACCAGCCGGTAGTACGGCCCGGCGAGCGCCAGCGCCTTGTCCAGGCTCGCCTGGTTGGCGTCCAGCACGGTGGTGACGCGGTCCAGCGCGTCGAGGGTGGGCGCGAGTTGCCGGTTGTTGTCCGCGACCAGGCCGCTGAGCTGGGTGCCCAGGTCCTGGGTGCCGACGAGCAGGTCGTGGATGGCGTCGCGGCGCCTGTTCAGCTCGTCGAGCAGCAGGTTGCCGTCGGAGATGAGCGTCTGGAAGCGGCCGTTCTGGTCCGACAGCGTCTTGGTGAGCTGCTTGCTGCCGGAGAGCAGGTCGGCGAGTTCGGCGTCGCGGCTGGAGACCGTCTTCGACAGCGCGGCCAGGCCGGTGGCGGCGCTGCGCACCGAGGCGGGGGTGTCCTTGAACGTCTCGGAGATGGTCTCGAAGCTCGCGGCGAGTTGCCGGGTGTCGATCGCGCCGAAGGTGCGGCCCAGGCCGTTGAATGCCTCGGTGACGTCGTACGGCGAGGTGGTGCGGGTCCTGGGGATGCGCTGGGCGGGGTCCTGGGGGCGGCTGCCGAGCGGGTCCACGGCCAGGTACTTCTCGCCCAGCAGCGTCTTGATGCCGATCGCGGCGGTGCTGGCGTCGCCGATCCAGGTGTGCCGGACCCGGAAGGTGACCTTGACCTTGTCGCCGTCCAGCGAGACGCCGGTGACCTTGCCGACCTTGACGCCGGCCACCCTGACCTCGTTGCCCGGGCGCAGCCCCGCGGCCTCGCTGAAGTCCGCGGAGTAGGAGGTGCCGCCGCCGATCACCGGCAGCGCGTCGGCGTTGTACGCGA
Source organism: Streptomyces sp. IBSBF 3018 (assembly GCA_050613715.1). Taxonomy (GTDB): domain Bacteria; phylum Actinomycetota; class Actinomycetes; order Streptomycetales; family Streptomycetaceae; genus Actinacidiphila. The sequence goes on from JAJSZB010000014.1 coordinate 7,087, forward strand.
CCAGGCCGGCCAGCACCAGCAGCGTCAGGCCGATCGCGCCGACCAGGACGGGGTTGCGGTGCCGCAGCGGGGTGAACAGCGGGCGGCCGCGGCGGGAGGGGGCGCGCAGCCTCAGTCGGCGCGGCGCGCGGAACCTGGGCCTCATGACCGGCACCTCGCTTCGGTGATGGCGATGCCGGTGGGCGGCGCGCTGCCGTCTGAGGTGCTGACCCCGGAGACGGTGGCCTGGCACAGGTAGAGGTTGAGCCAGGAGCCGTAGGAGGCGGTCCGGCCCACCGCCTCGAACTTGCGCGGCGTCTGCTTCAGGAAGTCCTCCAGTTGCGGGCTGTTGTCGGCGAGGTCGGTGGACAGCCGGCCGAGCTGGGCGATGGAGTCCTTCAGCGGCGCGCGGCCGTCGTCGAGCAACCCGGCGGTGCTGGTGGTGAGCTGGGAGATCGCGGTGATCGACTGGCCGATCGGCTCGCGGTCCTGGGAGAAGCCGGTGACCAGTTGCTGGAGCGAGGCCACCAGGTCGTCGAAGCCGGCCTCGCGGGTGTTGACGGTGGTCAGCACCGAGTTGAGGTTGTCGATGACCTGGCCGATCACCTGGTCCTTGGCGGCGAGCGTGGTGGTGACCGAGCCGACGTCGCTGATCAGGCTGTCCACGGTGCCGCCCTCGCCCTGGAGCACCTGGACGATCTCCCCGGCCAGCTTGTTGACCTCGGTGGGCGACAGGCCCTGGAAGAGCGGCTGGAAGCCGTCGAACAGCTGGGTGAGGTCCAGGGCGGGCGTGGTGCGGTCCAGCGGGATGGTGCCGCCGGGGTGCAGCACGCCGCCGACCGGTCCGGTGCCCTGCGCGAGGTCGATGTAGCGCTGGCCGACCATGTTGAGGTACTTGATGGTCGCGGTGGCGGACGCGGGCAGCACCCGGCCCTTCTGCACCGAGAAGTGCACCTGGGCGTAGCGGCGGTCGACGACCTTGATGGAGTCGACCTGGCCGACCTTGACGCCGGCGATGCGCACGCTGTCGCCGGAGACCAGTCCCGTGGTGTCGGTGAACCGGGCGTTGTAGCCGGAGGTGTCGCCGACGCCCGCGCCGGCGATGCTGACCGCCAGCACGGTGGTGGCGAAGGCGGTGACGAGCACGAAGATCAGCGACTTGACGATCGGCCCGGTCAGGCTGCGGCGCTTCACCGCACCGTCACCTCCGTCCCGCGGAACACCGGGCCGGTCAGCAGGCTGCTCCAGTCCGGCAGTGACTGCGGCGCGGCGTCCATGGAGGGCGCGAGGAGTTCGTTGACCAGTTCGTTCTCCTGCGGGGAGTTGGCCAGCGGCGCGGTGCCGCGGCCGGTGTACGGGACGGGGTAGCACTGCGGGCCGCCGGCCGCGTCGTAGACCGGGGTGTCCTTGCCCGCGGTGTACCTGCCGCGGGAGGGCTCGGTGCTGACGTCGACGTGCAGGCCGGGCTGCCCGGTGCCCTTGCCGAGCGCCTTGTCCATGACCGGCACGAAGTCGGCGAGGGTGCGCAGCGTGCAGGGGAAGGAGGGTGCGTACCGCGCGAGCAGGCCGAGGGTGCCGCGGCTGTCGGCGGACAGCCGGATGAGGTTGTCCTTGTTCTGCCGCAGGTAGCCGGTCAGGTCCTGCGAGGTGGCGGTCGCCGTGCCGTAGAGGGTGCTGAGGTTCGCCTGCTCCTGCGCGATGGTGCCGCTGGTCCTGGTGAAGTCGGTGAGGGCCTGCACGATGTCGGGCGCGGCGGCGTCGTAGACGTGGCTGACGGTGACGAGTTGCTCGATGTCGTCGTCGAGCGCCGGCAGCTCGGGGTTGAGCTTGCGCAGGTAGCGGTCCAACTGGACGAGTGTGGTGCCGAGTTCGGCGCCGCGGCCGTCGAGGGCGGTGGCCACCGCGTTGAGGGTGGCCGACAGCTTCTGCGGCTGGACGGCGGTCAGCAGCGGCATCACGTGGTCCAGGACCTGCTGGAGCTCGATGGCGTCGGCGGAGCGGTCCTGGTCGATGACGGCGTGCGCGCCGAGCGTGGGCCCGCCGGGCGCGGCGCCGGCCGGCGGCACCAGCGCGACGAAGCGGGCGCCGAAGAGCGTGGTGGGCAGCATCTGGGCGGTGACGCCGGCCGGGATGCGGTGCAGCTGGCCGGGGTCGAGGGCGAGGGTCAGCCGGGCGCCGTCGCCGTCGGCGTGGATGGCTTTGACCCGGCCGACGACGACGCCGCGGACCTTGACGTCGGCGCCCAGGCGCATCTCGTTGCCTGCGCTCCCGGTCACCACGGTGACGGTGGTCTCGTCGCTGAAGTCCTTGTCGTAGACGGCGACGGCCAGCCACGCCAGCAGCGCGGGGATCAGCAGGAAGACGATGCCGGCGGTGCGGCGGCGGGCGGCGGCGGCGCGCGTCCCGCGCGGTGCGGGCGGCGGCGGTGGCGGGGACGCGGCGGCGGGCGGCGGCAGCGTGTCGGCGGCGGTCATCCGGCCACCCGCACGGTGGTGGTGGCGCCCCAGATCGCCAGCGACAGGAAGAAGTCGGTGATCGAGATGATCACGATGGCGTTGCGCACCGAGCGGCCCACCGCGATGCCGACGCCGGCCGGGCCGCCCTTGGCGGTGTAGCCGTAGTAGCAGTGCGCGAGGATCACCACGACGCTGAAGATCAGCACCTTCAGCGTGGACAGCAGCACGTCCTCGGGGGCGAGGAACAGGTTGAAGTAGTGGTCGTAGGTGCCCTTGGACTGGCCGTTGATCCACACGGTGACCAGCCGGGAGGCGGCGTAGCTGCTGAGCAGGCCGATGCCGTAGAGCGGCACGATCGCCACCACGCCGGCGATGATCCGGGTGGTGACCAGGTACGGCATGGAGCGGATGCCCATGCCCTCCAGCGCGTCGACCTCCTCGTTGATGCGCATCGCGCCGAGCTGGGCGGTGAAGCCGGCGCCGACGGTCGCCGACAGGGCCAGGCCGGCCACCAGCGGGGCGATCTCACGGGTGTTGAAGTAGGCGGAGATGAAGCCGGTGAACGCGGTGGTGCCCAGCTCGTTCATCGCCGCGTAGCCCTGGAGGCCGACGACGGTGCCGGTGGCGAGCGTCATGCCGATCATCACGCCGACGGTGCCGCCGATCACGCCGAGGCCGCCGCTGCCGAAGGCGACCTCGGCCAGCAGCCGCTGCACCTCCTTGATGTAGCGGCGCAGGGTGCGCGGGATCCACAGCACGGCGGTGATGTGGAAGATCAGGTGGTCGCCGGTCTCGTCCAGCCAGCGCAGCCAGCGAGTCGGCGAGCGCCGCGGGCGGGCCTGCGGGCGCGGGGGCGGCGGCTCGGCCGGCGGGGCGTCCTTGTCGAGCAGGGCCATCGCTCAGGCTCCCTTCTGCGGGACGAGCTGCAGATAGATCGCCGTGAGCACGACGTTGACCAGGAACAGCAGCAGGAAGGTGATGACCACGGACTGGTTGACCGCGTCGCCGACGCCCTTGGGGCCGCCCTTGGGGTGCAGGCCGCGGTAGGCGGCGACGATGCCGGCGATGAAGCCGAAGACCAGGGCCTTGATCTCGCTGATGTAGAGGTCGGGCAGCTGGGCCAGCGCGGAGAAGCTGGACAGGTAGGCGCCCGGCGTGCCGTGCTGCATGATCACGTTGAAGAAGTAGCCGCCGAGCGTGCCGACCACCGAGACCAGGCCGTTGAGGAAGACCGCGACGAGCATGGTGGCCAGCACCCGCGGCACGATCAGCCGCTGCACCGGCGAGACGCCCATCACCTCCATCGCGTCGAGTTCCTCGCGGATCTTGCGGGAGCCGAGGTCGGCGCAGATGGCGCTGCCGCCCGCGCCGGCGATGAGCAGCGCCACGATCAGCGGGCTGGCCTGCTGGATGACGGCCAGCACGCTGGCACCGCCGGTGAACGACTGGGCGCCCAACTGCTGGGTGAGCGAGCCCACTTGGAGGGCGATGACGGCGCCGAACGGGATGGACACCAGTGCCGCGGGCAGGATCGTCACGCTGGCCACGAACCAGAACTGCTCGATCAGCTCGCGGACTTGGAACGGCCGGCGGAAGGTGTCGCGCACGGTGGTGGCGGCCAGCGTCATCAACTGGCCGGTCTCGCGCAGCGCTCCGACGCCGGGCACGGACCTGCGGGTGCGGGCGGCCGGCGCGGTGGCGGGCGGGCGCGGCGGCGCGGTCATGCGGGCTCCCCCTGCGGGGTGTGCGGGGCCAGCCCGGTCTTGATCGCCTCGCGGGCGGCGGCGGGCAGCGTGTCCCACATGGACAGCACCCGGGCGCGGTGCCGCTGGACGGCGCGCCGGGCCGGCAGCCCGGGGCTGGGTTCGAGCTGCGGCACGATGCGCGGCGGGCCGCCGGGGCCGATGCCGCCGAGACCGCCGGGGCCGCCGTCGAGCTGCTCGCGGGCGATGAGCGCCTCGTCCTTCTCCTCGGACATGCCGATCGGGCCGGACCTGCGCCCGGACAGGAACTGCCGGACCACCGGCTCCTGGCTGGTCAGCAGCAGCTCGCGGGGGCCGAAGGCGACCAGTTCGCGGCGGAAGAGCATGCCCATGTTGTCCGGCACGGTCGCGGCGATGTCGAGGTTGTGGGTGACGATCAGCATCGTCGCGTCGATCTGCGCGTTGAGGTCGATGAGCAGCTGGGAGATGTAGGAGGTGCGCACCGGGTCCAGGCCGGAGTCCGGCTCGTCGCACAGGATGATCTGCGGGTCGAGCACCAGCGCCCTGGCCAGCCCGGCGCGCTTGCGCATGCCGCCGGAGATCTCGCCGGGCAGCTTGCCCTCGGCGCCGAGCAGGCCGACCATGTCGATCCGCTCCATGACGATGCGGCGGATCTCCGCCTCCTTCTTGCGGGTGTGCTCGCGCAGCGGGAAGGCGATGTTGTCGAAGAGGTTCATCGAGCCGAACAGCGCGCCGTCCTGGAACATCAGGCCGAAGAGCTTGCGGGCCTCGTAGATGTCGCGCTCGGGGCTGTTCACCATGTCGACGCCGTCGACGAGCACCCGGCCGCGCTCGGGTTTGAGCAGGCCGATGACGGACTTGAGGAAGACCGTCTTGCCGGTCCCGGAGGGGCCGAGCATCACGCTGACCTCACCGGCCGGCAGCGTGAGCGTCACGTCCTGCCAGACGTTCTGTGTGCCGAACGACTTCGTCAGTCCCTCGACGGTCACTTCGATTCCCATGGCACCTCCCTGGGGGCGACGGTGGTACGGCGGTGGTGCGGCGGCGATACGGCGTTGGTGCGGGGCGATACGGCGTTGGTGCGGGGCGATACGGCGTTGGTGCGGCGGTGGTGCGGATCAGTGGCGGCGCTGCGGCAGTTGCGGGATCTGGATCTCCGGCAGGCAGGTGGTCTCGGGGACGTTGACCGGGTCGCACAGCCGGCCCTGGGAGAGGTTGAGGGTGTTGCCGGGGCCGGACAGCGACGCGGTGAACAGCGCGTCGAGGTCCTCGCCGTGCGAGCGGCAGCCGGTGAAGGGCGGGACGACGAGGTTCTCGTCGATCAGCGGGCCGCCGTTGACGATGTCGTAGTCGGGCTTGCCGTCGCCGCCGGGCAGGTAGTCGTCCTCGCGGCCCTTGAGCTCGACGTCGACGGGCGTGGCGGTGCGGCAGTCCGGGCCGACGTCCAGCGGGGTGCCGTTGATCCGCACGTCGTGGACGCGGATCTCCTGGTAGCCGCCGATGGTGGTGAGGATCGGCTGGTCGAAGAAGGTGTCGCCGCTCTGCACGACCGTCATCAGGCCCTTGGGCACGAACTCCACGGACGCGGTGGTCGGCACGAAGCCGTAGGTGAGGAAGGTCGCCTTCGACGGCGGCAGCGTCAGGTCGAGGACCGAGTCGACCTCGACGTACTCGTTGGTGAAGTCCAGCACCTTGCGGCGGCCGCCGTTGACCTCGGCCATCACCGGGTGGGCGTGCGGGTCGTTGACGATCATCGCGCCGTTGAGCTTGTTGACGTTGGAGAAGCCGACCGCGAAGCCGCACATCGGGGCGTCGGGGAAGGCCGGCTGACCGGGCATCGGCAGCACGATCGCGGTGGGTCCGGCGGGCGGCAGCCGCTTGGGGTCGGGGTCGCCGGCGGGCGTCTTGCCGCAGGTGGTCAGGCCCGAGTGGACGGTGTCGTCCTGCGGGACGATCGCGCCGGGGCGGCCGGCCGCGGTGGCGCCGCCCGCCGCGCCGGGCGAGCCCGGGGAGGTCCCGCCGGCGGTGGGGGTGCGTCCGGCGGACGCCGAACCGCCCGGGTCCGGCGTGCCGGTCGCGCCGCCGGGCACCGGGACGGTGGCCAGCGCGGTGTCCTGGCCGGGGGCCGGGGTGCAGTCGCCGACGAGGCCGACGCTGTCGCCCGAGCCGGAGCCGGAGCCGGAGCCGGAGGCCGGGGTGCTCCCGGAGCCGGAGTCCGAGCCGGAGCCGGCGGTGGCGGCCGTGCCCGAGGCGCCCGAAGCGCCGGCGGTGTCCGCCGCGTCCGCCGCGTCCGCGGACAGGGCGGCCGCGTGGCTGCCGGTGCCGCTGGCCGAGGCGCTGTCGGAACCGCTGCCGGAACCGGCGCCCGTACCGCCGTCCGTACCGCCGCCCGAGGCCGTGCCCGTGCCGGAGCCCGCGGAGCCGCCGGTCGAACCGGCCGAGCCCGTAGACCCCGCAGAGCCGCCCGTCGTGTCGCCCGCGGAACCGCCCGAGGCCGAACCGCCCCCGGAGGAGGACGCCGCGACCTGCGGGTGCAGGGTCAGCGCGAGCGCCGCCGGGTGGAAGACCACGTCGCCCCCGGCGCTGACGGTGACCGCGGGCACCTCGCCGGTGAACTTCAGCGCCAGGTCGCCGGTGCCGGCCACCGGCGTGGCGTCGGCGGTCAGGCCCGGCCAGTCCGCGTCGGCGGCCGAGGCGCCCTGGGTGATGTGCGCGGTGAGGTCGCCCTTCCCGGTGACCGCGGTGGTGCCGGCGGGCAGCATCGCCGTGACGCCGGCGCGCGGAATGGTGACGGTCATGGTGAGGTCGCCCGGCTGAATCGGTTTTCCGCTCTGCCCGGCCGCCGGGAATTCCTGCCGGAACGCCACGGTGACGTCCTGCGTTCCCGAGGTGAAACGGCACGCGTAGGCCATCGACAGCTCTCCCCCGCCCCCGCTCGCCACCGAGTCCGTCCCGGGGAGCAACCCTGCCACCAGCGCGGCCGTGGCGACGGCGGCGAGCCGCACCGTTCGGCGTGCTCCGACGCCACCCCTCATCTAGGACTCCTCACGGCAGGCTCGGCGCCAGGACATTACGTGCGGGTAATAAATCCGGGCAAGTGATCGAACAGCCGAAGCTGGGACGGGTTTTCCGAGGCCGGATTTCTTGTCATCCGATGACAAGCGGAAAGCGGAATTTTGTCGTCCGTTGAGTACGGCGCGGTGAGCGCGTACTCACCGCGGAGCGCACATGCCCCTGCTTCCGGACGCCGGGCGCCGGATGCCGGTGCCGGGCGCCGGTGCCGGCTCCGGCCCACCGGGACAGGGACCCGGCCCCGGGTCACGGGGCGGGGTCCCTGCCGGTGCGGTCCGGCCGCAGCGGCAGCGGCCGGTGGGGCGGGTCAAATCACGGCGAGGTGATCTGCAGGGTGGCCGGGCTCAGGGCGTAGTCGCCCTTGTACGAGACCGCGTCACCGGCGTTGATCAGGCCCAGGCAGATGCCCGAGACGTTCCACGCGTGCAGGTTGCCGGTGCCGAGCAGCGACAGCACGTGGGTAGTGTTGTTGTACTTGACGTCGAGCGTGGCGGTGCTGCCGCTGGTCGCGCCGCCGAAGTCGGCGGTGCAGCCGGCACCGCTGATGTGCGCCTTCACGCCGGTGATCGTGCCGGTGGTGACCGGGCTGGCGTAGCTGGTCGCGTTGATCGCCCACGGCAGGTTCTGCGCGGCGACGCTGAAGGTGATGCCCAGCGGGCCGGAGCAGCTGGTCCAGGTGACGGCGGAGATGGAGCCGATGCCGGTGCCGGACGCGCCGCTGGCGTTGGCCGCGGAGCCGGTGGCGGTCGAGGTGGTGCACTTGAGCTGGGTGCCGGTGGAGCTGTCGGTCAGCGTGGAGTTGGTGGATTTGCCGGTGAAGCTGCCTCCTCCGGTGACGGTCCACGTGCCGGCGGCGGACGCCGGAGAGGCCGCCAGACCCACCGCCGCGGCGAGCGCGGCGCCGGTGACGAGACTGCTCTTGGTGAGGGTGGAGAGCTTGCGCACGGGCTGGTCCTTCCTGGGAGTTTGCGTGCCGGTCAAACCGCGAGTCCTCGCAGCTGGGCGGGAATTCGGTTGCGACTCACTGGCTGGGACGCCGAGTACCGATTCCGGTCGGTGGCCCTTGCGCTGCTGGACGTTACGCACGGGTAACCGAGGCGCGCAATAATCGAGTCGAAGATTCTCGGCCGCACCCTACCGGCGGGTATTTTTCTGTCACCCGGGCAACAGCCCCGACCGGTTTTTTGTGAAGAAGTGAGCAATGTAGCCCCGGCCGGGTCCGCACTCCCGGCCAACTCCGCCGGCCGCGCTCCGGCCACTTTCCCGGCCCTTCCCGGGCACTTTCCGGCACATCCCCCGCGCATCACCGGCTTCGCCCGCACGGCCCCCGCGCGGCGCGGTACGGTCTGCCGACGGACGCCGCGGAGCCCAGTGCCCGCACGGGCCGACAACGTCTGCGTGTTCGGGGTGCTGCGCTCCGTGCACGATTGGTCTATCTTGCAGCAAGGTCACCGACGCGGCGCTGCGTGGGGGAAGGGGGACGTGGATGACCGTCGTGCGACAGACCCCGGATCAGACGGAAGCCATGGGACCCATGGGTCCGATACCGCGCGAGTTCGCCGCCGTGATGCGCCCGGAACTCCCCAGTCTTTTAAAAGAGATGGCCGCTGAAATCGTCGCGGCGATCCCCGAATACGGACCGCTGCTCGAAGGCCCCAACGGCCGCGTGATCAAAATCGGGATCGAGCAGAGCATCGCCACATTCGTGGACCGGGTGGCGGCGCCGACGGCGACCACCGCGCTGCGCGACGACCTGTGCCGGCAGTTCGGCCGCTTCGAGGCCTACGAGGGCCGCAGCCTGGACAGCCTGCAGTCGGCGTACCGGATCGGCTGCCAGGTGGCGCTGCGCCGGGTGCGCACCGTCGGCCGCCGCTACAGCCTCTCCGCCTCCTTCATGCTCACCTTCGCCGACGCGCTCTTCGCGTACATGGGCGATCTCGCCGAACTCTCCCGCGAGGGCTACGTCCAGGCGCTGGAGGAGCTGGGCGAGGAGCCGGACAACCGGCGCAGGCGGCTGTTGCGGCGCATCCTCGGCGGCACCGCGGTGGCCCGCGGCGCGCTCGCCGAACTCGCCGACCACTCCGGCTGGCCGCTGCCCGAGGAGGTGACGCTGGTCGCGCTGGCCCCGGGCAGCCGTCCCTCGCGCGCCGCGCTCGACCGCGACCTGCTGGTGGACTTCGCCGACCCCGAGCCGCATCTGCTGATCCCCGGACCGCTGACGCCGGCACGGCGCGAGAGCCTGGCCGCCGCGCTCGACGGCTGCCGGGCCGCGGTGGGCCTGACCACCGCGCTCGGCGAGGCCGCGGACTCGCTGCGCTGGGCCCGGCACACGCTCGCGCTCGCCGAGTCCGGGATCATCTCCGCGGCCGGCGACGGGACCGAAGGCGGAACCGGAACCGGAACCGGGACCGCGGGCGGGACCGGGACCGCGGCCCGCGCCGGGGCAGGCACCGCGACCGGGGCAGGCACCGCGACCGGCGCAGGAGCCGAGGGCGGCGTCCTGCTCAGCGAGGACCACCTGCTGCCGCTGTGGCTGCTCGGCGACTCGGCGCTGGCCGACCAGATCGCCAAGAAGTACCTGCGCCCGCTGGTCGGGCTGACCCCGACCCAGCGCGGCCGGCTGATCGACACCCTGCGCATCCGGCTCACCACCCGCGGCACCGCCGCGCAGGTCGCCGAGCTGCTCGGGGTGCACCCGCAGACCGTCCGCTACCGGCTGCGCATCCTGGACCGCGCCTTCGGCGACCAACTCGCCGACCCCGACGACCGGTTCGCCACCGAGATCGCGCTGCGCGCGCTGCACCTGCGCGAGCACGGCGAGGGCGGCGGCGCCCGCACGAGTCCCCCCGCGGGGCCCCGCGCCGGCAACCGCCGCCCGTGAGCGGCGCGGGCGCCGCGCGTCGCCGCGCGAACGCCCGCCGCCACCGGGGCCGTTACGAGGCGTACGCCTCCAGCTCCGAGAGCTGACCGGCCGGCCAGCCCGTGTTCCCGGTGAACGTCAGCCGCAGGTAGCGGGTGCTCGCCGGGGTCAGCGTGACGGTCACGCTGTTGCCCGAGGCCGGGTCGAAAATGTAGCCGGCCGAGGGCTTGAGCGTGGTGTACGAGCCGTTGTCCGTCGAGCCCAGCACCGTCAGGGTCTGCGTGCGGGTCGCCCACGCGGCGGCCGGCGGCAGCCTGAGCACCAGCCGGCCGATGCTCCGCGCGGAGCCGAGGTCGACCGTCAGCGACTGCGGGAAGGCGTTGTTGCTGCTCTCCCAGTACGTGGTGGCGTTGCCGTCCACGGCGTTGGACGCGGTGTAGACGTCCGCGTGCCCGGTGTCGGTGGCCGGCCTGCCCTGTGCCAGGTTGCCGCCCGGAGGGGTGGTCCCGCCGGTCGTGCCGCCGTCCGTCGTACCGGAGGTGGTGCCGCTGCTCGTACCGGAACTCGTACCGGAGCTGGTGCCCGAACTCGTGCCGCCGTTCGTGGAGTTGCCCGAGCCGGGCTGCGGCCAGGAGGCGCAGTCGCCCCACACGCCGTCCCAACCGCTGTTGCCCGAGCCCTTGTTCACGGTGAAGGCGGGCAGGTTCGCCGGGTAGGGGCAGTTGTAGACGCCTGTCGCCCCGGTGCCGGTGGCGGTCACGTTCGTGAAGCTCGCCGAGCCCGGCGTCTCGGCCTGGACCACCACGGTCCCGGTGCCGGAGGCGCTCGCGCCGTTCACCGTGACGCCGCCGACGGTGTAGCCGTGGCCGCCGCCGGAGACGAACTCGAAGTCGCTGTACGGGCTGTCGACGAACGTGGTGTCGCTGATCCGGATGTCGTTGCTGATCGCGTAGTCGTAGGAGTCGACGCGCAACGCGCCCATCGGGTGCCCCCAGTTGGGGTTGAGGGCGCCGGTGCGGATCAGGGTGTTGCCGGAGACGGTGACGGTGCCGGACAGCGGGTTGAACGGCTGCAGGAACGCCTGGTTGGAGACGGCGATGCCGCTGCCGAGGGCGTTGGTGTCGGCGATCACGTTGTTGCTGACCGTGTTGTCGCTGCCGCCGTAGATCGCCACGCCGTTGGCCAGGTTGGGCTGCACGATGGTGTTGTTCGCGAAGGTGTTGCCGGTGTCGGGCGTGCCGAGCGACCACATGGCGAGCGAGTCGTCGCCCTGGTTGCGCAGGAAGTTGTTCTTCACCTGGACGCCCCTGGCGCTGCCGTCGAGGTTGAGGCCGTCGGCGGTGGTGCCCAGGATGCGGTTGCCCTGCACCAGCAGGTCGGTGTTGTCGCCGGTCAGCCACAGGCCGCACTTCTCGCGCTGGATCCACATGCCCTGGACCACCGAGTTGGGGCCGAGGCTGCCGGTGACGAAGCTGTCGGGCGAGTTGTCGTTGCGGACGCTGACCTCGCCGATCACCGCGAAGTCGTACAGCCTGGTGTTGCCCGACGCGCTCGTCTGGTCGATGAAGTGCGAACTGTGCACGACCGAGTACCAGTTGCCCGCGCCGCGCAGGGTGACGCCGTCGACCGGCAGGTTGGAGGTGATCCTGAAGTCGCCGGCCGGTATCCACACCTCCTTGCCCTGCGCCTTGGCGTCGGAGATCGCCTGCCGGAAGGCCTGGGTGGAGTCCCCGGCGCCGCCGGGGTCGGCGCCCTCGTCGACCACCGAGACCGAGTTCGCCGGCCGCGTCGCGGCCCCGGCGACCTGCTCGAAGTCCGCCACGTCCAGGGTGGCGACGCCGGTGTCGCCGGCGTCGAGCTGGAATTTCACCTTGGCGCCGGCCGCGAGGTCCTGGCCGAGGCGGATCCGGGAGTCGTCGAAGAAGTGGTGGGTCTTGGCGCCGGCGATCCACCCGGTGTCGACGTAGCTGTACTGCGCGGTGACCGCGAGCTTCTGGCTGATCTTCGCGCCGCCCACGTAGACCGAGACCGTGCCGGAGGCGCCGCGCGGCAGGTTGTAGGCGACGTCGACGGCGTTGGCCGGCTTGGTCAGGGTGAACTCGACGTACTTGCCCTGCCCGTCGAGGGTCACCGCGCGGCGGCCCGATGCCTCGGAGGCGACGGTGCCCTGGGTGTGATCGGGGCCGATCACGCTGCCGTTGGTGGCGGCGGCCTCGGCCTCGTACTCGGTGAACGGCACGGTCGCGCCGCCGCTGACGGCGAACGGGGAGACGGCGGAACCGGAGCCGGCGGCGGAGCCCGTGGCGGCGCCGGGCGCGGAGCGCGCCGCGGGCGCCGCGCTCGCGGTTCCCGCCGTGGTGGCCAGGGCCAGCCCGCCGGCGGCGACCGCGGCGGTGGAGGCCACCGCGAGCCACAGGGTGGTGCGCCTGCTGCGACGTCTGATGTCCATGGGGTGGGGGGTTCCCTTCTGACGGAAGTCGCTCAAGAGGTTCCGCACACCCTAGGGAGGCTGGACACATCTCAGCAATATGTCGATCAAATTTCGCAAAATCTGGATGACTTGCAGAGATCACGCAAATTGACCGCAAGAAACTTGCGCCTCCTGTACTAGAATCGACGCCATGACACGACGACTTGCCGAGGTGGCAAAGAAGGTCGGGGTGAGCGAGGCCACCGTCAGCCGGGTGCTGAACGGGAAGCCGGGAGTCTCCGACGCCACACGGGCCGCGGTGCTCACCGCGCTTGACGTGCTCGGATACGAACGGCCCACCCAGCTGCGCGGGGAACGCGCCCGGCTGGTCGGCATGGTCATGCCCGAGCTGCAGAACCCGATCTTCCCGGCCTTCGCGGAGGTGGTCGGGGGGGCGCTCGCCCAGCAGGGCTTCACACCGGTGCTGTGCACGCAGACCGCCGGCGGGGTCTCGGAGGCCGACTACGTGGAGCTGCTGCTCCAGCAGCACGTCTCCGGCGTGGTCTTCTTCGGCGGGCTGTACGCCCAGGCCGAGTCCCCGCACGACCACTACGCGCGGCTGGCCGAGCGCAACCTGCCGACCGTGCTGATGAACGCCGCCATCGACCACCTGGACTTCCCGCGGGTCTCCTGCGACGACGCGGTGGCCGTGGAGCAGGCGATGAACCACCTGATCTCGCTGGGCCACCAGCGGATCGCCCTGGTGCTGGGCCCGCCGGACCACGTGCCGTCCCGGCGCAAGCTCGCCGCCGCCCGCCGGGTCGACCCCTCGGTGACCGTCGAGCACGCGCTGTTCACCCTGGAGGGCGGCCAGGCCGCCGCCAGCCGGCTGCTGTCCCGCGGCATCACCGCGTTCATCTGCGCCTCCGACCTGCTGGCACTGGGCACCATCAGGGCCGCGCGCCGCCGCCGGCTGTCGGTGCCCGAGGACGTCTCGGTGATCGGCTACGACGACTCCTCGCTGATGAACTGCACCGAGCCGCCGCTGACCACGGTCCGCCAGCCGATCGAGGCGATGGGCCGGGCCGCGGTGGACCTGCTGGCCGGCGAGATCAGCGGCGCCTCGGTCGACCACGACGAGCTGTTCTTCGAGCCGGAGCTGGTGGTGCGCGGCTCCACCGGGCCGGTCCGCGACGCCGCCCGCATCCCGCACCCGGAGGCCCGCGCGAACGTCTGAACCAGGGCACGCGACCTGCGGTGACAGCGGCGCCAGGACTGGGAGAGCGCTCTCCTGAGCCCTGGCGCCGCCGCGCGCCCGCCCTCGGCGCCGCCGCGCACCCACCCTCTTCCGGCACCGCTGTCACCCCCACCCCGTGACCAAGTCGTGTCTTTGCGAAATTCACGCGACATCTTGCGGACATCTATCGGGTTAAGTACGTTGAGCCAACCCGGGACGGCGGCGCAGCACCTGCGCCGGACATCATGGGCACCAAGTGCCGCGGGGGTCCCAGAGTGCAGTCCAACGACGCGCAGTGGTTCAGGGGAAGGGTTTGCGAAATGAGCAGAATCGGCTACCGCAGACTGGTGGCGGTCGCGCTGGTCACAGGCATCGGCCTGGCCGGCGCGGCGTGTTCCAGCGACAAGAAGGACGACTCCGGCAGCAAGACCAGCAGCGCTTCGGCCGGGACCCCCTTGGACCCCAAGACCAAGGTCACCATCAGCGTCGACTGTGAGCCGCCGACCACCAAGAAGGCCGAGCGCAAGCAGTGGATCGACGACGTCGCCGAGTTCAACAAGACGTACCCGAACGTGACGATCAAGAGCAAGGACACGTTCCCCTGCGAGGACCCGGACAAGTTCACCGCCCAGCTCCAGGGCCAGTCCGAGACCGACGTCTTCTACAGCTACGTCACCGACCTCAACCAGGTCCTCGACGCCGGCCAGGCCGCCGACATCAGCGCGTACGTCAATGACAAGACGGTGCCGAACCTCAAGGACATCGACCCCAACGTCCTGAACATCCTCAAGGACGGCGGCAAGCTCTACGGCCTGCCCACCACGAACTACTCGATGGGCCTGATCTACAACCGCAAGATCTTCAAGGAGGCGGGCCTCGACCCGGACCAGCCGCCGACCACCTGGGACGGGATCCGGCAGGACGCCAAGGTCATCCAGGACAAGCTGGGCAGCAAGGGCATCCACGGCTTCTTCGAGTACGGCGCCGGCAACCAGGGCGGCTGGCACCTGACCTCCGCGCTCTACGGCGCCGGCAACAACGTGGTCAGCCAGGACGGCACCAAGGCCGCGTTCAACGGCCCCGAGGCCACCCAGATCCTGCAGACCATCCACGACATGCGCTGGGTCGACAACAGCATGCCGGCCAGCCCCGGCAAGGCGTGGGGCGAGAGCCAGAAGGCGATGGGCGCCGGCCAGATCGGCATGTACCTCGCCGCCCCCGACGACATCCAGCTGATGGTCCAGCAGTACGGCGCCAACTACGACGACCTCGGCATGGCGCCGATCCCCGGCGGCAAGACCTCGCTGATGGGCGGCAACGACTACTTCTTCAAGAAGTCGGACAGCCCGGACCAGATCAAGGCCGGCATCGCCTGGATCAACTTCAAGTTCCTGACCCTGAAGAAGGGCCAGTTCAACTACGCCCGCAACAAGGCGGACGGCATCCCGGTCGGCCTGCCGCAGCCGTTCTTCTTCACCGGCCAGTCCAAGGCCACGGACACCGCGGACAAGACCCAGTACGCCACCGTGCCGGTCGCCAACTACAAGAGCTACGTGGACGCGCAGGTGCCGGTGAAGGCCGAGCCGCCGAACGCGCAGAAGCTCTACACCGTGCTGGACACCGTGATGTCCGGCGTGCTGACCGACAAGAACGCCAACATCGGCAAGCTCCTGTCGACCGCCTCCAGCCAGGCGGACCAGCTGCTGGCCGCCGGCCAGTAACAGCGCAGCCCGCGGGGGCCGGTCGGCGACCGGCCCCCGCGGGCGCGACACGGACGCGCCCCGCGCACCGCGCCCGCGCCCCGTGCGCCCTGTCCGCACCGTTCCCAGCCGAGGAGCCCCCATGGCGGCGACGACCGTCCCCGACAAAACGACCAAGCGCCACGCCGGGCGCGCATCGGGCCCGCAGCCCGCAGGCGGCCGCCGGGGCCTGAACCGCAAGGTGGCCCACAACCTCCAGGCCTACGGGTTCCTGATCGGCGCGATCCTCTGCTTCGGCCTCTTCTCCTGGTACCCGATGGTCCGGGAGTTCATCATGAGCTTCCAGCAGACCAGGCGCGGCGTGACCAGCTGGGTCGGCCTGCACAACATCAAGACCGTCTACCACGACCCGTACTTCTGGACGGCGTGGAAGAACACCGCGGAATTCACCCTCTACGCGCTGGTGATCGGTTTCGCGGTGCCGTTCTTCGTGGCCATCCTGCTCAACGAACTGCGGCACGCGCGGGCTTATCTGCGCATTCTGGTCTACCTGCCGGTGATGCTCCCGCCGGTGGCCGGCGCGCTGCTCTTCAAGTACTTCTACAACCCCGAGTACGGGCTGTTCAACCACATCCTGAAGTTCTTCCACCTACCGACGTCGCAATGGCTGGACTCCTCGCACACGGCGATGATCTCGGTGGTCATCGCGGCGACCTGGATGAGCATGGGCAGCGCCACGCTGATCTACCTGGCCGCGCTGCAGAACATCCCCGGTGAGCTGTACGAGGCCGCCGACCTGGACGGCGCCGGCCTGTGGAGCAAGATCTGGCACGTCACGATCCCGCAGACCCGGCTGGTGCTGTCGCTGATGCTGCTGCTGCAGATCGTGGCGACGATGCAGGAATTCACCAACGTGTACCTGATGGCCGGCGGAAACGGTCCTGAGAACTCCACGATGACCGTGGTCTACATGGTCTACCAGTACGGATACCGCTACAACAACTTCGGCGGCGCGGCGGCGCTCGGCCTCTTCCTGCTCCTGGTACTGGCCGGATTCTCCGCCCTGTACGCACGGCTGAGCCGGAACAGCGACTAGGAGGGATCGCGTCATGGCAGAATTCACCCCCCAGAACCGGACGCTGATCTCGTCGGCGTCGCTGGCCCGGCGCAAGGGCAAGATCGTCTACTGGACCGTGCTCTCGGTGGTGCTGGTCGTCTTCACGCTGGTCTTCGTCGGCCCGCTGTACTGGATGGCCACCAGCGGCTTCAAGTCGGTGCACGAGGTGCTGCACAACCCGCCGACGCTCTTCCCGCACCACGCGCAGCCGTCCAACTACAAGACCGCGTGGACGCAGCTCAAGCTCGCCCGGCTGCTGTGGAACACCCTCTACTACGCCTTCGGCGCGCTCGCCTTCCAGCTGGTCTTCGACGTCTCCGCGGCCTACGCGCTGTCGAAGCTGCGGCCGGTGCTGGGCAACGTGATCCTGGGCGCGATGCTCGCGACGCTGATGATCCCGGCCGCGGTGCTGATCATCCCGCAGTACATGACCGTGCTCGACCTGCCGCTGCTGCACGTCAACCTGATCAACCACCCGTGGGCGATCTGGCTGCCGACGGTCGCCAACGGCTTCAACATCTTCCTGCTCAAACGCTTCTTCGACTCGATCCCCAACGACCTGATGGCGGCCGCCGCGATCGACGGCGCGGGCCCGACCCGCACGCTGGTGTCCATCGTGCTGCCGATGTCCCGGCCGATCCTCGGCGTGGTGTCGATCTTCGCGGTGGTGAACGTCTGGAAGGACTTCCTCTGGCCGATGCTGGTGGAGCCCGACCCGACGAAGCAGCCGATCAACATCGGCATCAACTCGCTGTCCCAGGGCGTGCCGCAGAACGTGCTCATCGCGGCGCTGGCGATCTCCGCGGTGCCGACGCTGCTGATCTTCCTGCTCTTCCAGCGCAACATCATGTCCGGCCTGACCGCGGGCAGCCTCAAGGGCTGAACTCGCCGGGTCCCGCCGGGTCCCGCACCCGCGCACCCCGCACGACGTACGCACCACCCATCAGCACTCCGCCGCCGGTCCCCCACCCAATCCCCGCCATCGGGGGCCGGCGGCGGGGTCCCACCTGCCCGAAAGGACGTTGACGTGGCAGACACCCCTCAGCCCGAGGCCGACGAGAACTGGTGGCGCGGCGCGGTCATCTACCAGGTCTATCCGCGTAGTTTCGCCGACAGCAACGGCGACGGGACCGGCGACCTCGCCGGGGTGCGGTCGCGCCTCCCGTACCTGGCCGAGCTGGGCGTCGACGCCCTGTGGTTCAACCCCTGGTACCCCTCTCCGATGGCCGACGGCGGCTACGACGTCGCCGACTACCGGGACGTCGAACCGGTCTTCGGCACCCTCGCCGAGGCGGAGAAGCTGATCTCCGAGGCCCTGGCGCTGGGCATCAGGACGATCATCGACATCGTGCCCAACCACATCTCGGCCGCGCACCCGTGGTTCCGCGAGGCGCTGGCGGGCGGGCCCGGCCACCCGGCCAGGGAGCGGTTCTGGTTCCGGCCCGGCCGCGGCGAGCACGGCGAACTGCCGCCGAACAACTGGCCCTCGCAGTTCGGCGGTCCGGCCTGGACCCGCACCACCGACCCGGACGGCACCCCGGGCGACTGGTTCCTGAACCTCTTCGACTCCGAGCAGCCCGACCTCAACTGGAACCACCCGGACGTCCGGGCCGAGCACGAGGACATCCTGCGGTTCTGGTTCGACCGCGGCGCCGGCGGCGTGCGCATCGACTCCGCCGCGATGGTCTGCAAGGACCCGCTGCTGCCCGACCTGACCGACGACCCGGCCGCGCCGCACCCGTACATCGACCGCGACGAGCTGCACGACATCTACCGCTCCTGGCGGCGGGTCGCCGACGCGTACTCGGCCGGCCGGGCGACCGACGCCGACAACGGTGTCCGACCCGGTGGGGCGCCGCGCACCCGCATCCTGGTCGGCGAGGTGTGGCTGCCGGACGCCGAGCGGTTCGCCCGCTACCTGCGGCCCGACGAGATGCACACCGCGTTCAACTTCGACTTCCTGTCCTGCCCGTGGGAGCCGGAGCGGCTGCGCACCTCGATCGACGTGACGCTGGCCGCGCACGCGCCGGTGAGCGCGCCGGCCACCTGGGTGCTGTGCAACCACGACGTGACGCGCACGGTCACCCGCTACGGGCGCGCGGACACCGGCTTCGACTTCGCCACCAAGGCGTTCGGGGTGCCCACCGACCTGGAGCTGGGCACCCGCCGGGCCCGGGCGGCCGCGCTGCTGACGCTCGCGCTGCCCGGCTCGGTCTACCTCTACCAGGGCGAGGAGCTGGGCCTGCCGGAGGTCGAGGACATCCCGGTGGACCGGCTGCAGGACCCGATGTACCTGCGCTCGGGCGGTGCCAACCCGGGCCGCGACGGCTGCCGGGTGCCGCTGCCGTGGTCCGGCGACCGCGCGCCGTTCGGGTTCGGTCCCGCCGGGTCGGCCGAGCCGTGGCTGCCGCAGCCGGCGGACTGGGCGGCACGCACCGCCGAGGTGCAGGCCGCGGACCCGGCGTCGATGCTGTCGCTCTACCGTGCGGCCATCGCGCTGCGCACGGCGGAGCCCGGCCTCGGCGACGGCCCGCTGGAGTGGCTGGAGGCGGCGCCGGGCGTGCTCGCCTTCCGCCGCGGCGACCGGTTCTCCTGCGTCGTCAACCTCTCCCCCGAGGCCGTGGAGCTGCCGCCGCACGGCGAGCTGCTGCTCACCTCGGGGCCGCTCACGCCCGAGGGACGGCTGCCGCAGGACACCGCGGTCTGGCTGCGCGACTGAGCCGCGCCCGGTCCGGAACCCGGTCCGGCACCCGGTCCGGCGTCCGCGAAGGGGCCCGCGATCCGTCGCGGGCCCCTTCGCCGTGCCCGGGAGGGCCCGCGGGCGGGAGCGTCCTCGGAGCGGGAGGGCCCGTCGGCCGGGAGCGTCCTCGGGGCCGGGCAGGTCCGGGCTGGGCCTCGGGCGCGCGGGCTCGGCGCCCGGGTGGGCGCGCACAGGCTTTGCCGGATCTTTACGATACGAGACGGGGCCGTATCGATAATCGCCGTACGCTTGGGCTCATGGCTGCTACCTCGACGACTCCGGGCCCCGCCGCGGGCTCCACCGTTCCGGAGGCGATCCACCGACGGCGGTGGGCGATCCTCACCGTGCTGCTGTTCAGCCTGCTCGTAGTGGTGCTGGACAACTCCATCCTCAACGTGGCGATGAAGACGATCGCCCAGCCCTCCCCCACCGGCCTGGGCGCGACCCAGAGCCAGCTGGAGTGGGCTATCAACTCCTACACCCTGGTCTTCGCCGGCCTGCTGTTCACCGCGGGCCTGCTCGGCGACCGGCTCGGGCGCAAGAAGGTGCTGCTCTTCGGCATGTTCGTGTTCGGCGCGGGCTCCGCGCTGTCCGCGTTCGCCGGCTCCGCGGGAGAGCTCATCGCCTGGCGCGGAGTGATGGGCCTGGGCGGCGCGTTCATCATGCCCGCCACCCTCGCCATCATCATGAACGTCTTCGAGCGCGAGGAGCAGCCGCGCGCGATCGGCATCTGGGCCGGCGTGGTCGGCCTCGCCATCGCGATCGGCCCGATCACCGGCGGCATACTGCTCCAGCACTTCTGGTGGGGCTCGGTCTTCCTGGTCAACGTCCCGATCGTGATCGCCGGCCTGATAGCGATGTTCGTCATCGTCCCGGACTCCAAGGACCCGCGGCCCGGCAAGCTCGACCCGGTCGGTGTGCTCACCTCGATCGCCGGCCTGGTGCTGCTGATCTACGGCATCATCAAGGGCGGCCAGTACGGCGACTTCACCCGCCCCGAGGTGTGGGCCACCTCCCTGGCCGGCGTGCTCGTGCTGGCCGGCTTCGTCTGGTACGAATCCCGCAGCGACCACCCGGCGCTGGACGTGCGGTACTTCAAGAAGCGGCAGTTCTCCGCCTCGGTGGCGGCGATCGGCCTGGTCTTCTTCGCGCTGATGGGCGTGACGTTCTTCATCGTCTTCTACACCCAGTCCGTCCGCGGCTACAGCGCCCTGCAGTCCGGTCTGCTGCTGCTCCCGCTGGCCGCCGCCCAGATGGTCTTCGCGCCGCGCGCCCGGATACTCGTGGACCGGATCGGCGCCCGGCTGGTGTGCGCCGGCGGCATGGCGCTGACCGGCATCTCCTTCCTCGGGTTCCTGCTGCTCGGCCAGAGCACCCCGATCTGGGTGCTGGAGGTCCTGTTCTTCCTGATGGGCACGGCCATGGCGCACGTCATGCCGCCGGCCACCGTGATGATCATGTCCTCGCTGCCGCGTGAGAAGGCGGGCTCCGGCTCGGCGGTCAACAACACCTTCCGCCAGGTCGGCGGCGCGCTGGGCGTCGCGGTGCTCGGCTCGCTGATGTCCACGCTGTACCGCAACGGGATCAACGGCCACCTGAACTCGCTGCCCCCGTCCGCCCGGCACGCCGCGGGCGAGTCGATCGAGGCCACGCTCGGCGTCGCGGACCGGCTCGGCCCGCGCGGCCAGTCGCTGGTGCAGCCCGCCAACGACGCGTTCCTGCACGCCATGCACATCACCGCGGCGGCCTCGGCCGGTGTGGCGCTCTTCGGCGCGCTGGTCGCGCTGCTCTTCCTGCCGCCCAAGGCCGCGCCCGAGAAGGCCGCGCCGCGCGACACCGAGGAACGCGACATGGTGGGTGCAGAGCAGTGACCTCACCGCACCACCCGCACCACCCCGCCGGGGAGCAGGAGTCCGGCGCCAGGGACGGCAGGGACGCCGCCGCGGCCCAGGTCATCGCGGCGGGACCGGACGCGGGGCCGGACGCGGACGCCGGGTGCGCAGCCCTCTCGGCGTCCGCGTCCCGGCGCGGCCGGCCCCGGGACGCCGGCGTCGAGCAGAGCGTCGTGGACACCGTGCTGCGGCTGGTCTCCGAGGGGGTGAGCTTCGCCGAGCTGTCGATGGAGCGCATCGCCCGCGAGGCCGGCGTCGGCAAGGCGACGGTCTACCGCCGCTGGTCCAACAAGGACGCGCTGCTGCTCGACGTGATCGCCCTCGCGGAGACCTCGCCGCCGGTGGGGAAGCGGACCGGGGTGCTGCGCACGGACCTGATCTCGGCCGTGGAGTACATCCGGCGGCGCAGTCTGGCCAAGCGGGAGTCCGCGCTGCTGCGGACGATACTCACGCAGGTGCAGAGCAACAGCGTGCTCTGGCAGCGCTACCACGACACGGTGGTGGCCAAGCGCCGCCACCTGCTGATGGACCTGCTCGAGGACGGCATCGCCTCCGGGGAGATCCGCGCCGACCTGGGCGACGACGTGGACCTGCTGTGCGACATGGTGGTCGGCCCGGTCCTCGCCCGGGCCACCCTGCGCCCCGGCGCGGCCCTGCCCGAGGACCTCGCCGAACGCGTCGTCGACACACTGCTCACCGGAATGAGGCCACGCCACTGAGTATGTGATGGTCTTGTCACAGGCCACCCGAACGCAGCACATCGCGGAACCCATGACCCCCCGCGGCCCGTCGGTTCACATATCGACCCCTTAGGGTCGGGAGCACATCCGGCACGGCAGCGAGGTTGGTTCATGACCCAGGCGTACGGCGGCACGGAAGCGACTCAGGACGGCGAGCCCGTGTCGCATCCAGCCCCTGCGCCCGGGCCGCGCGGCGCTCGTACCCGTTTTCTGCGCTGGTGGCGCCCGGAGGGCATGTGGCGGCGCGGCATCGTCACCGCGGTCCTGGCCGTGGTGCTGACGCTGCTGCTGTTCCTCCACTCCGACATCCCCAACCGGATAGGGAATCTGGGCAGTCTGCTGGAGACGTTCCTGCCCTGGGTGGGGCTGGTGATCCCGGTGCTGCTGGCGGTCGCGGTGGCGCGCCGCTCGGCGACCGCGCTGATCGCGCTGCTGCTGCCGATCGCGGTGTGGCTGAACCTCTTCGGCGGTCTGATCGCGCCCAAGTCCTCCTCCGGCGGCGATCTCATGGTGCTGACGCACAACGTCAACGCGGAGAACCCCGACCCGGACGGCACCGCCCGCGACGTGGCCGCCGCGGGCGCGGACGTGGTGGCGCTGGAGGAGCTGGCGGTCGGCGAACAGCCGCGCTACATCAGGGATCTCAAGGCGGCGTACCCGTACCACTCGGTGCAGGGCACGGTCGGGCTGTGGAGCAAGTACCCGATCAGCGGGGTGCACGCGGTGGACATCAAGATGGGCTGGACCCGGGCGTTGCGCGCCGCGGTCGCCACCCCGCACGGCACGGTCGCAGTGTACGTGGCGCATCTGCCGTCGGTACGGGTGAAGTTCGACGCCGGGTTCACCGCAGGCCAGCGGGACCGGGCCGCGGACGCGCTCGGGCGGGCCATAGCGGCGGAGCCGCTGCACAGCGTGGTGCTGCTCGGCGACCTCAACGGCACCATGAACGACCGGGCGCTGGCGTCGGTGACCTCGCAGATGCGCTCCACCCAGGGCGCGGCGGGCAACGGCTTCGGCTTCAGCTGGCCGGCGTCCTTCCCGTCGGCGAGGATCGACCAGATCCTGGTCAAGGGCGTGGACCCGCGGTCCTCGTGGACCCTGCCGAAGACGGGCAGCGACCACCTCCCGGTCGCCGCCCGCCTCCAACTCCCGCAGGACTCCTGACCGCTACGAGCCCTCGCCCTCGCGCCACAGGTCGGTGATCGGCAGCCGGCGGTCCTTGCCGAAGCCCTTCGGCGAGATCTTGGTACCCGGCGGGTACTGCCGCCGCTTGTACTCGGCGGTGTCGGTGAGCTTCAGCACCCGCGTCACCAGCTCCGGGTCGAAGCCGGCCGCGACGATCGCCTCACGGCCCTGGTCGCGGTCCACGTACAGCTCAAGGACCCGGTCCAGCACGTCGTAGTCCGGCAGCGAGTCGGTGTCGACCTGGCCGGGGCGCAGTTCGGCGCTCGGCGGCTTGGCGATGGAGTTCTCCGGGATCGGCGGGACCTCGCCGCGGGCCGCGGCGTCGTCGTTGCGCCACCGGGCCAGCCGGTAGACCAGCGTCTTGTAGACGTCCTTGATCGGCCCGTACGCGCCGACCGAGTCGCCGTAGAGGGTGGAGTAGCCCACCGCCAGCTCGCTCTTGTTGCCCGGCGCGAGCACGATGTGGCCCTCCTGGTTGGAGATGGCCATCAGCGTCACGCCGCGCAGCCGCGACTGGAGGTTCTCCTCGGCCAGCCCGGTCAGCTTCAGCGCGTCCATGTAGGCGTCGAACATCGGCGCGATGGGCACGGTGCGCAGGTGCAGGCCGGTGCGGTTGGCGAGTTCCGCCGCGTCGCCCTTGGAGTGGTCGGAGGAGTACGCGGAGGGCATCGACACGCCGTGCACGTTGTCCGCGCCGATCGCGTCGCAGGCGATGGCGGCGACCAGCGCGGAGTCGATGCCGCCGGACAGGCCGATCAGCACCGAGCGGAAGCCGTTCTTGCGGACGTACGCGCGCAGGCCGGTGACCAGCGCGCCGTAGACCTCGGCCTCGTCGCCCAGCGGCTCGGCCCGCCGGCCGGGGAACTCCTTCCCGTGCTGCTCGACCGGCTTCTCGGAGAGCGTGACGTGCTGGACCCGCATCCCGTCGGCGACCTGTCCGCCGGGCACGGGGCCCTTGGCGGCCGGCAGGTCGAGGTCGAGGACCACGCTCTCCTCGCGGAACTGCGCGGCGCGCGCGATGACGCCGCCCTCCTTGTCGACCACGATCGAGTCGCCGTCGAAGACCAGCTCGTCCTGGCCGCCGACCATGGCCAGGTAGGCGAGCGTGCAGCCGGCCTCGGCGGCCCGCCTGCGGACCAGTTCGAGCCGGGTGTCGTCCTTGTCGCGCTCGTACGGGGAGGCGTTGACCGACAGCAGCAGCCCGGCGCCGGCCTCGCGGGCGCCGGGTACCCGGCCGCCGTCCTGCCACAGGTCCTCGCAGATCGCCAGCGCCACGTCGACGCCGCGGACCCGGACCACCGGCATGGTGTCGCCGGGCACGAAGTAGCGGAACTCGTCGAAGACGCCGTAGTTGGGCAGGTGGTGCTTGGCGAAGCGCAGCGCGACGCGGCCCTGGTGCAGCACCGCGGCGCAGTTCTGCGGCGCGCCGGCCGGCTGGCCGTAGGTCGGGCGGGCGTTCTCACTGCGGCCGAGGTAGCCGACCACCACCGGCAGCTCCCCCAGGCCCTCGGCGGCCAGCCGCTCGGCCAGCGCCACCAGCGCGGAGCGGCTGGCCTCGACGAAGGACGAGCGCAGCGCCAGGTCCTCCACCGGGTACCCGGTCAGCATCATCTCCGGGAAGGCCGTCAGGTGGGCCCCCTGTTCGGCGGCGCGCCGCGACCACGTCACCACCGCCTCGGCGTTCCCGGCGATGTCGCCGACGGTGGAGTCGATCTGATTCAGGACGATCCGTAGGTGAGCCACCCCGCCATCATAATCGTCACACCGACGCGATGTCGCGTGCGGACGGCCCTCCGCGCTGTCTGCCGCATCACGCCCCGCACGGCTTTCCGGAGCGGGGGCGGCGTGCCAGCATGGGAAGTGGTCCGGGGACGCCGTCAGGGCGCCTCGAGATGACATGAAGGAGCCGTCACCATGACGCAACTTCCCGCTGCCCAGAAGACGCCCGCGGCGTCCTCCGGCACGGACAACCCCAAGGCGCTCTACGGGGGCTCGGGCACCCGCCGCATCACCGTGCGGGACCTGGCGCTGGCCAAGGAGCGCGGCGAGAAGTGGCCGATGCTCACCGCCTACGACGCGATGACCGCCTCGGTGTTCGACGAGGCCGGCATCCCGGTGCTGCTCGTCGGCGACTCGATGGGCAACTGTCACCTGGGCTTCGACACCACCGTCCCGGTGACGCTCGACCACATGGCGATGCTGGCCGCCGCCGTGGTCCGCGGCACCAGCCGGGCGCTGATCGTGGGCGACCTGACCTTCGGTTCGTACCAGGAGGGCCCGGTCCAGGCGCTGCGCAGCGCGACCCGGCTGGTCAAGGAGGCCGGGGTCGGCGCGGTGAAGCTGGAGGGCGGCGAGCGCTCGCTGGCCCAGACCGAGGCGATCGTGCAGGCCGGCATCCCGGTCATGGCGCACCTGGGCCTGACCCCGCAGTCCGTCAACACCCTCGGCTACCGGGTGCAGGGCCGCGGCGACGAGGCGGCGCACCAGCTGATCCGCGACGCCAAGGCGGCGCAGGAGGCCGGCGCGTTCGCGGTGGTGCTCGAACTCGTGCCGGCCGAGGTGGCGGCCGAGGTCACCGCCTCGCTGCACATCCCGACGATCGGCATCGGCGCGGGTCCCGACACCGACGCGCAGGTCCTGGTGTGGACGGACATGGCCGGGATGACGTCGGGGAAGGTGCCGCGCTTCACCAAGCAGTACGCCGACCTGCGGCGGGTGCTCGGCGACGCGGCGAAGGCGTACGCGGACGAGGTGGTCGGCGGGGCGTTCCCGGCGGAGCAGCACACGTTCCACTGACGCCCGCGGGGCGGCCGGCGGTCCGTCCGGTGCGAGACTTCCGGATTGGTTCCGTTTTGCCGCGGTGACGTTTGAGACATCCCGGCCTTCCGTGCGTACAAGGGGGTGGCGCCGCCGACGGGCGACGCCGCCCCCGGAACCACAGGAACCGCCATGACCGTCCGGACCGCCCGCATCCAGCGGCACGCGCCGACCGCCGCCGCAGTCGCCGCCGCAGTCGCCATCACCGTCGCCGTCGCCGTCGCCGAGGGCCGCTGATGCCCCGTTCAGCGCCGCCCGAACTCGACCGGCGGCGATCCGTACGGCAGGATGCCGCCGTGGACGGACCACCCCTGGAGCCCCCCGACCCGGCCGGACCGCCGTCCGGGCCCCCGCCGGGTCCGCAGCCGGGCCAGCAGTCGGGAGCGCGGCCGGGTCGGCAGTCGGGTCAGCCGGCAGATCCGCCGTCGGGTCCGCCGTCGGGTCCACTGCCCGAGGAAGAGCTCATGCGGGCCCTGTACCGGGAGCACGCGAGCGCGCTGTTCGCCTATGTGCTGCGCCTGGTCGCCGGTGACCGCTTCCTCGCCGAGGACGTGGTCCAGGAGACGCTGCTGCGCGCCTGGAAGAGCGCCGCGAGTCTGGACCCGGCGGCGCGCTCGCTGCGCCCCTGGCTGGTGACGGTGGCGCGCAGAATCGTGATCGACACCCACCGCAGCCGCAGCTCCCGCCCCCAGGAGACCTCCCCGGCCGCGTTGGAGCAGGTGCCCGCGCACGACGAGATCGAGCGCTCGCTGCGGCTGATGACCATCTCCGACGCCTTCCAGGACCTCACCGCGGCGCACCGCCAGGCGCTGGTCGAGACGTACTTCCGCGGCCGTACGGTCAACGAGGCGGCCCAGGAGCTGGGGCTGCCGCCGGGAACCGTCAGGTCCCGGGTGTTCTACGCACTGCGCGCGCTGCGGAACGCGCTGGAGGAGAGAGGGGTGACGACCTCGTGAACCCGCATGTGGACGTGGGCGCCTACCTGCTCGGCGCGCTGGACGACGCGGAGATGACGGCGTTCGAGGAGCACCTCGCCGAGTGCGACGCGTGCGGGCGCGAGCTGGACGAGCTGAGCGGCGTGCTGCCGGCGCTCCAGGAGCTGCGCGAGGACGGCGTCGGCCCGGTCGCGGGGACCCCGGCCGCGGGCCGGCCGTTGCCGGGGTTCCCGGCCGCCGGGCCGCCCCCCGCGGCGCCGCCCACGGCCGGTTCCGGGCACGGCGCGCCGGGACGGCACCGGGCGGGCGCGGGCGCCGCGGACGTGGGCGCGGGCGCTGCGAGCGGCGCGGGCGGCTTCGCCGGTACGGGCGCGGGCGGCGGTACGGGCACCGGCCCGGGCGCGGGCGGCGGTTTCGCCGCGGCGGTCGCGGACGGCTCGGCGTTCGCCGGCCCGCCCAGCGGCGACGGCCTGCTGGAGCGGCTGCTCGCCACGGTCGCGAACGAGCGCAGGACCCGCAGGCGCCGCCGCCTGGTCGCGATGGCCGCGGCCGCGGTGCTGGTGGTCGGCGGCCCGGCGATCGCGGTCATGGCGACCTCGGACGACGGCGGCCACGGCACGCCCGTGGCCTCGGCGGAGTGGAAGGCCGGCGACCGCGCCACCGGCGTCTTCGCGGACGTCGCGATCAGCGACCGTGCCTGGGGCTCGGCGGTGGACTTGAAGCTGACCGGCGTCTACGGGCCGAGGATCTGCCACATGGAGGCCATCGGCCTCGACGGCGGCAGGCAGACCGTGGCCACCTGGTCGGTGCCGCCGGACGGCTACGGCACCCGGCACCACCCCCTCCCGCTGACCGTGCACGGCGCGTCCGGACTGCACAAGGACGCGATCAAGAGGTTCGACGTCCGCACCTCGGACGGCACGCTGCTGGTGAGCATCCCGGACCACAGCTCGCCGCCGAGCGACGAGCCGCGCCGCCAGACCGGGGAGTGACCGCGCGGCCGCGCACCGGCCGGAACCCGTAGCCGCACGGGACCCGTAGCCGGGCTCGTAGCCCGACCAGGACCCGGCCCCGTGGCCGGACCGGGACCCGGACCCGTAGCCGAGCCGGGTCCCGGTCCCGTAGCCCGACCCGGCGCCGGGGCAGGCCCCACCCTCGGCCCGCACGCCCGCGCCGACCCGCCCGCACGCCCGCGCACCCGCGCCGACAGGCCGCCGACACCGCCTCCGCGGCCGTGTCGGCGGCGGTGTCAGCGCCGTGTCGGCGCCGTGTCGGCGGGCTCCGCCATCGTGGTGGACATGACGACGCGACGTACTGACGACAGTAGGACCGCCGCCGTCGAGGTGCGGGGTCTGGTCAAGCACTACGGCGAGACCAAGGCCCTCGACGGGGTGGATCTGGAAGTGCGCCAGGGCACGGTCCTGGGCGTGCTGGGCCCCAACGGGGCGGGCAAGACCACGCTGGTGCGGGTGCTGTCCACGCTGGTGCAGCCCGACGCGGGCAGCGCCCGGGTGGCCGGCTACGACGTGCTGACCCAGCCTCGGCAGCTGCGCCGGGTGATCGGCCTGACCGGGCAGTACGCCTCGGTGGACGAGAAGCTCTCCGGCCGCGAGAACCTCTACATGATCGGCCGACTGCTCGACCTGTCCCGCAAGGACGCCAGGGCCCGGGCCGACGAGCTGCTGGAGCGCTTCTCGCTGACCGAGGCGGCCCGCCGCCCGGCGATGCAGTACTCCGGCGGCATGCGCCGCCGCCTGGACCTGGCGGCGAGCATGATCGGCCGGCCCGCGGTGCTCTATCTGGACGAGCCGACCACCGGCCTGGACCCGCGCACCCGCAACGAGGTGTGGGACGAGGTGCAGCGGATGGTCGCCGAGGGCGCGACCGTGCTGCTGACCACCCAGTACATGGAGGAGGCCGAGCAGCTCGCCGACGAGCTGACGGTCATCGACCGCGGCCGGGTGATCGCCCGCGGCGAGGTGGCCGAGCTGAAGGCGAGGGTCGGCGGCCGCACGCTGCAGATCCGCCCGGCCGATCCGGCGCAGGGCGCGGCGATGGCCGCCGCGATCGCCGAGGCGGGCCTGGACGGCGTGGCCGGCGCGACCGCCGACCCGGCCGAGGGCGTGGTGAGCGTGCCGATCCTCAGCGACGACCAGCTGACCGCGGTGGTCTCGCTGCTGGGCGCGCGGGGCTTCGCGCTGGCCGGCATCGGCACGCACCTGCCGAGCCTGGACGAGGTG
The DNA here is from genome assembly GCA_050613715.1 of Streptomyces sp. IBSBF 3018. Lineage (GTDB taxonomy): Bacteria > Actinomycetota > Actinomycetes > Streptomycetales > Streptomycetaceae > Actinacidiphila. The sequence continues at coordinate 36,191 of JAJSZB010000014.1, forward strand.
TTCCTGGCGATCACCGGTCAGAAGACGCCGCCGCAGTCCGGCGACGCCGCGCCCGCACGGGAGCAGGGCGACGGCGACGACGGCGGTAATGACAGCAACGGCAGCAATGACAACGGCAACAACGACGACAACGCGAAGGTGGAGGTGTCGGTATGAGCACGGCGACCGCGACGACGGCCGCCGTCCCGCTGAGGACGGGCGCCGAGGACGGCAGGATCGGCCTGCGGGCCAACCTGCGGCACATCGGCGCCCTGGCGCGCCGCAACATGCTCCAGATCAAGCAGGACCCGGAGTCCATGATGGACGCCCTGCTGATGCCGGTGATCTTCACGCTGCTGTTCGTGTACGTCTTCGGCGGTTCGATCACCGGCAAGGGCCACCAGCACGAGTACGTGAACTACGTGATCCCCGGCCTGATGGCGATGATGGGCATGAACATCGCCATGGCGGTGGGCACCGGGGTCAACGACGACTTCAAGAAGGGGGTCATGGACCGGTTCCGCACGATGCCCATCGCGCGGTCCTCGGTGCTGATCGCCAAGATCGTGGTCGAGCTCGGCCGCATGCTCATCGCCATCGCGATCCTGCTCGGCATGGGGTTCGCGCTGGGACTGAGCATCGAGACCGACGTGCCGCATCTGCTGGCGGCCGTGGCGCTGTCCGGGGTGTTCGGCGCCTCACTGATGTGGATCTTCATCCTGCTGGGGCTGACCATGAAGTCGCCCCAGGCGGTCCAGGGGGTCGCGATGCTGGTGCTGATGCCGTTGCAGTTCGGGAGTTCGATCTTCGCCAAGCCGACCACCATGCCGGGCTGGCTGGAGAACTTCACCAAGGTGAACCCGCTGTCCAACCTCGCGGACGCCTCGCGTGCGCTGATCAACGGCGGCGCGGTCGCCCACTCGGTGTGGGTGACGCTGGCGTGGGCGGTCGGCATCACGCTGGTCACCATGCCGCTGGCGGTCGCGCAGTTCCGCAAGAAGACCTGACCGCGGGCGCGGTGCGCCCGGCCGCCGATCGGTCACGGCCCCCGGTCAGCCACGGCCGCCGGTCGGTCACAGCCACCGGCCGGTCACGGCCGCCCGTCAGTCCACGTCGCGCATCAGGGCGACGGCCTCCTCCACCGAGGGGCCGTCGCCCTCGGCGTACGCGGCCTCGTACTCCTGCTCGCCGAGCAGGGCCCGCAGCCGCGCCCGCAGCTCCGCCAGCCGCACGGCCTCGGCGGGAGGGACGACCGAGGGGCGCAGCCGGTCGTGCACCCCTGTCAGCATGGCCGCGCGCCGCGCCCGCCGCCGGGCCGCGTCCTCCCCCGGCGCCTCCTCCGCGAGGAGCGTCAGCAGCTCCACCGTGCCGGGGATGAGCATGATCGGCAGCCGGGGGTTGATCAGATGCGCCAGCGGGTGCCGGGCCAGCACGCCGATGCTCTCGGCGATCATGCCCAGGCCGCCCCGCGGGTCGCCGGACCGGCCGATCAGATAGCCCTTGAGGGACTGGATGACACCGGCGACGAAGCCGTGCGCGCCGTCCGGGGACAGCTCGGCCGCGGTGGCGTCGCCCAGCGCCTGCTCGACGATCCCGAGCGCCTCGTCCACCCGGTCGCCCCGGCCCAGGTGGAGGGCGAGCAGCATCCGGCCGAAGAACGCGGCGCCGTCGTTGTGGGCGCCGAACCGCTCGGCCTCCGCCACGCCCTCGCGCAGCAGCCGTTCGCCCTCCTCCGGCCGGCCCGCGCTGATCGTCGCGTCGCCCATCCGCACGGTGAGCACCGGGACGTACTGCTCGGAGCCGATCTTGCGGACCAGGGCGATGCCCTCGCGGCAGCACTCGATCGCGTGCTCCCACTGCCCGCCGTTGATCGACGCCTCGGCCTCCGCGACGAGCGTCTCGGCGGCGCCCCACTCGTCGCCGATCCGCTGGAACAGCCGCCGGCTCTCGCCGATGTCGCGCAGCGAGTCCGCGAGCAGGTCGCCGACGTCGTTGTTGATCTTCGCCCGCATCTGCAGCGCGAACGCCAGCTCCCAGGGCCGGTCGTAGGTCCTGCACGCCTGCACGGTCTCGTCGATCATCGTGCGCAGCCGGGTGTAGTCGCCGGTGAAGAAGGCGCCGAACGGGCGCATGATGCCCGGCTGCCGGGCGGACTGCGGCAGGTGCGGCGGGTAGGCCCGGACGAGTTCGGCGCCGAGCCTGCCGAGGTCGGGGTCGCCGAACCACTGCCCGTCGCCGTCGCGCGCCGAGGCGTCGATCAGCCGCACCCAGCGGCGGGCCTCGCGCAGCCGCTCGCCCTCCATCGGCGGCGGGTCGTCCAGCGGTCCGCGCTCCAGCGGCTGCGGCTCGGGCAGCGGCGAGGCGAACGGGTCGGGGCCGAGCGCCGCCACCGCGGCGGGCCAGGTCCTGCGCTCCGAGACGTAGTTGCGCACCTCCCAGAACCACGAGCAGCCGAGCACCAGTTGCAGCGCCTGCTGCTCGTCGCCCGCGGCGACCGCGCGGCGCAGCGCGGCGCGCAGGTTCTCGTGCTCGCGCTCCAGCCGCTCGAACCACAGGAGTTGGCCCGCGCCGCGCAGCCTGGGGTCGGCGGTGCGGACGTACTCCCTGAAGTACGCGGTGTGCCGCGCCTCGACCGCGGCGCGCTCGCCGGACTCGGTGAGCCGCTCGGCGGCGTACTCCGCGATGGTCTCCAGCATCCGGTGGCGCACGCCGTCCTCGCCCTGCTCGGCGAGCACGAGCGACTTGTCGACAAGGGAGGCGAGCAGGGCTGCGGTGTCGGGGGCGTCTATACGGTCGCCCGCCGCGCTCCCGCCGGGGATCGTGGCGGCCGAGGTGTCCGCGGCGTCCGTGGCATGCGTGGCATGCGTGGCATCCGCGATGTCCGTGGCGTGCGTGGCGACCGCGTCCCCCGGCGCGGGGTCGGCGCAGACCGCCTCGGCCGCCTCCAGGGTCCAGCCGCCGCGGAAGACGGCGAGGCGGCGCAGCAGCACCCGCTCGGGGCGTTCCATGAGGTCCCAGGACCAGTCCACGACCGCGCGCAGGGTCTGCTGGCGCGGCAGCAGCGTACGGCTCCCGCCGGTCAGCAGCCGGAAGCGGTCGTCCAGCCGGTCGGCGAGCTGGCGCGGGGAGAGGCTGCGCAGCCGGGCCGCGGCCAGTTCGATGGCCAGCGGCAGTCCGTCGAGCCTGCGGCACAGCTCCGCGCAGGCCGCGGGGTCCTCCTCGATCGTGAAGCCGGGGCGGGCGGCGGCCCCGCGGTCGGCGAGCAGCCGCAGCGCGGTGGGGTCCGGCAGCGGGTCGAGCGGGCGGACCAGCTCGCCCGGCACGCCCAGCGGTTCGCGGCTGGTGGCGAGCACGGCCAGGCCCGGGCAGTCGGCGAGGAGCTGCTCGGTGAGGGTGGCCGCGGCGTCGATGACGTGCTCGCAGTTGTCCAGGACCAGCAGCAGGCTGCGGCCGGCGCAGTAGTCGGCGAGCTGCCGGGCGGCGTCCTTGGGCTTGGTCTCGGCGGCGATCGCGGCTTCCGCGGCGCTGCCGGAGTGCAGCAGCGTCTCGCGCAGGCCGAGCGAGCTGATCACCGCCTCGGGGACGGTCGCCGGGTCGCTCACCGGGGCCAGTTCCGCGTACCACACGCCGTCCGGCCAGCGGTCCGCCACCAGGTCGCCGGCCTCCTGCGACAGCCGCGTCTTGCCGGTGCCGCCGGGCCCGGTGATCGTCACCAGGCGGGCCCGCGCGAGGTCCCCGCGCACCGCCTCCAGGTCGCGCTCGCGGCCGACGAAGCTGGTCAGGCGGGCCCGGGCGTTGCCGCTCGCCGCGCGTCTGCCGCGCGCGCCGGCTGCCGGGCGGTTCGCCGTCGCGCCGGCGTCGTCCCCGGCGCGATGCCCCCGCCCGCCGGCGGCGGCGTGCCCGCCGTGGCCGGAGCCGTTTCCGCCGTGCCCGGAGCCGTAGCCCGCGGGCCGGGCGCCCGCGTCCCCGTACGTCCCGGACCCGTGCACCCCGGACCCGTACGTCCCGGACCCGTACGTCCCGGACCCGTACGTCCCGGACCCGTCGCCCCCGGGAGCGGCATGCCCGGACGGCCGGGCCGCGAGCGGAGCCGGGTTGAGCAGCTCGGCGTGCAGGGCGCGCAGTTCGGCGCTGGGGTCGGCGCCCAGCTCGTCGGCGAGGGTGCGGCGCAGGCTCTCGTAGGCGCCGAGCGCGTCCGCGGTGCGCCCGGTGTCCCGCAGCGCGCGGATCCACAGCGCGTGCACCGGCTCGTCCAGCGGGTGGGCCGCGGCCAGCTCGGCCAGCTCGGGCAGCACCTGTCCGGCCCGGCCGAGGGCCAGCTCCGCGGTCAGCCGCTGCCGCAGCGCGCCCAGCCGGAGCGCCTCCGCGCGCACCGCCGCCGTCCCCCGGTCCGGCAGGTCCGCGAGCGCCGGCCCGCGCCACAGCGCGAGCGCCTCGCCGAGCAGCCCGACCGCCTTGACCGGGTCGCCGTCGGCCAGCGCCCGGCCGCCCTCCTCGGCGAACCGCTCGAAACGGTAGAGGTCGACGTCGTCGCGGGTCGCCTCCAGCCGGTAGCCGCCCTCGACCGAGCCGACCGCGGCATGCCCCAGCGCCCGGCGCAGCCGCCCGACCAGCGCCTGCAGCGCGCCGGTCGCCCCGGCCGGCGGGTCGCCGTCCCACACCTCGTCGATCAGCGCGTCCGCGCCGACCACCCGGCCGGGCCGCAGCGCGAGCGCGGTCAGCAGCGCGCGCAGCCTGCCGCCGGCGAGCGGCACGGGCGTGCCGTCGTCGCGCACGGCCTGGGTGGTGCCGAGGATCACGTATCGCACGGGCCCATTGTTACGGAGTGCGGGCCCGCGCCGCGCCGCCTGCCCGTCGCGGAGTGCGGGCCCACGGCGTACCGCCTGCCCGTACCCCGTCGCGGAGTGCGGGCCCGCGCCGCGCCGCCTGCCCGTACCGCTCCCTGCGCAGGAACCGGACGCCGGGCGCGCGCGTTGGTGAGGGCAGAGCCTGTACGGCCTGTGCCGCGTCCGCGGCGGATGGCATGATCGGGCGGCCAGGCCGTGTCCCGCGTGCCCGGTCCGCGCCGTATCCCGTTCGCAGGAGAGCCCGTCCCATGAGCGTCACCCCGATCCGCCGCGTGCAGCGCGGCAGCGAGAGCCGGGTCAGCCCGGTGTTCCTCGGCATCGCCGCGGTGATGGCCGTGTCCGGCTGGGCGGTGTGGACCGGGTTCGCCTCGGACGCCCGGTTCGCGATCTTCCTGTTCGTGGTCTCCGGCTGGCTGGTCTCGCTGTGCCTGCACGAGTACGCGCACGCCCGCACCGCGCTGCACAGCGGCGACCTGAGCATCGGCGCCAAGGGCTATCTGACGCTGAACCCGCTGAAGTACGCCAACGCGGCGCTGTCCGTCGTGCTGCCGGTGATCTTCGTGATCATGGGCGGCATCGGCCTGCCGGGCGGCGCGGTGTACATCGAGCGCGGCCGGATCCGCGGCCGGCTGCGGCACAGCCTGATCTCGGCGGCCGGCCCGCTGACCAACGTGGTCTTCGCGTTCGCGCTGATGGTGCCGTTCTGGACCGGCGCCGCCGACACCTGGCCGACGAACTTCCTGGCCGCGCTCGCGTTCCTGGCGATGCTCCAGGTGACCGCGGCGCTGCTGAACCTGCTGCCGGTGCCCGGTCTGGACGGCTACGGCATATGGGAGCCGTGGCTGTCGCCCGCGTTCAAGCGGCAGGTCGAGCCGTTCGCGCAGTTCGGGCTGCTGTTCGTGTTCGGCGTGCTGTGGATCCCGTCGGTCAACGTGAAGTTCTTCGACGCGATCTACCACGTGCTGGGCTGGTTCGACGTGCCAGGTTCGTACGCGGACTACGGCTACGCGCTGTTCCGCTTCTGGAAGAACTGACGGGCGGGATCGGCGGGGCGGGGCCGGGCTACGCCTGACGGGCCCGCGCGTCGGCCGCCGCCGCGTCCGCCTTGGCCTTGCGGCGGTAGTACCACCACATGTTGCTGGTGACGCCCGCGAGCAGCACCCACACGATGCCGAGCCAGCTGCCCTTCGCGAAGGACACCGCCGCGGCGGCGACGGCCAGCAGGCACATGACGAGGGCGTAGAGGGCGAGGCGGGGCATCGGCGGGGGCTCCCAGGGGTACGGGCGGTACGGCGTGTCGTGCCGCCATTGTCCCCCATCGCCGGACGCCCCCGCACGGGGCACGGTGTTCGGCCGCTGTTCGGTGGCGCCCCTCGGGAGCGGCGCGGCAGGATGCCGTGATGGACGCGTTACGGGTGGCCCGGCTGCGGGAGGCGCTCACCGGCACCGAATGGCCGCAGGCCACACGGGAGTTCGGGGCGGCGTTGCGGGGCGCCGCGCGGCGGGGCGGCGGCGGGCTGCTGCTGGTGGGCACGCACGCGTACGAGCCGTGGCACATGGCGGCGCACCTGGAGGAGGAGGCGGCCTGGGCGTCGGCTCCTGAGCTGGCGCCCACGCTGGTGCGGCACCGGGTGCCGGAGGGGGCGCGGCCGCACCTGTCCGTGGGGCTGGCGCGGCTGGCGGCGGCGGGGCGCGGTGAGACGGTCCTCGTGGTGGCGCCCGCGGAGGTCGGGGGCGTGCTCCTCGAACGTCTGGCGTCGGTGCGGCGGGCCGGCGCGCGCGTGCTCGCGGTCGACGCGACGGGTGGCGCGGATCTGCGCGAGGTCGCCCACGAGTCGCTGGTCCTCCCCCCGGCCCTCCCCCCGGCCGACCCGGCGGCGCGGGCTGCTCAGGACCTTCCCCCGGGCTGCGCGATGTTCGACGCCGCCCTCGGTCGCCGTCCGGACCCGGGGCACACGCTCCCGGCCGCGCCGGCCATCTCGCTGGACGCCGCCCAGCACCTCGTCGCCGCCGGCGCAGCGCACGCGCCCCGGCCGCGCTCCCGGCTGGCCCGCCTCGCCGACCGCCTCACCGCCCCGCCCCCGCGCTGGTAGCGCCGCCCCTACGG
>JAJSZB010000150.1:0-15532 GCA_050613715.1 Streptomyces sp. IBSBF 3018
GGCTGGGCGACATCGTGCCGGTGCCGATCGTCGGCGCGGCGGCGTACTCGGTCGGCATGCCGTGCGCGGTCGGCGGCAGCGGCGCGGTGGAGTGCACCACGTACCGCACGGTCAGGAACACGGCGGTCACCGTGACCGCCGTACAGGACAGCCAGACCAGGAAGTAGCGCAGCAGCCGGGGCACGGGGACCATCATGGTCGTACCTGACCGCCCCGGTCGATCCGCTACCGTGTGCCGCATGGCCAGCGTCCTGGTGATAGAAGACGACCCGGTCATCCGCTCCTCGCTGCTGGAGGCGCTGACCGCGTTCGGGCACGTCGTGCGCAGTGCGGCGGACGGTTTCGGCGGGCTGCGCGAGGTCACCCAGGCCCGGTTCGACGCCGTGGTGCTGGACCTCGGACTGCCCGACCTCGACGGGCGCGACGCGCTTCGGATGATCCGCGGCATCTCCCAGGTGCCGGTGCTGGTGGCGACCGCCCGCGACGACGAGAGCGAGATCATCAGGCTGCTCGACTCCGGCGCGGACGACTACCTCGTCAAGCCGTTCTCCGGCGGGCAGTTGCAGGCCCGGCTGTCCGCGGTACTGCGGCGCACCCAGCGCCCGGAGCCGTACCGCGCGCCGCAGCCCGCGGGTCCGGCCGGCCGACTCGGGGGAGCGGGCGGGGGGTTGGCGGGCCACGCGCTCGGCGGCTACCCGGCGCCGCTGCGGGTGGGGGAGCTGGACATCGACCTGCAGGCCAGGACCGCGGCGCTGGCCGGCCGTGAACTCGACCTGACCCGGCGGGAGTTCGACCTGCTGGCGTATCTGTGCCAGCGGGCCGGCGCGGTGGTGTCCAAGCAGGAGCTGCTCACCGAGGTGTGGCGCGAGCCCTACGTCGACGACCAGACCGTGCATGTGCACCTGTCCGCGCTGCGCCGCAAGCTCGGCGAGCGCGCCGCCCGGCCGCGCTATCTGCACACCGTGCGCGGCGTCGGCTTCAAACTGGTCGCACCGCGTTGAGACGGACCCTGGCCGGCATCGCCCTGGCGGTCACCACGATGGTCGCCCTGTCCTTCTGCATACCGCTGTCGCTGCTGGTCAGGTCGGAGGCGCGGACCCAGGCGGTCACCGCGGCCGAGCAGCGGGCCGCCGCGCTCGCGCCGGTGCTCGCGCTCACCACCGACGCCGCGAGCCTGCGCTCGGCCGCCGCCAGCGTCGACCCCGACGACCGGCTCGCCGTGCATTTGCCGGGCGGCACCCTGCTCGGCGCCTCGCACGCGCCCGCCTCGCTGCTGCGGCGCGCGCAGAGCGCCGGCGAGTCGCTGGCCCGCGACGTGCCGGGCGGCTGGGTCTACCTCCAGCCGGTCGTGCTCGGCGGCGGACGGGTCGCGGTGGTCGAGGAGTTCGTGCCGTCCGCCGACCTCTCGCGCGGCGTCGCCAGGTCCTGGTGGGTGATGGCCGGGCTCGCGCTGGGCCTGGTGCTCGGCTCGGTGTTCGTCGCCGACCGGCTCGCGGCCCGGGTGGTCCGCTCCTCGCGGCGGCTGTCCGGCGCGGCGCACGCGCTCGGCGCGGGCGACCTGCACACGCGGGTGGAGCCGATGGGCCCGCCCGAACTGCGGGAAGCGGGAACGGCGTTCAACGCGATGGCCGAGCGCATGGTCGTCCTGCTCGCCACCGAGCGCGAACTCGTCGCGGATCTCTCGCACCGGTTGCGCACGCCGCTGACCGCGCTGCGGCTGGCCGCCGAGCAGGCCGAGGCGCGCGGCGCGGGCCCGGCGGGCGTGCCGGGTCCGGCGGGCGTGGCGGGTCCGGCGGGCGTGGCGGGTCCGTTGGGCGCCGAACGCCCCGGTGGTGGCGCGGACACAGCGGGCGTGCCCGGCGGGCCCGGCGACCCGCGCCGCCTGACCGCCGCGATCGACGCGCTGGAGTCCGAGCTGCAGGCGATCATCGAGACCGCCCGCGCGCCCTTCGACGTACGCCCGGCCGGCGCGACGTCCGCCGCCGCGGCGCCGGGCAGATCGGCCGGGGCCTTCGGGGCTGCCGCGTCCCACGGGCCGGGCCGTTCCCCGGACTTCGCCAAGTCGCCCCGGGAGTCGTCCCGTCGGCCCGCAGGCACCCCTGGGGGCTCCGGCGCCCCCGACTCCTCGGGGCCGCAACGGACATCGGCCTCCACGGGCGCGGCGGCCCCCGCAGCCGACCCCGGGCACTGCGTGGCCGCCGACGTGGTCTCCGCGCGCGCCGCGTTCTGGGCGGTGCTCGCGCGCCAGCAGAACCGGCCGTTCGCGCTGCACGTCACGCCGGAGACCAGCACGGTCGCCGTGCCCGAGGACGAACTGATCGCGGTCGTCGACGCGTTGGCGGGCAACGTGTTCCGGCACACCGCGTCCGGCACCGCCTTCGCGATCCGGCTGGAACGCAGCGCGCAGGCGGTCACGCTCGTGGTGGAGGACGCCGGGCCCGGCATCGCCGACCCCGAGGCGGCCGTGGCGCGCGGCCGCAGCGCCGGCGCCACCGGACCGTCCACCGGGCTCGGCCTGGACATCGCACGCCGCGCCGCGGGCGCCACCCGCGGCTCGGTGGCGATCACCCGCGGCGGGCTCGGCGGCGCGTGCGTCGCGGTCACCTTCGCGCTGGCCGCCGACCCCGTACGCTCCGGCCGCCCGCACCGCACCCGCCGCCGCGGCTTCCGCACCCGCCACCAGCACTGACCCGGCGTCAGGGGCGCAACAGGGCCTTGACCGCCCTGCGTTCGTCCATCGCGCGGTACGCCTCGCCGGTCTGCTCCAGCGGCAGCGTGAGGTCGAAGACCCGGCCGGGGTCGATCCGGCCGGACAGCACGCGCTCGATCAGGTCCGGCAGGTAGGCGCGCACCGGCGCGGGCCCGCCGTGGAGGCCGACGTGCGACGAGAACAGCTGCGCGCCGTCGATCCGCACCCCGTGCGGGACGCCGACGAAGCCCACCGAGCCGCCCGGACGGGCGCAGCGCAGCGCCTGCTGCATGGAGTCCCCGGTGCCGACGCACTCCAGCACCGCGTCGGCCCCGATGCCGCCGGTCATCTCCTTCACCCGCGCGACGCCCTCGTCGCCGCGCTCGGCGACGATGTCGGTGGCGCCGAACTCGACGGCGAGCCGCTGCCGCGAGGCGTGCCGGCTCATCGCGATGATCCGGCCGGGACCGCCGCCCGAGCCCCCTGATCCGCCCGAGCCGCCCGTCGCGCCCGCCTCGCCCGCGCCCGCGAGCAGCTCCCGCGCGGCGAGCACCGCGCACAGCCCCACCGCGCCGTCCCCGACCACCACGACCGTCGCGCCGGGCCGCACCCCGGCGGCGAGCGCCGCGTACCAGCCGGTGCCCATCACGTCGGAGCAGGCCAGCAGGCTCGGCACGAACGCCTCGTCGGGCGGCTCCGGCGTGGCGACCAGCGTGCCGTCGGCCAGCGGCACCCGGATGTACTCGGACTGGCAGCCGGACGCGGCGAGCGGCTCGCGGTGCAGGCAGCTGCTCTGGTAGCCGTTGCGGCAGTTCGCGCAGGTGTTGTCGGAGGCGTAGAACGAGCCGACGACGAACTGGCCCGGCTTGACCAGCGCCACGTCCCGGCCCACCTCCTCCACCACGCCCACGTACTCGTGACCCATCGGCTTGGGCTCGGTGAACGGATCGGCGCCGCGGTAGTCCCACAGGTCCGAGCCGCACACGCAGCTTGCCACCGTCCGGATGACGGCGTCCGTCGGTGCGCTGATCTCCGGGTCGGCGCGCTCCTCGACCCGTACGTCCCCCGGGGCGTGGATGACGGCTCCGCGCACGGCGGCCACCTACCTTCCTCGTTGTCTGCCGGTTCGGCCCCGGTGCCGGGACCCCGGTTCCAGGTACCCCGGATCCGCGCGGTCGAGTCCGGCCGCCCGCCCCTGACGGCCCCGGTGGCGCGGAAAACGCCCGGTCGGCCGAGGCGCGGCCGGCACCGGATCACGGCGGATGACGGCGGATCAACGGCGGATCGCGACGGATCACGACGGATCACGATGGAACACGGCGGAAACGCGTGATGTGACAGCTGAGGTGGGCGCTGTGCGGAAGCGTGTGCGACAGTGTTCTCCGCCTGCGCCGCCCATCGCGCGCGCAGAACCGGAAGGGTCGTTCGGGGCGTCCCTGGCCGGTGGGGACCGGCTACGGGCAGGGGCCCGGCCGGAGGACGCTCGGGGAGGCGTGGCGTGACCGCGGAGATCTACTTCAGCAACAACTACCGTGATCTGTGCGAGGAGCACGGCACCGGCGCGGGGTTCCAGTTCGAGTTCTCCTGCCACCGGTGCCAGGACACCTGGCGCTCACCGTTCGAGGCGTACCAGGGCGCCCGGATGGCCAGTTGGGTCGGCAAGGGAGTCAACGCGGCCTGGGGGCTGCTCGGTCGGACCGGCAGCGGCGTGTCCAGCGCCGCCGACGGCCTGGCCGGCGCGGGCTACGGGCACGCCCGCGACGCCGCCTTCCGGCGGGCGATCGAGACCGCCCAGACCCACTTCAACCGCTGCCCGCGCTGCACCGGTTACGTGTGCAACCGGTGCTGGAACGCCGGCCAGGGCATCTGCCTGACCTGCGCGCCCGACGCCGCCGCCGAGGCGGTCGCGGCCCGCCAGCGCGGCCTCAACGACGCGGTCGCCGAACGCTCCTACGCCGCCGGCCAGTCGGACGCCGCGTCGTTCGACACCGCCGCGCCGCGCCAGCTGGTCTGCCCGCAGTGCAGCCACGAGACGCACGGCTCGGCCTTCTGCCCCAACTGCGGCACCCGACTGAACGCCCAGGACACCTGCGCCTCCTGCCGTGCGACGCTGCCGGCCGGCGCCGCCTTCTGCCCGGACTGCGGCACCCGCCGCTGACCCCGGGGCCCGGTCCGGCCCTGATCCGGCCCCGGCCGGGTCGCCGAGCCCGGCCGCCGGGCGCCGAGGCCGCGCGGCCGGACCCGGCCCACCGACCCCCTGACCCCGTCCCCGGGATCAGGGGGTCCGGCGCGTTCCGGACCCGCGCCGCGGCGGGGACGGCGCCGGCACGGCCGGCCCGCCCTCGACCACCTCGCCGAGCAGCGCCAGCGCCTCGTTGACCACGGCGAGCTGCCGCGCGTCCAGGCGCTCGGCCATCGCCACGGTCAGCCAGTCCTGGCGCGCCTCGCGGCCGCCGGCCACCCGCTTCGCGCCCGCGTCGGTGAGGGTGATGACCTGCCGGCGCCCGTCCTCGGGGTCGGGGCTGCGCCGGATGAGCCCCGTCTCCTCCAGCGCGTTGAGGACCGCCGTCATCGACTGCGGCCGCACTCCCTCCGCGGCCGCCAGCAGCGTCGTCGACGACGCGCCGTCCTTGTCCAGGCGCAGCAGCACGGACGTCTGAGAAGGGCTCAGCCCGCTGCCGGGCACCTCGCGGAGCCGCTTGCGCAGCCGGCGGAAGAGCACCAGCAGGTCGCGCGCTGCCGTGTGGGCGGCCGGGGGGACCTCGGCTTCGTCGGGCACAGGGGGACACCGCCTTGAAATACTTCGGACAGACTACTAATGTGAAACTACACAGGCTGGACTTCATATCGAGCCGTCCGGCCGGTCCCAGGAGCGTAGAGCCAACGGGGGACCGGTCCGGCCCACCGCGGAAGGAGGGCGATGAGCACCCGGCAGGCGGAATCCCCCGCGCAGGCCCCCACCGCGCCGTTCAACTGGCGTTTCGTGACACCGATGTACGTCGGCTCCGCGCTCAACCCGGTCAACAGCTCGCTGATCGCGACCGCGCTGGTCCCGATGGCCCACGGGCTGCACGTGTCCGTCGGCAGCACGGCCGTCCTGGTCTCCGCGCTCTACCTGGCCAGCGCGATCGCACAGCCGACCGGCGGCAAGCTCGCGGAGGTCTTCGGCCCCCGCCGGGTCTTCCTCGCCGGCATCCTGCTCGTCCTGGCCGGCGGTGTCGTCGGCGCCTTCGGGCGGGACATCGCGACGCTGGTCGTGGCCCGCGTCCTGATCGGCGTCGGCACCTCGGGCGGCTACCCCAGCGCCATGCTGATCATCCGCCGCAGGGCCCGCGAGGCCGGGCTGTCCGAGCCTCCCGGCGGCGTGCTCGGCGGCCTCCAGATCGCCGGCACCGCCACCGCGGCGCTCGGCCTGCCCGTCGGCGGGGTCATCGTCGACGCCTTCGGCTGGCGCTCCACCTTCGTGGTCAACGTGCCGGTGGCGGTCGTCGCCTTCCTGCTCGCCGTGCTCTGGCTGCCGGCCGACCGGCGCGACGGCCCCAAGCTCGGCGCCAGGGACGTCGTCTCGCGCATCGACCTGACCGGCATCGCGCTGTTCGCCGCCACGCTCAGCGCCCTGCTGCTGTTCCTCGACGGCCTGCCCGGCGCGCGGTGGGCGTATCTCGGCGTCGCCGCGGCGTTCGCGGTCGCCTTGGTGCTGTGGGAGCGGGTCGCCGCCACGCCGTTCCTCGACGTCCGCCTGCTGGTCCGCGACCTGGCACTGACCCGCACCTATCTGCGGTTCGGGCTGACCTCGCTGTGCGTGTACTCGGTGCTGTACGGCGTGAGCGACTGGCTGGAGGAGGCGCACGGGTACTCCTCGCGCACCGTGGGACTGCTCCTGCTGCCGATGACGGGGCTGTCCGCGCTGCTGATGCGTCCGATCTCCGCACGCAACCTGGTGCGTTCCGCCCTGGTGGCCGGCGCGGTCGCCTCGGGGGCGGGCGCGATCGGGTTCCTGCTGATCGACAGCTCGACGTCGGTCGTGGTGATCATCGTGCTCACGCTGGTGTTCGGCGTCACGCTCGGCACGTTCGCGCCGGCCAACCAGACCGCGCTGTACCGCCAGGCCGCGGCGGACCAGATCGGCACCGCGGCCGGGCTGATGCGGACCTTCGGCTACATCGGGTCCATCGCCTCGTCCGCCCTGATCGGCGTCTTCTTCCACACCGGGGCCGACGACTCCGGACTGCACACCATCGCCGCGATCATGGCCGCGGTCAGCGCCGCCGGACTGCTCTTCGTCCTGCTCGACCGCGGACTGCGGCGGCCGCGGGACGCCGAGGACGCGGAGCACCGGCGCTGAGCCCGCGGGGGGCGACGAGCCTCGCCGACCGTCCGCAGCGGCCGGACCTCGGGCACGGCGGCCGGGCGGGAACCCGTACGCGAAGGACCCGGCCGACCCATCCCCCCACGGGTGGGCCGGCCGGGCGACGGTGGTGGCGGACCCCGGGTCAGGTCAGGGTCGCCGCCACCGGGTCCCACCCGTCCGGCAGTGTCTCCACCACCGGGGCACGGGAGTCCAGGCCGAGGACCTCGTGCCGCTGCGCGGCGTCGGTCACCGTGGACATCAACTCCAGGACGTGCTGCGCGAGTTCCCCGGACGCCCGGTGCGGCACGCCGCCGCGCAGACCGCGCGCCATGTCGAGCACGCCGATGCCGCGCCCCGCGACCGTGCCCGTCACCGGCAGCTCGCGCCACTCCTCGCCGGGGTCGGTGAGCGCCCTGATCCGCAGCGGCCCCTCGAAGGTGTTGGGGTCGGGCAGCGACAGCACGCCCTCCGTGCCGGTGATCTCGATCATCCGGCGCGGCGCTGCGGAGTCGAAGCTGAAGGTCGCCGACGCGCTCGGCCCGCCCGCGAAGTCCAGCAGCGCGTGCACATGCGTGGGCACCTCGACCGCGAACGTCGTCCCCGCCTTCGGCCCCGAGCCGATCACCCGGTGCGAGCGCGCCTGCCGCGCGGTGGCCGCCACCCGCGTCACCGGGCCGAAGAGCGCGACCAGCGCGGTCAGGTAGTACGGGCCGATGTCGAACAGCGGCCCCGCGCCGTACTGGAAGAGGAACTCCGGGCTGGGGTGCCAGCTCTCCGGGCCCGCTCCCTGGGTGACCGCCGCGGCGCTGACCGGCTCGCCGATCAGCCCCGCGCCCAGCGCCCGCGCCGCCGACTGCAGCCCGGCCCCGAGGAACGTGTCCGGCGCGCTGCCGACCCGCAGTCCCCGCGACTGCGCCTCGGCCAGGATCTTCGCGCCGTCCGCCGGGGCCAGCGCCAGCGGCTTCTCGCCGTAGACGTGCTTGCCCGCGCGCAGCGCCTCGGCCGCCACCTCGGCGTGCGCGGCCGGGATGGTCAGGTTGACCACGATCTCCACCTCGGGCACCGCCAGCGCCGCCGCGACGTCGCCGTGCACCGGCACCCCGTACGCCTGCGCCTGCGCGCGCGCCCGCTCGGTGTCGAGGTCGGCGACCGCCAGCACCCGTATGTCGGGGAACGTGGACAGCGCCGTCAGGTACTGGGTGCTGATCACCCCCGCGCCGACCAGCGCGACGCCGACCGGTCCGCCGCTCATGAGCGCTCCTCCAGGGCGGTGAGGTAGGCGTGCGAGCGGGCGACGGCCTCGAAGACGTCCGTGGCGCAGGTGTCCAGCTCCACGATGCGGATCGCCTCGGGCGCGGCGGCCAGGATCGCCGGCACGTCGACGACGCCCTCGCCGACCGCCACGTGCGGCTCGTCCTTGACCGCCGGACCGTCCTTGACGTGCAGCGTCCGCACCTTGCCCCCCAGGGTGCGCAGCAGCTCCGGCACGTCGGCGCCGCCGACCTGCGCCCAGTACGTGTCGACCTCCAGGAAGACGTCGGGCGCGACCAGCGTGGCCAGCACCTCCAGCGCGGTGCGGCCCTCGAAGCGCGGCTCGATCTCCCACCAGTGGTTGTGGTAGCCGATCCGGATGCCGCGGTCGGCGGCCTGCTCCGCGAAGCCGTTGAGCAGGTCGGCGGTGCGGCGCAGCCCGTCCAGGGTGGTGAACTCCTCGTGCGCGATGCCGCCCGGGATCAGTGCCAGGTCGGTGCCGATGGCGGCGACCGCGTCGAAGACCTCGTCGGCGTCCTTGTCGAACAGCGCGTACGCGTGCGTGGCCGCGACGCCGATGCCCAACTCGTCGGCCTTCCTGCGGAATCCGGCCGGATCGGCCATCGGGTCGTACGCCTCCACCGACCGGTAGCCGATCTCGGCGAGCCGGGTCAGCGTGCCGTCGCGGTCGGCGGCGAGCTGGTCCCGGAGGGTGTAGAGCTGGATGCTCAGGGGTGTGGCCATCGAAGCGATTCCTCCAAGTACGGCGAGATGGGAGCGGGTTCGGCCGCGCGAGGGCGAACCCGGTGCGGGCGAGGGCGGGTTCGGCGCCCGGGAGGACGAACCGGGCGCGGCCGGGGGCGGTTTCGGCGGTCAGCCGACGATCAGCGGGCGCAGCGTGCGGTGGGCGATCTCCAGCCCCTGCGTGACCCGCCGGACGTCGCCGCTCCACACCGGGTCCTCGTGCTCCACCGACAGCACCCCGGTGAAGCCGCCCTCGTAGAGCGTGTCGACGATCCGGCGCCAGTCGACGTCGCCGAGCCCCGGCACCCGGTAGCGCCACCAGCCGCTGTCCCAGCCGTCCGCACGCTGCACCGCGCGGCCGAAGAAGCCGTAGCGGTCCCGCGCCCGGGGGTCGAGCTGGGCGTCCTTGGCCTGTGCGTGCGGGATGCGGTCGACGTACGGCTTGAGGGCCGCCACCGGGTCGATGCCCAGCCACAGCAGGTGCGAGGGGTCGTAGTTGAGGTAGAGACCGAGGTCGAACATCCACTCCCACAGCTCGGGGGAGTAGGCGAGGTTGCCCGGGTAGCCGTCGGGGTGCCAGCCCTCCATCACGCAGTTCTCGATGATGATCTTCACTCCGCGCTCGCCCGCGTACTCCACCAGCGGCGGCAGCGCGCGCTCGGCCAGCGCGATGTTCTCCCTGACCGTCAGACCGGGGTGCCGGCCGACGAAGGTGCCGACCGTCTCCACGCCCAGCAGCGCGGCGGCGTCGACCGCGGCCCGCACATGGGCGGCGATCCCGGCCCTGCGGTCCTCGTCGGGGTGCAGGTTGTTCTCGTAGTAGGCCAGCGAGGACAGCGTCAGCGCGTGCTTGTCGAACAGCGCGCGCACCGCGTCGGACTCGCGCTCGCCGAAGTGCGCCACGTCGATGTGGCTCGCCTCGAAGTCCCGGGAGCCGGTGGACGGCCAGACGGCCACCTCCAGCGCCTGGTAGTCGTGCCCGGCCGCCCACGCGGCGATCTCGTCGAGGGGCAGTTGCGGAAGGCAGGCGGTCAGGAAGCCCAGCTTCATGTCAGGAGACCTCTTTCCAGGACCGGTCCGCCGCGGACCCGAGAACGGCCTCGGTGAGGCGGACCATGCGCGCGGCGTCGTCGAAGGTGGGCGGTCCCGCGGGGCCGCCGTCGTGCTCGCCCGCGCCGCCGTCCCCGGCCGCGCGGATCGCCCGGTGGACGTCCCGCACGAAGGCGGCGAAGCAGTCGAGGTAGCCCATGGGGTGACCGCCGGGCACCGTGGACAGGCCGGCGGCGGGGGGGGAGAGCAGCGCGGGATCACGCACCGGGACGGCGTTCTCGCCGCGGCTGCCGACGAACAGCGACTCCGGGTTCTCCTGGTCGAACGCGAGCGAGGTGCGGGCGCCGTCCACCTCGAACCACAGCCGGTTCTTGCGGCCGGGGGAGATCTGGGACACCGTCAGCGCGCCGGTCGCGCCGCCGTCGGTGCGGAAGAGCAGCTGCACGACGTCCTCAGTGGGAGTGGGAGCGCTCCCACCCTTTGGCGCGCTCACACCCCCCGGGGCGGCATCGCGCGGCACGGTCTGGGTCAGCGCGGTGAGTTCGGCGATGCGGTGGCCGGTCACCCACTCCACCAGGTCGCACCAGTGCGAGCCGATGTCGGCGAACGCGCGGGACGGCCCGCCGGCCACCGGGTCCACCCGCCAGTTGGTGTCGCCGGGCAGCGCCAGCCAGTCCTGGAGGTAGTGGCCGTGCAGCAGCCGCACCGCGCCGGCCCGCCCGTCGCGCACCCGGGCCCGCGCCTCGGCCGCCATCGGGTGGTAGCGGTAGACGAACGGCACCGCGGCGACCTTCCCGCTGCTCGCCGCGAGAGCGGCCAGCTCGGCGGCCGCCGCGGCCGAGGTGGCCAGCGGCTTCTCGCACACCACGTGCTTGCCGGCCCGCAGCGCGAGCGCCGCCAGCCGCGCGTGCGCGTCGTTCGGCGTGCAGATGTGCACCACGTCCACGTCGTCGCTGGTGACCAGTTCCTCGGAGGAGTCGAAGGCCCGCGCCACGCCCAGCGCCGCGGCGGCCTCCTTGGCCCGGGCCGGCGTCGAGGCGCTGATCCCGGCGACCGGCGCGCCGGACCGGCGCACCGCGTCCAGGTGGACCCGGCCGATCATCCCGGCGCCGGCGATCGCCGTACGCAGCGCCGGTGCCCCGTGCGGCCGGTCGTGCGCCGCCCCCGCGGACTCCGGCGCCGTTGGCGTCTCAGCCACAACTGCCCTCCCTTTTCGTATGGCTCACACGCTAGCCAGCAGTCTTTCGGTTGACAATGGCGTTGTTTAAGCTAACTTCTGTCATAAATGTGCGGGCCGGGAGCACGCGCGGAGACGGATGAAGGGCGGGCCGCACGTGACGGCAGCAGGCGAACGGCAGTTGACCGCGCTCAGCGAGCTGGCCGGCCTGGTGGCGGGCGGCGCCACCAGGCGCAGCCAACTGGCCGCCGCGACGGGCCTGTCCAGGGCCGCGGTCGCCCAGCGCGTGGACCTGCTGATCGGCAAGGGCCTGCTGGTCGAGACCGGCACGGTGGCCACCGAGCGGGGCCGCCCGCCGCTCGCCCTCCAACTCGCCTCGCACGCCTCGGTGGTGGGCGCGGTCGACCTCGGCGCCACCCACAGCACCGTCGCCGTCGCCGAACTCGGCGGCGCGGTACTGGCCGAGGCCACCGAGGACCTGGACATCAACGCCGGGCCCAAGACCGTACTGACCCGGCTGCACGAGCAGCTGGGCCGGCTGCTGGCCGCGGCCGGCCACCCGCCCGAGCACGTGCGGGCGATCGGCATCGGCGTGCCCGGCCCGGTGGAGGCCAGCACCGGCACGGTCATCAGGCCGCCGATCATGCGCGGCTGGGACGGCTACCGGGTGCCGGAGTTCTTCGCCGGCCGCTACGACGCCCCGGTCCTGGTCGACAACGACGTGAACATGATGGCGCTCGGCGAGTACGCGCAGCGGCCCGGCACCGCCCACCTGATGTACGTCAAGGTCGGCACCGGCATCGGCTGCGGCATCGTCTCCGGCGGCGCCGTGCACCGCGGAGCGTCCGGTGCGGCCGGCGACATCGGCCACATCCGGGTGCCCGGCCAGGAGGACGTGCTCTGCCACTGCGGCAACACCGGCTGCGTCGAGGCGGTCGCCTCCGGCGCGGCGATCGCCGCCAGGCTGCGCGAGGCCGGACTGCCGGTCGGGTCGGTCGCCGACGTGGTGCGGCTGGTCGCGGCCGGCGACCCGGCGGCCCGCCGCCAGGTGCGGCTGGCCGCGCAGCGCATCGGCGAGGTGCTCGCGTCGCTGGTCAGCTTCTGGAACCCCGACACGATCGTGCTCGGCGGCAACATCGCCAGCCTGCACGACGACCTGCTCGCCGACATCCGCGCCGCCGTCTACCGCCGCGCGCTGCCGCTGGCCACCCGCACGGTGACCATCGAGACCACGCTGCTCGGCCGGCGCGCCGGCATCGAGGGCGCCCGCCGCCGCGCGGTGGACCATCTGCTCTCGCCCGAGGGCATCGCCCGGATGCTGGAGAGGTGACAGTGGCATACGGGACGGCGGCGCACGACGGGCACGGTGGGGCCGGAGGCGGAATTGCTGTGACGCTCTGACGTCGCAACATGACGCAAAGTGCGGGTCCGGCCATGATCCTTTGCCGGAAACCGCCCCGCGACGGTGGGCAGGGTGGGCATGCTGGTGGCATGAACCCGAGCGCCGAGGACGTACCCACGGATCGCACGGCCGGGCCGACCACGCCGGACGGACCCCTCGCGGGGCTCGCCGACATCGAGGCGTGGAAGGCGCGGAAGAAGTACCCTTCGACGCTGTTCGCCGGCGGCCCGGTCTTCGGCTCCGCGCGCGAACGCCGCGACGGCGGCTGGGAGTTGCATCCCTACGTCGCCGGTCTCGCCCCCCAGGACGCGCGCGACGCGCTCGCCGCCCACCTGCGGACCGCCTCCCGCGCCGCGTTCGACCGCGGCGAGGACAGGGCCGCCGCGCAGTACCTCGCCGCGGCGGAACGGCTGGACCGCGAACCGCTGGACGAACTCACCGTCCGCGGCGAGCGGTTCCGGGTGATCCGGGCGGAGCGCTTCATCCGGATGGGCCCGGACGGCCCCGAACCCCCGCGCGGCACCGACCCGGACGACGGCGGCGGACGCGGCGGCAACGGCGACCCGCGCGCCGGGCAGGACCCCGCGGCCGGCCTGGTGATCCACCCGGCCGACGCGGGACACGCGGCCGCCGCGGGTGTGCTGCGGGTCGAACTCCTCACCGCGCTGCGGCAGAAGGGCACGGTGCCGCGCGAGGTGCGCGAGGACTCGCGGGTGGCGGCGCGCAGCCATCCGGGCGGGGTGCTGCTGCCCGCGACGTTCATGGCCGCCGAGCGCGAAGGGGGCCGCTGGCGCCCGCACTCCACCGGCACCGCCGCCACCCCCGGCGACGCGCGCGACGGACTCGCCCTGCACCTGCGGGTGATGGTCCCCTGGCAGCAGGACCTCACCGCCGCGGAACACGAGACGTACAAGCGGGCGGCCGACCGGCTGGACGAGGAGCAGTGCGACGAACTCGACGTCGCCGGGCGCCACTTCCGCATCGTCCGGGTCGAACGCCTGATCCGCGTCGGCCCCGACGGCCCCGAGGGCCCGCGCCCCTCGGACCCCGACCCGGTCCCGCCGCCGCTCGCGCCCGCCGCCCAGCGCGTCGAGGACGACGACCCGACGCCGCCCGAACCCGACGCGCGCACGCGGAAGTTCATGGCGCTCTTCGAGGAGGAACACAGACGCCGCACGCACAGCCGGCGGTGAGGGCGCGCGGTGCCCCGGGGGAAGATGTGCGGTCCGCCGGGGATGACGCGCGGTGCGCCGGGGCCAGGGCGTCCCGTCAGCCGGAGGCCGGCGGGTCGCCGGGCGCGGTGAGGTCCGTGAGGTCCGTGAGGTCCGTGAGGTCGAGGACTGTCTTGCCGCGGCGCGGACCGGTGGCCGCCGCGGTGTGCGCCTCGGCCGCCCGCCGCGCCGGGAGGACCGCGTGGACGGGAACCCGGAAACGGCCCTCCGCGGCGAGGGCCGTGGCGACCGCCAGGCCGTGGCGGCCGTCCGGCTGACCGCCGTACCGGCCCAGGCTGACCCGTACGCCGCGCTCCGGCCCGGTGAAGTCGGCGAGCGTGACCACCGCCTCCGGGTCGCCGCCGGCGAGGGCGATCAATTCGCCGAGCGAACCCGCCCCGGCCACGTCCAGCGCCCGGTCGACGCCGCCGGCGCCCAGCGCACGCACCCGGTCCGCCAGCCCCGGCCCGTGGGCGACGGGCATCGCGCCCAGATCGGCGAGGAAGGCGTGGCCGGCCGGGCTGCCGGTCCCGATCACGCGGGCGCCGCGCGCCACCGCCAGCAGCACGGCGAGACTGCCGACGCCGCCGGTCGCGCCGTCGACCAGCAGCGTCGTCCCCGCGCCCACCTCCAGCAGGTCCAGCGCCCGGGTCGCCGTCTCCACGCCGGACGCCGCGCCGCCCGCCTCCGTCCACGGCATGCGTGCCGGCTTGGCCGCCCAGAACGCCAGCACCGCGAACCGCGCGCTCGCGCCGCCGAGGCGGGCGATGTCGACCGCGCCGAACACCTCGTCGCCCAGCGCCACGCCCGCCACCCCGGGGCCGATCTCGTCGACCACCCCGGCCGCGTCGACCCCCGGCACGTGCGGCAGGGCGAGGCCGCCGGCGGACGGAGACGTACCGGCGCGCAGCGCCAGGTCCACCGGCGACACCCCGGCGGCCCGCACCGCGATCCGCACCTCGTCCTCGCCCGCGTGCGGCTCGGCGACCTCGCCGACGCCGAGCACCTCGGGGGGACCGAACCGGTCGAACCGCACTGCCAGCATGACCACGCCCACCTCTCCGGCCCGGACCGCCCGGGCGCCGCCGCCCCACGGTAGACATGGAAGCGGAGCGGCTGATCCGGATCGGCCGCGAACCGGTCGGAAGTGAGAGACACGGAGGAGACGGTGACTCGGAAAACCCGTGCGGACGCGGCGCACAACCGCCGGCACATCGTCGCGGTGGCGCGCGCCGCGATCGCCGCGGAGGGGATCGACGTGCCGATGCGGGAGATCGCGCGGCGCGCCGGGCTCGGCATCGCGACCGTGCACCGTCACTTCCCGACCCGCGCGGACCTGGTCGCCGCGGCGCTCGCCGAGCACGTCGCGCGGTGCCGCGCGGACATGCGGGCGGCGCTCGCCGAGCCGGACGCCTGGCGCGCGCTCAGCGGTGTCGTCCGCGCCTTCGCCGAACGCCGGCTGCGCGACCGCGGCATCGACCAGGCGCTGTTCGGCCCGCACCCGGCGGCCGCCGCCTTCGTCGAGGACCGCCGCGAGCACGCCCGCGCGCTCCACGAGCTGGTCACCCGCGCCCACGCGGCCCACGCCATCCGCCCCGACGTCACCACCGCCGACGTCCGCACCTGCCTCGCCGCCATCGCGGCCTTCCCCCCGACC